>PAJA01000074.1 GCA_002705185.1 Nitrospina sp. | reverse complement strand
ACCTTGCTGAAGCCATCGACATGCTCACAAAAATAAAGACGCTCCTTTTCACTCAAAGCATCAGTAATATTGTCTACCCGGCCCAGCAAACCAGATTTACCTTTTTTACCGACTCCACCCTTAAATAAGGGTTTAATAAAAACTTGACCATGTCGTTTGATCATATCCTTTATGTCATCGACACTCAGTTCAGGACCCCTAACTTCTGAATGGGGAAATTCCACGAGGTCTAACAATTTGCGTCCCCAAAGCATGCCAGTTATCTGCATCGTTTTCTCCTGCCTTCCAAAAAAATTAAATTAAGTTTTGGGTTTAAGAGTCTAAAGAAATCAATAATTTATAGAATTCAATCAAACAAGAATCCCTCTAAATCCATATATTTAACTATGTTAAGGATAATACGAGGCCAGTATTGTAAGACATTTCAGTATTTTGTCAATAATATCCTGAGTGAATAATCTTCGAAAAAAATAAAGAAAAAACTTCTCTGCTTTAAAGCTTTTTCAAAAGACTATTTCAAACGTTTTTTCAGTTCTTTAATACGGAATTTTTCTTCATCACGGGAGATAAATTTAAGCGAAGAGTCGTGCTCAAGCATGAGGATTTCAAAACGTAATGCTGATTGAACGGCTTCAAAGTAATTAAGACCTCTTTCTAATTTAAAGGTGATAATTCGGGTATTGAATTTGTCTGGCCGGACTTTTTTCAGACATCCATCAATGGTCTCAGGAGTAATACCGCCTCCCACCGAAACACAGATGTTTTTACTTCGAATTTTTTTTACCACCTTCGCTACCTGGGCTGTGAAGTTTGGACTCCACCTTGGTTGCTTCATAGACTCGGAAAGGTCACTGCAACCAATAGTGATCTCGTCAACATATTTTGACTCCGAGACTGAAAGAATAGCGTCTAGTTGCCGAACTGCAGTCTCAGTTTCGATATTAATCTGTTTTTTCAATCGTTCAAACTGCATTGGGGTGGTGAAGTCGCGTACAGCAGAAATAAAATTTTCCAGCCCATAAGGGGATTCCACCATGGGAGCTATCAAACCATCAATATTCAAAGGGAGGAGCTGTTTTATATCGTTACGAGCATTAGGACCACCGATCTTGACGATTGTGGAGAGGATTTTGCCGGAAAACTCTGCCCAATAACCGATCTGTTCGATGCTCATCGCTGCATCCTCAGTCGATAATTTCAGCCCACAGGCCCCAAACTGGCTTTTCAAACTTCGAAGAGAAGACAGTAAGCCTTCTTTTGGTTTGACCGGCACCACTTTTAAAACCGTTTTTTTTGGTTTCATTTACCGGTCTCCTTTTTTTCGGAAAATGATAGAGGGGTCAATATGATCTATAGAGCCACAACCTGTAAGGATCATGGCTTTTTTTAATTCATTCAGTTTTTCCTGTAAATAAAACGAAACGCCTTCCTGCTCTGCCCCAAAGGCGGCAATGCAGATAGGCCGACCGATCATAACGGCATCAGCACCCAATGCCAGCATTTTAAGAATATCGATGCCCTCGCGAATGCCGCCATCGGCCAAAACTTTGATCCGACCACCCACTGCATTGGCAATTTCGGGAAGCACTTCTGCCGTCCCCGGCATGTGATCCATCACCCTTCCACCATGATTCGAAACTACAATAGCATCGGCACCCGCTTCTATCGCTGCCAACGCGGACTCAATATTCATAATACCTTTTAATATAAAAGGAACTTTTAAATGTGATTTCAGTTCTTGCAATTCTGCAATGGTTTTGGGCCCTACCGCCTGGCCTTTTAGTGTCATAGTTCTAAAGGAGGCCGCATCAATATCGATTCCTACTGCAACGGCTCCCGCATCTTCGGCAGCTTTAAATCTCATGATGATATCGAGGTTATATTCTCGAGGTTTGAATATAGGGATTCCCAGTCCGCCTCTTTTTTTGATGGCTTCTAATCCAATTAAATATTTTTTCGGACTTGCCCCATCTCCCACCATTCCCAGGGTACCTGACTCAAGACAACCGTCTAGAATAGCATCGGCATATTCTTTTTCATCCATACCTCCTGCAAGGTTTGTTTCCATGCCTGTAATGGGTGCCGCTAAAACTGGCAGAGCGAGTTTATGCCCGAATAACTCCACCGAGGTATCGGGCACTTTTACTTCATGAATAGTTCTTAGGTTGATCTGAAAACGAGCCAATGCGGTCAAATTTTCAGTGAACGCGCTACCGGTGCCAATCCCACCAATTCCAGGAACTTTTCCAGCACATTCCAAGCCATCACAAACTTTGCAGGCTTTGCAGGCAATATAAAATTTTTTACGGGCATTATTACGAATGATGTCCCATGTCAGATCACTAAGCGCACCAATTTCTATTTTTAAAGTTTCTCTAGCCAGGTTATTAATGCGAATTGCTTCCTCACGGCTTTTCCCAACGGTTATGACGTAACCCACCTTACCCATATTGCTTCTAGGCTCCTCCGCCATATCCCCAGCTTCTTTCATAAGAATAATTTCCTTGACTCCTTTGATTTTGCGAGCCTCCTCCACTCCTCGAATCGAAAGAATTTTTCCCGCAGGGGGCAGCAAGGATCGCTCTGCTGACACCAGCGATGTTTTTGGCGTTAGGTCAGTAGGCTTTTCGCCCAGAGCAATCTGAACCGCTGCCTTATAAAGGTTTACTCCTGTAGCCAATGGATAAGTGTAGGCTGACATCCAGCCTCCACTCAAGCGAGCTGCAATCTCGACAATCTTTGGACCCTCAGGCGTGATTTTTATATCACCCTTAGCGGCTCCTATATCTATGCCTAAGGCAAAAATAGCCTGTTTGAAAACTTCAACTGCCTGCGCTTGTTGATCCGCTGGCAAGGTGGAAGGAAGTGTGTGCCCAATTTCAACAAAATAAGGGGCCCGTTCGATGATTCGATCTGCAACTCCGGTAATATAAATTTTACCTTCAAAAACCAACGCATCCAGACTCAGTTCAGCTCCTTCCATAAATTCTTCAAGAATCAGCTTTCCACTAATGGAGGCTTCTTTAGCTTCACGAAATGCGGGAATCAGTTCATCAAGGTTTTCTATTTTTCTAACACCACGTGCACCCATATTGTCGCAGGGTTTTATAACCAGAGGCAAAGAAAGGTCTTTTATAGCTTCGCTACATTCTTCCAAGGTCCAGATCGGTCGAAAATCCGGAACAGGTACGTTTTTATTTTTTAATACTTGCCGCATCTTGATTTTGTCGGTAGCACGTTCGGCAACTTCAAAAGGAATTCCTGGCAGGTTCAATGCATCAGCCACTGCTGCCACGGTTTGAGAGGCATCCGTTCCGACGGTCAACACCCCGTCTAACGGGCAAGCTCTGTGAAACTGTTTTGCCATATTTACAGTAAGATTGATATTACGGGTACTCACCTCAATAGGGTAGTCGGCTAAAAGCATTCCTTCAGCTTCTGGATTATAATCGGTCACCGCAACCTTTAAACCCATGGACTTGGCAGTCTTAATAGCAGGGACCTGAAACACTCCACCCCCAACTATAAGCAAATGTTTTGGGCGGTTTAGCGGCATAACCATTCCTTAATTATTCATCTGAGTTTGTAAAGGGCAACAACTAACAGTTTCTTAACGACATCCCAATTCATCACCTTTAACTGCTAGTCTCTAAAATAAAAAGAATTCTTGCTTATCCTATAAGTTTTTTCTGATAAACTGACTCAGTTTGTTGGTAAGAAAACCCGGCAATCATGAAACGTGCATTGTAATTTTCACCCGATTTGGATTGCAAATCAAGCTCACAACCCTAATATAAACAAGTTTTTCTTTCCCAAGTGCATTAAATAACCGTGGAGAATATGTGAAACCATCCTTAAATCGGTTGAACATTCTCGGTATACTTTTCACCCTCGCCGTAATAATCTTTCTCATATTCGCCAATGGAATAAGCACTCCATTCCAGAGCGATGACGAAAGGCATATTTACATATCACCACTAGTCAAAGATCTAAGTAACTTCACTAACCTATCCCAAATCCATAATCGCCACATCAATGGTCTGAGTTTTGCGCTGAACTACAAGTTAGGACAGGAGAACCCTTTTGGCTACCACCTCTTCAACATCCTGATTCATATCGTCTCTACCGCTCTAGTTTTTTTCATAACCTTGTTAACCACTTGGAAAGGAACTTCCTGGGGTAAAGACGCCGCAAAAAATATCGCACTAATCACAGCCCTGTTATTTGGGCTTCACCCCATTCAAACTGAAACCGTAACATACATTTCAGGGCGTCCCGGTGGTTTGGCTGGTCTCTTCTACTTTGCATCTTTATTACTATTCATTCTTGCAAGTTTGAAAGACTGCAAAATTCCCCGAGCAATCCTTATTTACATTTTATCTATTACAAGCTTTTTAATGGCTGTGCTGTGCAAGGAAACTGCTGTTACTTTGCCTATAATTATAGTTCTTTACGACTTATGTTTTATTAAAGGACACAACTGGGCTCCGTTTCGTTTCAGAGCTGGGTACTATCTCTGCTACCCAGCCCTTGCCGCGGCAATATTTCATTTTGCCCCCAACATACTCCGCTTCATGGATACCTTGAACATTGCAAGCTTTTTAAAAAAGATCAATCTCCCTCTTGGGCTAGTACAACTAGACCTCCTCAAGCATCCTCTAAAGTTGTTTCTCTTTCCGATCAACCTGACATTTGAGTACGATTTTCCAACTCAAGTATCTTGGTCTTCTCTGCTCACTTCTATTGTTATCGTTTTATTATGTTTGTTTTTAGCATGCAAAAAGTTCTATATAAAAAATTCACTTCTTACATTCTGTGTCTTATGGTTTCCCTTTACAATTGCCCCTACAAACTCTTTCATGGAGCGTACTCATCTATTCAGTGAGCGCAATATGTATATCCCTTCATTCGGACTGTGCCTATTGTTTGCAGTAGTTTTCTTCCTGGTTAGCAAAACCCAAAAACAACACGCTTTATGGAGAAACTGTCTCCTTCTATTTATCTGCGCTGCTTTCTCAGCAATGGTTATTAAGAGAAACCAAGTTTATAGTTCACCTTCATCTCTATGGGCTGATACCTTCAGAAAATCCCCCAAAAAACTAAGCATCGGGAAAACTCTGAGCATCCATTACCTGATGGAAGAAGATTATACCAATGCATTAAAGCCATTGCGGGCCTTGCTGGAGATCAACCCCAACCTCTACGACGTTCATCTTAACCTCGGCATTGCCAACAAAAGTCTCGGAAAATTCTCCGAAGCTGAAACAAACTTTAAAGAAGCTATTCGTATTAAGCCTGACGATCCAGACTCGCATTTCAACCTCGCTAGTCTTTATGGCAACTCAAGAAAATTCCTACAAGCAAGTCAGGAGTTTGATCGAGCCGATGCTCTCTATAAAGTGAAAGGACAAAATCCTCCAGAACAGTTTTTTTACGATAAATCCCGAGCTCATAATCAGGCTGGCATTGAGTTGATACAATCACAGAAGTTTGATGATGCATTGATACAGCTTGAAAAGTCTGTCCGACAAAATCCTGGCCTCCTTTCGGCCAGGTTTAACCTTGCAAAACTTTTACTAGAGCTTAAAAAAGACACTAAAGAAGCCAAGATGCACCTTAAAGCAGCGCTCACTCTCAAGCCTAACCCAGAGCAGCAGCGTATTTTAAAAGAGCTACTAAACCAAACGAATAATAAGTAGCGCTGACTCTAGACCGCTCTTATTTTACTCACAAATCTATCCCACCCATTATTTATTAAAATAAGAACAGGACCAATACTGATTGAGAAAAAATATTCTCATCAGGTATAATGGGTTAAAGACAAATATATATGGTGTGAAATATGAGCAGACCAATGATTCTTGCAATTCTAATTTCAATCATGATAGCAATACCCGCTTATGCCAATGACTTCCAAGATGGGCTCGATGCCATTCATGAAACAAATTATAAGAAAGCACTGGAAAAACTAATGCCTTTAGCAGAAAGCGGCCATGCCGCTGCCCAATATAATATTGGGGTCATGCATGAGTGGGGCAACGGTGTGCCTCAAGACAACTCTCAAGCACTTAAATGGTATAAACGTTCCGCTGAACTATCCCACAAAGATGCTCAGAATAATTTAGGAGCCTTATATAGCAAAGGCGAAGGAACAGAGCAAAATTTTGTTGAGGCATTAAAGTGGTTCCTAATATCTGCTGAAAACGGAAGTGAAGGCGGGCAAAAAAATATTCGCATTTTAGAAAAGCGCATGAACTACGAAAAAATATCTCAGGCCCAAAAATTTGCTAACGACTGGATGAGGGGTCACAGAAAGAAATAAACATATTTTAGGCATACATAGTCTTTCGCTTTGACCAAAGAAAGTTTGCTGTAAAACAAAGCCACATAATCTAAGTAATAAAATAATTACTCTATAAGAAATCTATAAGATTTTTATGGTCGTCTGATTCTTCACCTTATCGTTATCCATATTAAAGAAACTCGCGGGAATCGTGACTTGGTATCATGTGAATAAACATACATACGCCATCTAAAGTATTTAACCCAGTAAAACACTATGCAAATTATTAGTAAAGGTCCTTCTCTACGTGAAGGCCTAACTTGGGCTAAGTTTTTGCGGTTTATTGCTCTGCCTTTCAGCCCTTCCCGGCTGAATACTTTTATGCAGGTAAAGAAGTTTGAAGAAGTCTCCATTAAGCGACTTTTAGAGCAAGGCCTCAAAGGAGTTCTCATCGATGCAGATGGAACTCTTGTCTCTCACCATGCAAGAAAATTCAATTCATCGGTCCTCGAACATGTTCGCATCATGCTGGAAAACGGATTAAAAGTGGCCATATATACCAATGCATATGAAGACAGGTTTGAAGTATTGCAGGCAATGGGGGTGAAAGTCGTCTCTAACGTACCAGCCAAACCAGATCCACATGGGTTTAAGATTGCTATGACCGACTTCCTGAATTTAAATGATACCACCAAGGTCTGCATGATTGGCGATAGTTATATAACGGATGGTGGGGCCATCGATGCCGGTATGCTATTTATCCATGTTCAGCCAATAAAAGGAAATGAATCTATAACACATTCAGCAACCCGACTGTTCGCTTATCTATGCGCAAAAATGTATGGACGGTAATCTGTAAAGTAACATTCTCGAAACAAACCATAAATTTTTATATTAAAAGGGTTTACTTCCTCCTCCAATATAAGAATAATAGTCAAATATCTTACATCTAGTATCTTTTGCAAAAATCACTACTCAAAATAAAAATATGGAATTCGAGCAAGTCCAAAAATATTGCAAAGAAGCAGAGCAAATTGCAGAGCATTCGGGAACCCATGCAGGCCTTTCCTTTCTTATTGGAGAAAAATTTGGGACAAATTTCTCCCTACTCAGAAAAGCAAGACGGAAACTCCAGTTTCTCTATTCCAGCGATAACATGTCGGAAGATCATCCCCTTAATCAAGGAGGACGGGCATTAAAGATGAGTTATGCAATGACGATTAAGGAACATTATAATCAACCTGTGGAGCAAGTGAAATACTTAGAATCACTTTTGGCAGATTTTGCCAAAACTGTTCTTATGACATTCAGTCAGGACGACATTAAAAGCTATCTAGAATCCTCTCCTAACTTGGCCTATGATTCCGAAGAATACAAAGAGACAGAAAGCGACACCACCTTTTCAGCTGATGACTTGTTGTTGGAGGCAGAAGAAATTCTGGTAGTTGAAGATATGAAAAAACTGCTTATAGAAGATATAGATAACTAAAAACCTATGGAACCACCACCAATACTAAAACAAAAGACTCGATTAATACTGGCATTTGTAATTCTGTGCGTCTGCAGTGTATTGATCCTTTTTACTGGGCCAGGATTCAATTTTGTCTGGCAGGTAATTCTATCCAGCATTCTTTTCTTTTTTCTGTTCTGGCTAGTCACCTAACCTGCAACCATATCATTCCCAATAATGCCAAGCCTGCTAAGGTCAATGCTGTAACCGCCAAGTTTTTTAAAGTTGGCAACGACTTTTCCAGTTTTGTATTGACCGGCTCTATAGATAATTGAATAGATTTAGTGAGTTCTAGTTTTACTTCATTCAAGATTTCCATTTTTGCAAAGCGAGTATTTTCCGCCACTAGTTTATCAAGATCTTCTAGTATTTTTTTAGTGATTTCCGGGGTGGCTTTCACCAGCTCTTGTCTTACAACTTCAAGCCCTTCATCGTTTAATCGCGCCATCTTGCGATCAATCTCTTCCATTTTAGTTCTAATAGCTTTTTCCACTTTTGGCTCGATGTTTTCCTGTATGCGTTCCATCGAGTCCCGCGCGTTAGCCAGAGACTCGTGCAGATGCTCTTGAATTTCTTCTTCGAGAGCTTCTTTTCTGGACTCTACATGCTCTACTAGAATATCAAGCCTCTGGCGAATTTCTGCTACTGTTTGATATCCTTCACGGGCCTGCTCTCTTTCAAATTCTGGGTTCTTTGAATCAGACATAATAAATATTAATTTTTAGTGACCCTTATTGGATCAGCAGTTAACAAGTTATCTTTACAGAGATTATGGACTCAATTCCTATCAGTTTCAAATAGTAAACTTCGTTGAGCTCAACTTGACTTCCTCTTAGTGGTCAGGTATCTTTAGATTATTGATAAATAAAGGGCTATTAGGTGAAAAAGTCCATACAAGAATTTAAAAACTACCTGCTGGTGGAGAAAAATGCATCTCCTCACACTCTCAATAGCTATCTTAATGATATCACTCAGTTTCAGGACTTTTTAACACAATCCGGTCATGCCATTGAATTTTCTGCCATTAAATTAGAAAAAATAGATCGGTTGGCAGTGCGCTCATTCATGGGTTATCTCTACAAAAAGAGTTATTCAGGCGCGACCATGCGACGCAAGCTTGCAACATTGAGTTCATTTTTTAGGTTTTTGTCTCGGGAAGGGTATGTTAAAAATAATGTTGTCAGATCTTTGTCAGCACCTCGCGTGCAGAACAAACTACCAGCATATTTTTCTGTAGATGAAATGTTTCGCCTTTTACAATTACCTGAGGGTGAAGAATTTCTACCTAACCGAGACCGAGCATTGCTTGAAATGTTTTATAGCTGTGGCCTTCGTATAAGCGAATTGGTTGGCCTCACTCTTGAAAATATCAATCTGGACTCTCGCACAGTCATAGTCCTGGGAAAAGGAGGAAAAGAACGTCTTCTCCCATTGGGACACCATTGTGTGAAAGCTTTGAAAGACTATTTAAATATAAGAAAGGCTAAAATCCGAGAACCCTTTACAGAAAAATTATTCCTTAATTATCGGGGAGCCGGAATCTCCGTTAGGGGAACACGTAAAGTTGTAGACAAATATATAAAGCAGGGAAATTTCGCAGGCGGAGTCTCTCCACATTCGATTCGACATTCTTTTGCCACTCATCTTTTGGAGGGTGGAGCGGACTTGCGATCCATTCAGGAATTACTGGGTCATTCCAGTTTGTCCACGACTCAAAAATACACACATTTGACACTTGATAGATTATATGAAACATATGACAAAACACATCCTCGCGCTAAGGAAAAACCCGCATTGGAATAATTAACCTCCATTTTTCTTCTGATACAAGTAGAATACTTAATATGATGCACGCAACCACAATACTCGCTGTTCGCCACAAGGACCAGGTTGTCATCGGCGGTGATGGACAAGTTAGTCTAGGAAATACAGTTATGAAACATACCGCCAGCAAAGTCAGACGGATGTATCACGACAATGTAGTGGGCGGCTTTGCAGGATCTACTGCAGATGCTTTTTCTCTGTTTGCCCGCTTTGAAGAAAAGCTTGAAAAATTTCAGGGTAATCTGCCTCGCTCAGCAGTGGAACTAGCCAAAGACTGGCGTACCGATAAAATGTTGCGAAGACTGGAGGCTATGTTGATTGTGGTTGATAAGGATCACTCTCTCTTGCTTTCTGGAACTGGAGACGTGATCGAACCCGATGATGGCGTTTTAGCAATCGGATCCGGGGGCATGTTTGCTTCCGCAGCCGCCAAAGCTCTGGTTAAACACAGTGATCTTTCAGCTCGGCAAATCGTAGAAGAATCAATGAAAATAACCGAGTCAATCTGTATTTATACCAACTCGAATTTAACGATTGAGGAGTTGTAGTTTATGGACGACACAGAAACCCAGCCTAAAACGGTAACTCAAGACGCTAATGATACGTTTATGGCATCACTGACACCAAAACAAATTGTTGAGGAGTTAGATAAGTTCATAGTTGGACAAACCAACGCGAAGCGAGCAGTCGGCATTGCACTGCGAAATCGTTGGCGCAGGCTTCAGCTTGCCGATTCTCTTCGTGATGAAGTAGGTCCAAAAAATATTCTGATGATTGGACCAACGGGAGTTGGCAAGACAGAAATTGCCCGTCGGCTAGCAAAGCTCTCCAAGTCTCCTTTCATTAAAGTTGAAGCTTCAAAATATACAGAAGTTGGTTATGTTGGTCGCGATGTTGAGTCCATGGTTCGAGATCTGGTGGAATTGTCAAAAAACATGGTTAAAGAAGAAATGGAAGCCCTCTTTCGCGAACAAGCTCGTGAACTAGCTATAGAAAAACTTTTGGATTTGCTTCTTCCACCACCTGCAGGAACGCAAGGAAAACCCGGTTTTAATCTTGACTCAAACGGAAAGCTTCATTACGAGCAGACACGTGAAAAATTCGCTCAAATGGTTAAAGAGGGAAAATTAGATGATCGCGAAGTGGAAATCCAAGTGCGGGATAAAACACCTACAATCGTTGATATGAATGCTGGAGCAGGAATGGAAGAAATGGGGAACAATATAAAAGATATGCTTGGCTCTATTTTGCCGCAGAAAACTACAAATAAAAAACTAAAAGTTCCGGAAGCATTCAAAGTTCTTTGTCAGGAGGAGGCAGAGAAATTGCTCGACCAGGATATAGTCATGCAGGAAACTCTAAAGCGTGTAGAACAAAATGGAATCATTTTCATAGATGAGGTAGATAAAATTATAGGACGCCAGTCAGGCGGAACCAGTGGGGCTGATGTCTCTCGAGAAGGAGTTCAACGTGACCTTTTACCTATTGTTGAAGGATCTTCAATCAACACTAAATATGGCATCGTTAAAACCGACCATATCCTTTTTATTGCGGCAGGGGCTTTCCACTCTGCAAAGCCATCTGACCTGATCCCAGAATTTCAGGGACGTTTTCCAATTCGCGTTGAACTAGATTCTCTTACAAAAGATGATTTCATCCGTATTCTTACAGAGCCGGATAACGCGTTAGTCAAACAGTACACAGAATTACTAAAAACAGAGCTTATCAACATAAGCTTTATGGAAGATGCTATTGACCAGATCGCTGAAATGTCGGCTTTGGTAAATCAGCGCACGGAAAACATAGGCGCAAGGCGACTTCAAACTATTATGGAAAAGTTTCTGGAAGAAATTTCTTTTGATGCTCCAGATCTAGAAGAAAAAAATATCACAATCGATGCTAATTATATCCGCAATAAACTAAAAGATATTATTCAGGATGAAGATCTAAGCCGTTATATCCTTTAAAGCTTTTATGCTTCTAGAAATCTCTTATCAATGAAAAAACTTATCCACAAAGCAGAAATTCTTCTAGAAGCTCTTCCTTACATCAAGAACTTCTGCGGCAAAACAATCGTCATTAAATACGGCGGCAACGCAATGGTTTCCGATGAACTCAAGGAAAATTTTTCTCTCGATATCGTCATGATGAAATATATCGGCATTAATCCAGTTATAGTTCATGGAGGCGGTCCGCAAATTGATAAAACTCTCACAACACTAGGAATTCAATCAAAGTTTGTCGAAGGACAACGTGTGACCAGTAAGGAAACAATTGACATAGTCGAAATGGTTCTTGGAGGAAAGGTTAATAAAGAAATCGTTTCCCTAATTAACCATCAGGGAGGCAATGCTGTGGGTATCACCGGAAAAGATGGTGACCTGATTCTAGCTAAAAGGCATAAAAAAGTAAAACTTTCACCTGAGACAGATCGCCCGGAAATTATCGATATGGGGCTAGTTGGCGAAATCACTAAAGTAAATCCACGAATTCTGGAAACCCTAGATCAAAGCGGATTTATTCCTGTTATTGCACCAATCGGCAGGGGGAAAAACGGAGAAACACTAAACATAAATGCCGATTTTGTTGCCTCCCATATCGCTTCAGCTCTCAAAGCTGAAAAACTGGTTTTGATGACTGACACGGAAGGAGTAAAAAATAAAGCAGGAAAATTCCAATCCGGACTAACCCGGAAAAATATTTCCGATATGACCCGAAGTAATGTCATTCGTGATGGGATGTTACCAAAAGTAAATTGTTGTCTGGAAGCCCTTAAGTCCGGTGTGCATAAAACCCATATTATCGATGGCCGTATTCGGCACGCCCTGTTACTCGAAATTTTCACTGCAGAAGGAATTGGAACACAAATCGTAGAAAAAACAAGAGACCTGAAATCGGCCCATTAACCATAAAGACATCTACCAAGCCTCCTACAAGTTTAACAAGTGAATAAAGCAGCTCGCAATTACATTAACAACCACGAAATGGGTTAATGTTGACAAAAAAATTACGGATTGATAGTTTATTTAAATTAAGTGAATTTTTAAAAAATTTTAACGTTTGCTAATGAAATGAGTTTTCCTTTTTTAGATGAAAGAAGCCAAATTGTTCTTTTAGCTGTAGTCGATAAATATATCGAGTCTGCTGAACCAGTAGGTTCTCGAACTATATCGAAGGTACATCCAGAAAAGCTTAGCCCCGCAACTCTCAGAAACGTTTTAGCAGACTTGGAGGAAAAAGGTTTTCTCAGTCAACCACATAAATCAGCCGGCCGCATGCCGACAGACAAGGGTTATCGGTTTTACGTAAATCATCTTTTGCGTCCGCAAAGTTTTTTAATGAAAGCCCAAGTACTTTCAGAAAGTCATGAGTTTGAGTATCCAATCGGCAAACAAAACCTTCAAGGATTTCTTGAACAGGCTTGCGAAAATCTTTCTGCAACTTCCCAACAAACAGGGTTAGTAATGTTACCAAGTTTTTCGAGTGCCCGTTTTAAACATATTGAGTTTACTAAAGTCAGTCCTCAAGCTGCATTAGCAGTCTTCTTTTCCGAACAAGGTATTCTTCAGAACAAAGTACTTCCAATTGATTCTGAGATTACTCAAGGTCAACTGACCTCTATTTCCAATTACCTAAATAATGAATTCAGTGGAAAACCGATCCGTTGGATACGACAAGAATTACTAAGACGCTTAAGGGTCGAAAAGGAACACTATAATAATCTAGCCAGAAAAGCCCACACTCTTTCGTCAGCTCTGTTTACAGAAGAACAGGAAAATAGCGAACTACTTGTTGAAGGCGCCTTAAATTTTCTTGATCAACCTGAGTTCACAGAAGATATAGGAAAAATCAAAGCTCTTCTCGTTACACTCGAAGAGAAAACAAAGTTGATTAACTTGCTTGATCTTTGCCTTAACCATGATGGAATGACCATATTAATTGGCGAGGAGAACCTAGAAGAAGAAATGGGAAATTGTAGTTTGATCGCGCAAAATTATCAAATGGGCAAAGACAATGTTGGAACACTGGCTGTTTTCGGTTCCAAGAGGATGGACTATAAACGCATTATTTCTATTGTGAACCATACTGCAAAATTAGTCTCCAAATTAATATCTGAAAACCAGGGAGTTTAAAGAAAAGTGACGTCTAAAGAAAAAGTCTCAGAAAAACCTGAAGATACCCCGGAAGCTCTTGACCCCGAAGTTCTGGATCCTGAGGTTCTCGAAACTGAAGCTAAAGAGCCCGAAGAAGGCGATACTGCGGAAGAAGAAAGAAAGTTAAGCCCAATGGAAGAGCTTCAGGAGCAACTGAAGGAAAAAGATGTTGAGCTTGTAGAGCAAAAAAATGATTTTCTACGGGAAAAAGCTGATCTTGAAAATTTTCGCAAACGATTAGTCAAAGAGAAGGCAGATGCCGTTCAGTTTGCCAATGAACGCCTCCTGAAAGAATTAGTAGAAATTGACGATAACATGAATAGAGCATTAAATACCCCCAATACTTCATTAGAAAGTTTAAAGGAGGGTGTGGAAATGATTCAAAAGCAGTTCGCCACTTTCCTGAAAAACCAAAAAGTTGAAGTAGTTGAAGCAATGGGAAAACCTTTTGATCCGAACCTTCATGAAGTCATGACCCAACTAGAATCTGAAGAGCACGAAGAAAATACCGTAATGCAGGAATACTCTACAGGCTACACTTTGAATGGGCGAATTCTTCGTTCTGCCAAAGTAGTAATATCAAAAAAACCAGTAGAACAGACACCGCCGCCCAAAGAAGAAGAAAATATTAAGAGTGCCGAATAATATCTTTTTTCTGCCAAGTTTTGGTAGGATTTTCACTCCCCAAAAAACTCGTATCAATGCCCGAACTACCTGAAGTCGAAACTCTGAGACGGGCTCTTCTCCCCCTAGTTCTGAACAAACCTTGTACAGCTCTTAAGTTCTACCGAAAAGATATTCGATTCCCCATTCCTCAGGCTACTTTATATAGACAGATGAAAAATCAGATTGTTTGTCAAGTCCAACGCATTGGCAAATATCTACTCTTAAAAGTTCCAAAAGGGGCTATGCTCTTGCATCTAGGTATGAGTGGACGTGTTTCTCTGAGTGATACAATGAGCCCCAAAGAAAAACATACGCACGCTACCTTCCAGTTTGGACAAAAAGTCTTTCTGCACTTTGTAGACCCAAGAAGGTTCGGTTGCATACTCTGGGTCCCGCATAGCGGAAAACACTCTTTGCTAGATAACCTTGGACCAGACCCTTTCTCAACAGAAGCAAATCCTGAGGTATTGAAAAACCGTGCCAAAAAATGTAAATCTCCGATTAAAACCTTTATCATGGATTCTCGACGCATTACGGGTATCGGTAATATTTACGCTTGTGAATCTCTGTTTCATGCAGGCATTAACCCAAAACGTAAAGCCGGGCTAATCACTTTTCCCGAATGGGAGCTACTTCTCTCTTGCATACGTTCAACTTTGGAAAATAGTATTGCTGCAGGAGGAACCACCTTACGTGATTTTTTCGAGCCCAGTGGTAAGACAGGGTATTATGCAGTAAAATTATCTGTTTATGGTAAAGAAGGTAAGCCTTGTTCAAAGTGCGCAACGCCCATATCACGTCTAATTCATTCCGGCCGTTCCACTTTTTTTTGTAAAACATGCCAGCCATCAACTAAGAAAAGAAGCAACCGACTGCTAACTCTAGCCTAGTTGTCTCAAACAAGATGATAATATTAACTATTTAAGGCAGAAACCAAATTTGAAACGTTCTATTGGACTCATAACCCTTAACGCAAAATTTATTCACTCTTCTCTAAGCTTGCGATACCTAAGAAACGCTAGTCGCAATGCAGGTTACCAGAATGTATGGATCAGAGAGTTCGTAATTAATCAGCCGGTCTGGAAAATTGCCGCCGAAATCCAAAAACTTAAACCTGAGGTTTTGGGAGTCGGTATCTATATCTGGAATCGTAGTCAGAGCTTGGAGCTGATAGAACGTCTACAAAAACAAATGCCTCTCTTGAAAATTGTAGTGGGTGGACCAGAGGTATCCTTTGAAAAAGAAAATTCTCTTCCCTACCCTGTAATTTCTGGTGAGGGAGAAAAGAAGTGGCTTGAGTTTCTTGAATTGACCAGAAAAAAAGAAACTCCTACCCAGGAAGTCCTCACACGCTGGCGAACTTTTGGAACTGATCTTCCAGAGCTCATCCCCCCTTATCTAAAAGAAGACTTCCCACACCTAAAAAACAGAATTGTGTACTTTGAAACATCAAGAGGTTGTCCATACCTTTGCTCTTTCTGTCTATCCGCGCTAGATAAAACTGTTCGCTACTTCGACGAATCAATCATTCAAAGTCAGGTCCAGGAACTCATCAGCGCCGGAATCAAAAAAATTAAGTTTGTAGACCGCACCTTTAATCTCAAGCCTGGACGAATGAAAGGTCTGATGCAGTGGTTAACTCAATTCAAAAGCAACGAATTTCATTTTGAGGTGGTAGGGGATATCTTAACTGCAGATATATTAGGCTTTCTGGCAACAGTACCTCCGGGAATGTTTCAGTTTGAGATTGGCATTCAAACAACTACTGAATCGGTACAGGAAACTATTCAGAGAAAACAAAATAACGAAAAACTTTTTTCAACGATCCGACAATTGGTAAAACAAGATCGCATTCATTTTCACTGCGATCTAATATTTGGCCTTCCTGGAGAAACATTGGAGGATATCTGGAAATCTTTTTCCCGAGTAATGGCACTAAGACCTCATGAACTGCAGTTAGGTTTTCTAAAGTTTCTTCCAGGAGCTCCAATCAATGAACTTTTAGAAAAGGAACAATACAGATACAACTCCACCCCACCCTATGAACTGATCTCACACAAGCACCTATCAGCTGAAGAGATTTTATATTTAAAACATTTCGAAGATATTTTTGACCGCTATTACAACTCTAAAAGATTTCGTTTTTCCATCAATTACCTGCTTGAAAAAATGGATCCAACAACTTTATTCAGCAGATTACTCGAGTATCATGATTCTCACGAATTACTGATGAATCCCGTTTCTCTGAATGAGTATTACCGCATTTTTCAGAACACTTTTTACCCAGACCCAACGTCGATGGAGCAGGATCTGCTTAAGCTTGATTATCTATACGCACAGAAGTCCTTTCGATTACCAGAAATTCTGTCCTCAAAACCTTCTTGTAAAACATGGAAAAAAGACCGCAAAACTCCGGTCATTCCATTCAACCATGAAATTGAGATTCGTGGTTCCGAAGCTATTTTAAAAGTTTCAACAAATACTGTATACTACGCCATCGCACATGATCAAAATGGAGATGGCTATTTTCGTCGGCCTACCGTTAATGCCGTTTCAGAAATAGAAAGATAACGTCTCTCTCCGCAAGTCGAATAAATCAATGCTGTAAGATCTCTTAAAAAAACAGGAAAAAAGATGAAACCATTAAATTCAAAAAGCCAGTCTATCACTCAGGGAGATCGACGAGCTCCAAACAGAGCTATGCTAAGGGCAGTCGGATTCACCGATGAAGATTTCGATAAACCCATCGTAGGTGTTGCTAATGCACAAAGCAATATAACTCCTTGTAATGCGGGACTTGGTAAACTAGCTGATATAGCCTCCTTAGAGATCAGAAAAAATGGTGGCATGCCACAAATGTTCGGGACGATCACTATTAGTGATGGTATATCTATGGGAACCGAAGGTATGAAATGTTCTTTAGTCAGTCGTGAAGTTATCGCCGACTCCATAGAGACAGTTTGTCGAGGAGCTAGCATGGACGCGGTCATTGCCGTAGGGGGATGCGATAAAAATATGCCCGGAGCCATGATTGCCATGGCCCGACTGAATATTCCAAGTATTTTTGTTTATGGTGGCACCATCAAGCCCGGCAACCTTGACAATGAGGATCTTACCGTAGTCAGTGTTTTTGAAGCGGTAGGACAGTTTGGTTCCGGCAGTATTAACCAAAAAAGACTAACTGATATCGAAAAAAATGCCTGCCCCGGATATGGATCTTGTGGTGGTATGTTCACTGCTAATACTATGTCCTCCGCTTTCGAAGCCATGGGAATGAGCCTTCCCTATAGCTCCACCATGGCAAATGAAGACAATGATAAGGAGATCAGTACAGAGAAAAGTGCAAAAGCCCTTTTAAAAATGATCGAGAACAATATTCTGCCGCATGACATCATGACACGCAAAGCCTTCGAAAATGCTATTGCTATTGTTATGGCTATTGGTGGGTCCACCAACGCTGTCCTTCACCTTCTGGCAATTGCCCACTCCGTGGGAGTGGCTTTGACCATGGACGATTTTGAAGTAATCAGGAAGAAGATTCCACTATTTTGTGACCTGAAGCCATCGGGCAAATATGTTGCAATTGACTTGCACCATGCCGGTGGGATTCCGCAGGTTATGAAAATGATGTTAGAAGCCAAACTCTTGCACGGCGACTGTATGACAGTTACAGGGAAAACCATCGCCGAAAACCTAGCTGATATTCCTCACCAACCTCGCAAAGATCAGGATGTTATTCTCCCGCTGGATAAACCAAAATCTACCGAAGGTCATCTAGTTGTCCTCAAAGGAAATCTTTGTAGTGAAGGTTCAGTCGCAAAAGTATCAGGGTTCAATACTAGAAGTTTCAAAGGTCCTGCACGAGTCTTCGATTCAGAAGAAGAATGTCTCGATGCCATTCTCTCTAACCACATTAAGGCAGGAGATGTTGTAGTCATTCGGTTCGAAGGGCCAAAAGGTGGGCCGGGTATGCGTGAAATGTTAGCACCTACTGCCGCTATTGTTGGGGAAGGTCTCGGAGACAAGGTAGCGCTTATCACTGATGGTCGGTTTTCCGGAGGGACTTATGGAATCGTTATCGGTCATATCGCTCCGGAAGCACAAATTGGTGGCACAATAGCACTCATTAAGGATAATGATACCATTGATATTGATATGGCTAAGAACCAGTTAAACGTACTATTGACAGAGGATGAACTTGAGCAAAGGAGAAAAGAGTTCGTCGCTCCAAAAATAAAATATCAATCAGGTGTTCTGGCTAAATATGCAAAACTTGTAGGCTCTGCTAGCAAAGGTGCAGTAACAGATTAATTAATTAGTTTTTTCATATGCAATATAAAATTCTACCGGGACACCTTTATCCCAAAGATAATCGAATAAACCTGTATTATTTTCACAATCTTTTAAAAGTTATTGGTGAGTCTGTTGCTTTACAATTGAGCCAACAACATAAAATAAGTGTTCCCATTACCACCGGAATGTGGGGTGGATCCTATATGGTTGCTCAAGATGACGGACAAGCCAAAACCAATGTCGTCCGCCTATACTCTATAGTCAACCTTCCTCAGAACAACTCTCTTAATAAAACAGAAAATTTTGAATGCCTGATGGAAATTTATCAACATACTTTGCACACTACTTTCAAGCGCTATGGTTTGAATCTGGTAGACCCGAGATGGGGAGAAGCGATCCCTTATTCCAATAGAGAGCTACCTACCACTGCTCTGCAAATGTGGGACAAGAATAAAAAAATTAATTTCGTACGAGCATTTTTTGTATGGAATGAAGCAACCTGGGAAGAGTCTATTATCTATGATATGATCCGCAATATTAAAGTTCTTAAGGAACTTTTGAACATCAATACCCGACCCCAAAAGAAAGAAAATTCAGAGCTAAAGTTTCTACTTCAGGATGTCCTCATAACCTACTTCACCTTACACGCAGCACTAACAGCAGATTTCGTAGAGCACGCCGAACCTATAATCAAAGAATTGTTCAGTAAATTCATAAAGGGAATGCACTCCGAAGAAATAATTGAAGAGCAATACCACAAGGTTTACTCAAATGCTTTGGTATACGGGTTTGAAGAAGCACTACAAATTCCTTACAAGAAAAAAGGCTTGGATGTTCAGAATGTGGAAGATTGGCCGGTAGATAAGATTAACTACGTACCAAATGAATTAAAAGAAAAACTCGTTCCTGCTCTGCAAGCTCCTTGGCAAAAGTTTCACGCAAACCTGGAAAAGAAACCCCAAGTTAGCAACCACTAATAATCTAGCTCATCTTCAAAAGAAACCAACCAGCAATTCCTTTTTGCCCATTCAACTCTTTATTAGAGCCATTCCAAACCGCAGTAGCCATTAGGACTGATTTTTTGAACTGGATATCATTTGCGTTACCATTGGTCAATGAGCGAGTAAAAATTAGACGCCATTTATTATTTTTCCAAACGGCACCACCTTTCACATCCTGCTGGCTCTGATCAGTGAGGGTGCTGTATCCTTCGGCGTTTAAATCCTCGATGGTCTGGTAAGCAAGTTGATCATTGGAGTTATCTTTTACTCCTGGCTGTCCTCTTTCGCCACCTATTGCCTTCCACTGCCATATGTTAACAGGTTTTCCAGACTCACCCATGGTAATGGATGGGGCTTCTTTATCAGGAGTGACCGGAAACATTACCGCTGCTCGATCGACGTATAACGCTGAATGATCAAAGTTGCTAGACTTGGTTTGATCCTCCCATTCCAGCATGATGGCTATACTATTAATACTTTTTGCAGCACGCAAAGTGATTTCTTTTGTTGATGGGTTCGGCCATTTGGGGTTAGTGATCATTTGTGGACCGAGTGTTACCGTTACGGTAGCTGGACCAGAACCCCAAAAAGGGTCATAGGGATCTACCGGAATACTTCCGTCATAGTTGGTTACCTGTATGACAGGGCCACAACTTTCATCTTTCAAACAATCTTCAACATCTACTCCACAGGCTGAAAGAATTATTAATAAACTCCAAAACCCAATTGACTTTATTCTTTTTAGAGTCATGGAATCAATAGTTATGGATCAGTTTTTCAAGCTCTACTTGTAATTGCGATGTATAGGGGCCAACAAGAGTCAAGTTAAGCATGTTTGCAACAAAAGTTTTTTTGGAAACTTCTATAATTTTCTCTTTTGAAATCATTTGAATCTGGTCTTGCTCATCTTCTACAGACAGTTCTTCTGAATAAAGATGAGGAAAACCATAGCGCACAACCTGTTTGTAAGGGTCATCCAGTTCTGAATCCAGGTCAAACATATACCTCTTTTTCACATGCGCCACTTCATAGTCTGTAGGTCCATCCGTGACAAAGGTTTTAATTTCTTGAAGTAGGGCTTGTGTCACCTCAATAAGTTTCTCTGGTCGAACCGTCACATCAAAGTCCATCGTACCAATATCCGACATACTAGTTGCACGGCATTCTACGGAATAAACCAGACCACGTTCTTCTCTAAGCACTCTCTGTAACCTAGAAGTGAAGCCATCATCAAAGATCCGGCTGATCAATCCCATTGTCAGAAAATCTTCGTGATTGTAAGAACAAGAGCGAAAACATAATTGTAGTTCTATCTGGCTGTCAGAATCATACTGAAAAAGAAACTGCGGCTGAGACTGTGCTTCAGGAATACTTCCGATAAAATGATTCTTTATAATCGGTACCACTGTATTCGAAAATTTAGAAAAGTATTTTTCTACTAATGAGAGGCTGGTTTCATGTTCCACTGGACCCGATACTGCCAAAACCATATTTCCAGGAATATAATGAGCCTTGAAGTAATTCCTCAACATTTCCACATTAATAGATTTAATGGTCTCTTCTGTCCCGATAGTCGGCCAAGATATTGGCGTTCCAGGATAAAGCAGTTTGCATGCATGATTATTGATATCTACATTTATACCGTCTTCATTAAGTTCTTCAAAGTATTCTTCAAGAATAATTCCGCGTTCAAGCTCAATTTCAGGAAATGTTGGGGATGAAAAGAACTCAGCAAAGAGTTCCATTCCTTTATCTAACTGGGAAACATGTGGGCTGAAACCATATTGCGTGTATTCTCCCAAGGTAGAAGCACGAAGATCACGTCCAATATTTTCAAACTCCATATTCAGTGAGATTGAATTAGGATACTTCTGGTTACCACGAAACATCATATGTTCCAAAAAATGGGAGACCCCATTATTCTTTTCAGTTTCAAACCGCAAACCAGCTCGGACAAACATCGAAACTTCCATAGTATGGATATGCGGCATTTCTACAGTTACTAGTGTTAAGCCGTTAGACAACACATCCTTAAAGTATCTTAAGGCTAATTCTTTAACTTCCATAGCTCTTTTGGCCTTTGTCTAATTTTTCGAAAATTTTATAACTTCAAGTTAAACAACATTATCGCACAAACCCGATGCCAACAAAAGATATGAACAGTTAATCAAATGTGGAAAAAAGAGGGTTGTCATTCAAATAAAATAGCACCCTCGCCTAGAAGAGCCTCAATTTGACTAAGCACTTCATCGGAAGGTTTGATGCGAAGTTCATCAGCCACTGTAACCACACGCTCCTTATCATCTGGAAAGATAAAATGCAAACGGGTATCATTATTTCCCTTATTACAAGCAAGAATATCTTTCACCGCTTCTAGAGTCTCACGTTCCAACCCCAGAGTCCTAAAATGGATCATTACCTTACCTTGAAAATGTTGATTCGCCTGTGCTAGCGGAAACAAGTTCGTGGCAATAACTTTTGGCAGACTACCCTCAGCATCGACCTCTCCTTTTATAAGAAGCGGTTCTTCCTTCAATAAAAGCTCCTGAACCTTACTGTATATTTCTGGCCAGAGAATGACCTCTACTGATCCTTGTAAATCTTCAAGCGTTATGATTGCCATTTTATCACCCTTGCGGGTCGTTTTAGGAAGATGCTTAATCGGTATACCTGCCAAACTAACCTTTTTTTTGTTACCCGATTCAGCAATAGAGGCAGTAGTGGCATCTGTGAACCAAGCCAATTCTCGGGCAAAACCATCTAAGGGATGACCAGTAATATAAAATCCGATGCTTTCTTTTTCGAGCCGAAGTCGGTCCGCATCATTCCACTCTTCTACATTACTAAATGATGACTTATCTTCTTCAGCATCAGCCTCGAACGAGTCAAACATGCTAGACTGACCCAATTCCTGATCTCTTTGTTTAGCCTGCCCTTGTTCCATTCGAGCTTGCAACTCACTCATCATCTGGGCTCGGTCCTGACCTAAAGAATCACAGGCCCCACTTTTAATCAAACTTTCAAAAACACGCTTGTTAGCCAACTGCATATCTACAGACTCGCACAACTGCCGCATAGATGTAAACTTAGTCAACTCCCTCCGGGCTTCAATAATATTGTCAATAGCCTTGCTACCTACATTTTTTATAGCACCAAGACCAAATACCAGCACATTATCGCAGACTGAAAATTCTCGCTGGCTCAAATTCACATCAGGAGGTTGTACAGTAATATTCATTTCACGACAATTATGAATATAACGCAGAACCTTATCGGTGTTATCCATATCGCTAGTTATCAATGAACCAAAAAATTCTAATGGGTAATGCGCTTTCAAATAAGCAGTTTGATAAGAAACTTGAGCATATGCTGCACTATGTGACTTGTTGAAACCATATCCAGCAAACTTTTCCATCAGGTTAAAAACTTTTTCAGACTTTTTTTCATTAATTTTTTTAACCTGAGATCCTTTCAAAAACTTTTCTCGCTGCGCCGCCATCTCTTCTGGTTTCTTTTTACCCATGGCTCTTCTTAGTAGATCTGCATCACCCAAACTGAACCCAGCCAAAACGCTGGCAACCTTCATCACTTGTTCCTGGTATAGAATAACACCATGAGTTTCCTTCAGAATCGATTCCAACTGTGGGAGATCATACTTTTCTTCCATCGTACCGTGTTTACGTTTTACATAATCATCTACCATACCGCTTTCCAATGGACCAGGTCGGTACATAGCCAATAGAGCAATTATATCTTCAAAACAATCTGGCTTGAGTTTTTTAAGCAAATCACGCATCCCAGAACTTTCCAACTGAAATACTCCAAGCGTTTTTGCATCGCAGAGAAGCTGATAGGTTGCAGAGTCATTCAGTGGAATAGCAGTAATATCTAAATCAATATTTTTTGACTGCTTGATCATCTTTAAGGCATTGTTGATCACTGTTAATGTTCTCAAGCCGAGAAAATCCATTTTCAATAGCCCCAGCTTTTCTACACTACCCATGGCATACTGAGTCACTACCTCATCATTGCTACCTTTATAAAGTGGACAAAACTCAGTTAAAGATTTGGATGAGATAACCACTCCCGCTGCATGGGTCGAACAATGTCGTTGGAGCCCTTCCAGATTTGTAGCGATATCCAGCAGTTCTGCCACATGTGAATTTTCCTTTCGCAGTTTGCCAAATTGTGGTTCCTCCTTAAAAGCCTCTTTAAGAGAGATATTCAACTTGTTAGGAATTAATTTCGCTAATTTGTCAACTTCGCCATAAGTGATATCTAGAACTCGCCCAACATCTCGAATGACACCCTTTGCGTTCATGCTCCCAAAGGTGATGATCTGGGTCACATTCTGATTACCGCCATATTTTTCAGTTACATATTTGATCACCTCATCCCGGCCATCCATACAGAAGTCAATATCAATATCCGGCATACTCACCCGTTCCGGATTCAAAAATCGTTCAAACAATAAATCGTATTGCATAGGGTCTATATCGGTGATCTCAAGTGCATAGGCAACAAGACTTCCTGCTGCTGAACCTCGACCAGGCCCAACTGGAATTCCGTTTTGCTTGGCATGTTGAATAAAATCCCATACGATAAGAAAATATCCGGGATAGCCCATCTTCTTAATAATCCCAAGCTCCCTACCTAGTCTTTCTTCATAGACTTTGCGATCAAAATTAATTTCACGTTTCTCCAGCTCCCCAAACCTTTTAGCGAGTCCTTCGCTTGAACGCTCCTTAAGGTAGGTCTCAAGAGTGTAAGATTCCGGAACCGGATAATCTGGCAAGTTAAGCTTGTCAAACTCTAGCTCCAATTCACAACGGTCAGCAATTTTTAAAGTGTTTTCGATTGCTTCAGGAGTTTCTTTAAACAGGGCAATCATTTCTTGAGGTGATTTGAAGTAAAACTCATCTTTGGGGTACTGCATCCGATAAGGATCAGTGATAGTCTTTCCCGTCTGCAGGCACAATAGGATTTCATGCGCGCGGAAATCTTTTCGATCAATATAATGACAATTATTGGTAGCCACTACCGGAAGTCCCAGTTTCTTACCAATTCCAACAAGTTCTTTATTGATTCTGTCTTGGTTTTCTAGGTGGTGGTTTTGTAATTCTAGAAAAAAATTATTTTCGCCCATGATCTCTGCATACTGATTGGCTACTTTGATGGCACGGGGAACATTCTCACGGTTTACGTTATGGGCTACCTCCCCACGAACGCAAGAACTTAAGGCAATCAGCCCTTCTGAGTATTCAGCAAGCAACTCTTTATCAATACGTGGCTTGTAATAGAATCCCTCCAAATATCCCTTGGTAACAAGTTTAAGGAGATTTTTATAACCCGTTTCATTTTCGGAAAGAAGTATTAGATGGTAAGACGCATCACGAAGACCATCTTTTGAGCTTTTTTCAAGGCGACTATCAGGTGCAACATAAACCTCACACCCTATTATTGGCTTGATACCATATTTTCTAGCGGTATTATAAAATTCTACAGCACCAAACATATTGCCATGATCGGTCATAGCCACAGCCGGCATACCAAACTCGACTGCTTTTTCGAATAGAGCAGAGTGACGAATCGAAGAGTCCAACAAACTGTAAGAAGTATGAAGGTGAAGATGTACAAAATTGCTAGGATTCATGACACACTAGATACCAGTTTGACTGTATTAAAGCAACTACCCTTAAACGAAACATTACAAACTACTAATTTTTTTGAGTTTAAATTTAAAGCAACAAGGGATTAACCAAGAGCAGCACAGCACTGGATACGATACCCGCCCCAATAAGGTTGAGTATAAAACCAGCTCGTGACATTTGCGGAATAGTCACCCAGCCACTACCAAAAGCAATAGCATTAGGAGGAGTAGCTACTGGTAACATGAAAGCAAAGGATGCCGCCAACGTTGCTGGTACCATAAAAAAAAGAGGATGCGTATTTGCAGCCACCGCTGAGAAACCGAGTATAGGAAGAATCATTGTGGTGGTAGCAGTATTGGAGGTTAACTCGGTCAGAAACGTTATGGCAAGACAAATGCTGAGAACCACGCACCATAAAGGCCAACTCTTGATAACTGTTAACTTGCTACCAATCCAATTATCAAGACCTGTCGCACCAAACCCACTGGCCAAAGCGAAGCCCCCTCCAAACAAAAGTAAAATACCCCAGGGAATTTTTTTCTCTACTGTTTGCCAGTCAAGAGCGAAGAATTCTCGTTTACCATTCAAGTTACGTCCCTTTAGTCCATCAACTGGTAAAATCATCAGCAACAATCCCATCGCCATAGCCACAGTGGAATCGTGTAGATATTCAGACTCATTAAACAGTTCCGACCAACCAGGAATCATATATTCGCCAAACAAAATGGGTTGACGAAATATCCACAAAAAAGCCGTGATAAAAAATACCAGCGCCACAGTTTTTTCTGCACGGTTAATAGGACCCAAATCATCAAGTTCCCTTTGAATCATTTGATCGCTACTGACTGAAATATTTTTTAACAGAATAGGGGAAACAAATCGGCACAGATACAACCACACTACTGGAATAAAAATTATAATAATAGGGACAGCCAATACCATCCACTCAAAAAAAGTTATTTCTGGATTTTCGGGAAACATTTTTTTATAAAACCCGGCAAACACAATATTTGGTGCAGTACCAATAAGGGTACCTACGCCACCGATACTTGCAGAATAGGCAAGCCCCAACATGAGGACGAGTCCTAATCCTTGTTCAATTTGTTTCTGCGATTCAAAATTTTTCACGCCATCCAAAGATGCATCGCGAGAAATTTGTCGCACTACCGCCATCGCAACGGGGAACATCATCATGGTCGAAGCCGTATTCGAGATCCACATTGATAAAAAGGCAGTCGCTGTCATGAACCCTAATACCAGACGTTGAGGACCGGTGCCAATAGCATAAATAATCCACAATGCCAGACGTTTATGAAAATTCCATTTCTCCATGGCAAGTGCGATCATAAATCCACCAAGAAATAAGAATATTAGATGGTTTGCATAGTTCTGTGCCACAAGTTTACTAGGAAGGATGCCCAACAATGGAAACAATACAAGTGGCAATAGAGCTGTTGTTGCTAGTGAGGTACCCTCACCTATCCACCAGATAGCCATGAGAACGGTCACTGCCAACATACGCTGGCCAGAAGATGCTAGGCCTTCAAAGTTTGGCATAGCAAGGAGTGCAAAAAAAACAATGGCCCCACCAACTAGAACAGCTACCTGTTTGTTAAATGTAGTCGCCAAATTGCCTCCGCATTAAAATCTCAATAATCTTAACCCGTCTATCGATAAGGAAGAAAATATTTTTAACTTTCTCAAAAAAAAGAAATTTCATAAGACATAATTCTGCTGAAATTTAATTAAAACTCAAAAATTCAGCTAATGACTGGGTATAAATAGTAGGAAACTATAGGAAGTTGTAGTGCTATTAAGCCAATTCAACTAAAGAGAAAGAAGTGATGTTTCGATACTCTGCAAGTCATGAAAAGTCCAACATCTTAAGCCCAAACAACCAAGATAAAGGCACCATTCTTTAGGCCTCAAGTTTAATGGGAGAGAATTTCATTAATTTTTAGGGTAGAGACTATATGCTTATCCATACCGAGTTCATTAGGAGAATACCCAAGAGCCAAGGCAACAAGCTGGGGTAGATGTAAAACAGGTATAGAATTATTTTTCTTTTGCAAAATTTCAATTTCCGGCTGATAAGAATCTAGACTGAGGTGGCACAAGGGACACCCAGTTGCCACAACATCGGCACCGTGATCAATAGCATCTAACAGAGCGTTGCCCGACATATCGAGAGAAGCGGGTTTATTCATCATCACGATGGGAAATCCACAGCACTTAATTCGGCTGGGATAATAAACAGGTGTCGCACCCAACGCAGCAAAGATATCCTCCATCCCTGTTGGGTTGTCCGGGTTTTCAAAGTCTGAATTTTCTGACGGGCGCAATACATAACAACCATAAAATGCTGCAACTTTCAAACCGGTCAGCGGTCGCTTTATACGTTCCTTAAGCCTTGCCATCCCCTCATCAGTAGCAAGTATGTTAGCAAAGTGTTTGATTCGTGTCTTACCGTTATACTGGTGACCACCTTCATCTAGAATATCGTTGACCTTCTTTTTATATTCGTCATCCCCCTTCAGGTGAGCCTCAGTCTTTTTCAAGGTACCCTGACAGGTAGAACAAATTGTAACAATATCAAGATTCTGTTTTTCTGCGATAGAAAAAGTACGGGCATTGAGAGCATCAGCAAGCAAAGGACTTTTCTCAGAAACCACACCCGCGCCACAGCAAGAAGCGGCCTTCATTTCTACAAAATCAAACCCAAGGCCTTCAGCGGCCTTAGTAGTGGAAAGCATCAGTTCCCGGGTTGCGCCTTTAGCAACACATCCGGTAAACAAGGCAAACTTCATTGATCCAACTCCTTGAAAATTCGTTTAACATCATCCACGTCATCAATGGAATGATGAATGATCGGAGGAACCTTACCCTTGAGAAACATACGTATACCAACAGGTAGTAGACTCAACAATCCAGGGATATTGAAAAAACCCATCGACTCAACAGGAATTCTGTTCTCATTCAGATTGCCACTTCTTTTTACAGAGTTGAAAAAAGAAAGGGCATGACGGGCTCCGTTATTATTGTGCACACCCTGCTCTAGAGCAACAGTCATAACTTCTTTGATGCGGTCAAACGGGCGTGCCGGTTTTGGACAACGCTCAACGCATTCGCCACAGTGGGTGCAGTCCCAGATACCTCCTGGTTCGCTGAGTTCCTGGACTCGCTCGAGAGTTTGGGAGTCACGAGAATCACCGACGAATCTTTGCGCCTTGGCAAGAGCGGCCGGTCCGAGAAAATTATCATCAACCTCAAGTACGTTACAGTCTGAATAACAAGCCCCGCACATAATACAGGTACTCGAATCATCAATTAGCAGAAAATCTTCCTGGCTTTGATATCGTTCTTTTTTGGGTGCGGCTTCTTTTGGCTCTAAATAAGGTTTGACCTTATTGATCTTGTCCCAGAATGGAGTGAAATCGACCACCAGATCTTTCACAGGTTTCATATTACCAAGAGGTTCNAGCGTAATAGTCTCATCNTTATCCACAATNTGTGCAGCCTGACGCTGACAAGCNAGTAAAGCATGACCATTAGCCTTAACAGCACAAGAGCCACAAATCGCACTACGACAAGACATACGGTATGAAAAACTTCCATCTAACGTCCACTTGATCAAATTCATACAGTCGAGAAGCGTAGCACCTTCTGGGACATCCAATTGGAATTCCTCAAAATATGACTCCGCCTGTTTTTCTGGATTAAATCGCTTGATCCTGAAAGTCGCCATTAATAAGTTCTCTCTGCAGGTTGATGTTTGGTGATAACAACGGATTTCTTTTTGATGACTAGTCCATCGGGAGAATCAAAAATCATTGAGTGATGGAGAAAGTTTTCATCATCACGCTTTGGAAAATCTGTACGGAAATGTCCACCTCGGCTTTCTTTTCGCTCCAAGGCACCGCTAGCAATAATCACCGCCATACCTAGCATATTTCCCAATTCCAAAATTTCATAAATTTCTGTATTGAACAACTTACCCTTATCAGTCACCTTACCTTTTTTAAACCTCTCCTGCAGTTCTTTTAAGGTTTTAATACAGACCTTGAGTTTTTCTTCATCACGGAAAACCCCACAATGACTCATCATAATTTCTTTCATTGCATTACGGATGTCGTTATAGCTTTCGGAGCCATCCCTTTGATAAATATCTTCAAATTTTTTCAGAACCTTAGCCTTCTCTTGCCCTTCATTTACGTTTCCGTGGTCAATGCCAACCGCATATTTAAGCACGGATTTCCCCGCACGTTCTCCAAACACCACCGCTTCAAGAAGGGAATTTGTCCCCAGTCGATTTCCTCCATGGACAGAAACACAAGCACATTCTCCTGCGGCAAAAAATCCGTTCATCCTCGTACCACTTTCATCACTGATTACGTGACAGTCCTTATCAGTTGGAATCCCTCCCATCGAATAATGCGCAGTAGGCTGAATCGGAAGGCATTCGGTAATGCAGTCAATACCTAAAAAGTCGATACCCAATTGTCGNATTTGTGGTAATCGTTCCATAATNCGTTCTTTGCCNAGATGTCGCAANTCTAGGTTGATACATTCTTCNCCGTTCACACCACGACCGGCATCNATTTCACTCTGCTCAGCTCGAGCNACAATATCCCGGGGAGCGAGTTCCATTCGAGAAGGGGCATATGTTTCCATAAAGCGCTCTCCTTTTCCGTTAAGAAGATACGCCCCCTCTCCCCGTGCTGCTTCTGAAAACAAAATTCCCTGGCGGAACAATCCCGATGGATGAAACTGTACAAACTCTGGATCTTCTAGAGGAAGGCCTACTTCAAACGCAGCCATAACACCATCTGCCGTACTAGCAAAAGCGTTAGATGTGATCTTAAAAACTCTACCATATCCACCTGTGGCAAAAACCACAGCCTTAGCTTGGATAACTTCTACTTCTCCAGTCTGAACATTACTGACTACCACACCATTACAACGATCGCCATCGACGATTAGAGAGTGCATATACCACTCATTATAAATTTTTACGGATTTCTCATTCTTCATGAGTTGTTCATGAAGGGCATGCAAGATGGCATGGCCGGTACGATCAGCCGAAAAACAAGCCCGCGGTTTGGAATGTCCACCGAAACTGCGCTGAGCTATTTTCCCATCTGGAGTGCGACTAAAAATACAGCCCATATGCTCTAATTCATAGATGACTCTGGGAGCTGCCTTAACGTACTCTTCTACCGCATCTTGATCGTTAAGAAAGTCACCTCCCTTAACAGTGTCATACATATGCTCTTCCCAACTATCCGGCTCAGAGTTTCCTAGGGACGCTGCAATTCCTCCCTGCGCCGCACCAGAATGAGACCTTGATGGATAAACCTTGGTCAAGACCGCAACATCGAGTTCTTTACACGCCTCAAGAGCGCAACGCATCCCTGCAAGACCAGCACCTATAATCACTACGTCATGTTGAATCAAAAAGTCACCTCTAAACTGAGAACATCCAGTACTTCTCTGATAGCAAGTTAAATCGATAAAAATTGGGATAAAAACAATACAAATTTTCTTTTTATACTCTCTCAATCCTATTCCTCTAATTTTCCCATCTGTAACCAAAGCCATTGAAATTCAAAGGGCAATTTCTTTGGGATCAGGTGTAGGTGGGCATACAATTGGGGTAGCTACCGGAATCAAAATTGAAGGGCGATTTAAACATTTCCCCCCCTCCAAAGTCAAGAAAAATGAAAATTGAATTGCTATGCTCATAACCTTTTTCCTAATCTCAATTATTGTACAACTTATAAGTTTAGCCCAAAAAAATCAGAGACATAAAAAAACTGACCCTTACAGATAGTGATAGGTAAAAATATGGTATGACTGGGAGAAACAGACATAAAATTACCAAACTGGGGAAAAAGTTTTCGCTGATGTGAATGTTCAATACATTCTTGTTGAGTGCTTGCGTTAGATAGATGAACGAAGGGCTAAGCATTAGGAGTGATGACTGCTTATGGCAATGGTGAATGCGTAAAGTTTATTCGTATGAAGGCGTGAAGGTTGCTTGCGGTTTATCAATGGTTTTGCTTGGGGTGGACTAGAGTTGCTTTAGAGGTTAGGTGATTCTGTATGAATATAATGAAGAATATTGAGTGCAATGCTGTAATATCTCCTAGCTCATAAAGCTGGGTCTTACGTTCAAGAAAGTTTGCTAGAGCTTAAGTGACTACTATAAGTCACTTAAG
>PAJA01000073.1 GCA_002705185.1 Nitrospina sp. | reverse complement strand
AAGCGGGGATGCCCCGAGACGAGGTAATGGAGGTCTACGAACATTTTGACTCTGTAATAGAAGATACTTTCCCTTCCCGCAATATCTGGAATTATCTCTCGCGCGAACACTTTTTGCTCTATCTAGACCGGTTCGGCAAAGAAGAAATTCTCAACATGGCTAAAACAACTGCAACTACTTAGAAAACACAACTCATCGTACCTTACTGCCACTGAGCAACTCTTTTTTCATAATAAGAGCTATTATATGCTTCACTACTATACGGAATTAAATATTTTTTGGAGGAGTGTCTGCGGTCCTACGCCTAGTAGTTGACAGAGTGTAAGGGATGACCTAAAATTTAATACATAAGAAAACAATATAATAAACTAATTTCAGAACCTTATAAAGAGAGCTAACCGATATGGGTGACGCAGGTAAACCAACAGATTGGATCACAATGAAGATTGATCCTGAGATTTTTGAAGAGTTGGGTGTCCGCGACCCTGAAGAAACTAAGCGGGAAATGGCAATCACAAAAAAAACTCGCCAAGTTAGTAAGGAGTTAAAAGCCGACCCCGACAATCTAGATCTACAGATAGAGCTAGCCACCTTGATGATAGATGGAGCTAATTATGAAGAAGCCATCAAACAACTGCTGATCATTCGCAACAAAAAACCCAAAGACTCGAAGGTTCATAAACTTCTCGGCACAGCATATGTATTGTTCAATCATGAAGAAGAGGCTTTAATAGAATTGAACCGGGCCTGCGAACTGGATCCTAATGATGCAGAAAGCCACTTTAATCTCGGAGGTCTTTATTTACTTAGAGATATGTTCCCAAATGCTGCTAGTTCGTTTGAGAAAGTCATCGCTCTCGACCCTACAGACACAACTGCGTATGCCAACCTTGCAGCAGCGTATGACATGCTTAAACTCTATGACAAGGAAATCATCGCACTCAGAAAAGTCTTGATGTTCAACCCAGAGGACAAGGAATTAAGGTCTGCTTTGTCGACGGCTTATTTTCATGCGGAACGCTATGAAGAAGCCATTGACGCTGCCTTGTGCGTGGTCGATATCGACGATAAAGATCCGCAAGCCTATTGCAATCTAGGGAGTTGTTACTCCGTCTGCAATATGGTGGATGATGCTATTAAGACGTTCAAGAAAGCCAGCGAACTTGCACCTGACTATTCTCTACCCCACACTAACTTGGGAACCCTTTATGCAAATATGGGAAGGCCAGAAGCCGCCATCAAAGCATTCAAAACATCGGTGAGCCTGAATGCTGCAGACGCTGGCGCTTGGTTCAGTTTATATAATTGTTATAAAGATGTTGGGTTAATGGAAGACTCACAGGATGCCTACAGAAAGTATGAAGGATTGATGAACGAACCCGCTCCTGTTGCAACAGAAGGTGGAAACAACCCATCAAATATTCCGGGCGGAGTTTCTCAAACCAGCCAATATGCAGGGGGCGGAGACATGGAAGGAAATGCTCCCGGCATGGAAACATTGGCCGATGCCAGTGAGGATCCCAAATAAATTTCTTTGCACCCCACCATGGCCCATAAAAATATGGTTTCGCTTGGGGATTTCAGGCCTTCTGACCATTGGCAAACTCATATAAATTCAATTTTTTATGGTATCAAGGGCCCAGAAATCCACAACCATTTTCAAACTTATGTAAGCTTGGACTACCGACTCGCTCACGCGCTCGCTAATAATTTTTATGTCAGAGCCCGAAGCCAACAACGTCCCCAAAGTGATAAATGGCTAGTCCAAGAATGGGGAGTCGGCAATGGAAATCTCGCCGCGTGTTTTCTTAGCCGTCTACGCGAAATAGACAGAGATGACGAAGTCTATCCTTATATTTATTATGTCCTTTGCGATGAATCCGAAGAAATTTTAAAGGGGGTAAAGTCCAATTCCCGCCTAATGGAACACACCGGAAAGTTTTCTACGGTTCGTGTCAACGCAGAAAATCTGGACTGCTTTCGGCTTCATTCTGTAGCAAAAATAATCACCAACGAAATCTGGGACGACCTGGCAACCAAAGTCCTATTGAAACATCAGGGGCTTTATTATGAGGAATATCTTTGTCCTTTTATGGATTCAGAAGCGCTACCTGAGGATTCCCAGGCTTTCCTTGAACAATTTAAAAAAAAGGATCTGGAAAAACTCGCCATGCTCCCTAACTTTCTTGATGCTATTCACTGGGAGCGGGACTTTCAAAGAGTGGACTTAGATGACTGGCCTTTTGCAGAAACTTTAAAAACTCACGCTGAAGAGTTTAAAGATGAAATTCCTATGCCCATCAACACCGGGGCTTTTTTGGCCATTAAAAAAGCCCGGGAACTTTTAGGGCCGGTAAATTTTGGCTACACCAGTTTTGACTACGGTATGAAAACAATGCAGGATCTAAATCAGGAAGGACGACCCTATTTCAATTTATATGGCGGGCAATATACATTTATGGTGAATTTTCCCCTCCTTGAAAATATAGGCCAGTCTTTAGGATTTACCAAAATAATTCGCGAATATCAGAATCAGTTCGTAAAAAAAGATCTCGGGTCCGAGGTCGTCAGTTTGGTAGACCTAGTTCAACATCACCCGCATATACCTAACATGGCTCCATGGGATAGAGACATACTAATGCTCAGCACACTCAATGCACTGAACACCGTTTATCGAAGCCCTTACTCTGGGAAACTCAATTATCCCGCCCTGGAAGGCACTCCAAAAAAACAAAGGAAACAAATTGCCCTGTTAACTAAAAACCTTAGTAGTCGAGGTGTTCCTGATACTGTAGCCTATGTCACCCACGATGAAGTTATAGCGGCCTTAAAACCTCTTAGAAAACTGGGTTATCGGGAAAAAGATATTCAGTCTGCTTTTCAATCCCCACCTTCTGCCGTTTCATTCGTTCATACTCAGTTCAGCTCATAGCAGAATACTCACCCAGGTAAGGTTGACATTTCTATCTAGTACGCTGAAACTACACTTACTTGTCGAGATTTTTTTATCTGCCATCATATTGCATGGAATGGTGTATGTCATCCCAATCCCTCTTTAAAAGAGTGGTTTGAATTTTTTCGTTCTAGAAAAAAAACAGGAGATTTTCTTTAGCTCCTGAGACTTTCGATTGCTAAGTTTTTTATTCATACCTAATATTAATTAGGAGTTTTTTTATCGATGCTCAGCATTTTTGTTGAAACCAGTTGTAACCGATACAATCGCGACGAATGTGTCTCATGCCATGTTTATGAGCCCTTAATGGAACAGCCCGTTTCCGAATGGCATCTGACGGTGGAACAGGCTAGAAAAATGGCTGAAAAAATCAAAAATGTTCAAGTGCTAAACACATTGGCGCAACAAGAGATCAACCTTACAGGTGGAGAAGCATCGCAGAACCCAGACATTATAGAAATCTGCAAAGTATTCCAAGCCATCACACCATACGTCTGTCTGCACACAAATCTCGATATTCTTTCGAGCACTTCAAAACGTTGGCTCAGATTGGTTGAGTTAATGGGATTAGGCGTCAGAATTGACATTACCCTCTACCCGACAGCATGGGAGAACTCACAAAAGTATTTTCTTGGAGAAATATTAAAGCTCCAGAACAAACTGATCGTAAATGTGGTTTATGAATCTCTGGCTGATTTGAAAAAGCAGATAGACCTACTGCTTATTTTTTTTAAAAAATGTGGGGTAAATTACGCACACGCTGCTGAACTACTTGAAACCTATTCAAAAAAAGTGAAAACCCTTTTAGACAACCACCCTAACTGCGACGAGAAATTGTTCACTCTACATTTTGGAGATACCGAGGCTTTTGCTCAAAAACCGGAATTCACTTTAGGATTAAGCTTACTACCAGCATTCGAGATCGACAAAAATGGTCATAGGGCAATGGCTTCGATGCCTTTTCCAAAAGACAAATATTTCATCGGCTGCCCTGCCGCCCGGGGTTCTATAGACATAATGACGATTCAGCAAAACGGCGAAATGACACCCTGTTGCGATGTCGGAAACCTAAAATGTCAGCCCAAGTTTGGAAATGTGTTAACAGACACACCGGAAGAAATCATGGGAAAAATGGAGGGGTCTATGAAATTACTTGCCTCAGGAATTAGTAAAAATCAAGAAAACTTAAAAACAGGGAAAGCCGGACATCTAGTAGAAGAAGGGATACCTCCCTACTGCCAATAATTAAGCATTAATCTAAGATCGATAGGGAATAATTTTTTGACAATTCTTTAGAGTATGTTTTCAAAGAACTTAACTAATATCCCTCTCTTCTTGAAATAGGCGTAACACTCCTGTTTCTCCATATGGAAAGATAAAAAACCCCCTCAACTCCTTCAAAAAGAGATTCAGGGGGTTTTAAAGTTAGATATAAGGAAAATCCTTTAGACGGAAGGAAGTTCTCCGGGAGGAACTTCTTCTTCCTCTTCTTCAAAGAAATCATCTTCTTCCTCATCGTCATCACCAATCAAAAGGTTTTCGTCTTCTACGATGAGTTCTTCAAATTCTTCCACCTCCTCTTCCTCTTTCGGATAGGGGAGTTCATTCCAGACGGCTATTCGAGAGTTACTTCGGTCGCAGATAAACAATTTGAATTTAGGCTGCGGCTCTTCAGGTTCTTCTTCGGTTGCTACCAGAGAAGAATCTTCATCTTCATCTTCATCAGGCATAGGAATACCTCGAAACTCTTCCTCTTCTTCTTCCTCATCAATGAGCAACAACCCATAAGGATCGTTCAAAGTGCAGTTAGAAGCTTCATCCAAACCACGGTTTGCACCATTTTCAGTAAAAGTCCCTTGACCAATAACCAAGTCAGCAGGTTGTCCATTTTCGGTAGGAAGTTCTTTCCAATACAAAACACGGTTATTACCAGTATCAGAGATAAACAACCCGGCTTCTCCAAAAGCCACATCAGTAGGAAAATAGAAACCGTCTGTGGAAGGACGATGATGCCCATTACCTCGGTTCGGTTCACGACTAAAAAAATCTTTTTGGCCAATCACTACATCCGCCGCAACCCCCGTCTCTCTAGGGATTTTATTCCAGATCAACACTCGGTTGTTACCTTGGTCTACTACGATCACTCGCTCGCCCTCGGCATCAAAATGTACGCCGGTGGGAAAACTAAGTGTATCTTGCCCTACATTATCGAAGTCACCCTGATTCGGCCAACGCTCATCCATTCCTTTTTGTCCCAAGGAAATGTCTGCATTCCAGCCATCACTAAAAGGGATTTTGTTCCATATTAAAACCCGATGATTGTCTTTATCCGCAACAGCTACATGCTGGTCATTTCCAGAGTGAATTCCCATAGGAAAGAAAAGTGAACCAGAGCCGACAAATCCGCGACGGTTAGCTTCGTTATCATCCATGTTATCCTGCCCGAGCACCAGACTCGGAACTTCACCATCTTCCGATGGGATTCCACTCCACCTCAATACCCGGTGATTGCCGCTGTCCACCACATAAAGCTTTCCATCAATCACCATAAGACCCGCTGGTTGAGAAAGTGTATCTTCTTCCGACTTACTGATGGTGAAACCATCCAGACTTTCGTCACCCAAGCCTGAAGTCATTTCATCCAGAGTTGTAGTCATACCTCGGTTTTCAAGGCAGTCAGCAAAATCCTCTTGCCCAAGGACTAGAGATGACGGCTCACCATTTTCCTCTGGAAACTGNTCCCAAATTAATACNCGGTGATTGCCTCTGTCAGAGACAAACAGCATATCGCCATACACAGCAACACTTTGAGGTTCACAAAGGGTGTTNTCACCAGGATCATCTGCNCCTCGATTNGCTTGAGACATGGAAAAATCTCCNTGCCCAATAACNAGGTAAGCACCTGTTTCNGGCACTTCAACCACTTCAACCTCATCCTGTTCGTCCAGCTCATCTAATTCATCTACTGCATCCANCTCCATTTCTTCNTCTTCGGATACACCTAATGAATCATCGGTATCTTCTTTTTCATTATCCTCTGGCATGAAACAATTCTCCAAATATATAGATTACCAATTAAATCTTTTTATAATCCCGTAATACTATCTGTAATCCTTTAAAACCACAGATAGAAATAGCTCATAAGAAATTTTTCAAGGTGTTAAAAAAAACATAAGAAACCAAGATAACTCTTACTCACCTGATAAGTTTTCTCGAAAGGCTGTCCCAGCTTTAGGGCATCTCCAGGGCCTTAAGTCTTTGCCACATGGAAATGACTTTTCGGCCATTTCGATCCTGATGTTTTCCGTCCCAAATCGCGAACGCTACCAATATAGGGGTTTTCTTTATAAACTTTATATCCCATTTATTCAAAGAATCCAATGTGCGAAAGAAGACCACGCTCCACTTTCCTTCTTTCCAAACCCCTTTCCCCATTACATTCTGTTTGGTTTGCGGCTGGGGTGTGAGAGTTCCAAACCCCTCCGCGTTTAATTCTTCTACAGGCACATCCCTGAACGGATTAAGCGAATCAACGGGGTTGACCTCGCCTCCGAAGATCATGGTATCGAGGTCCAAACCTTTTGTAGCATATTCTAGCTTTTCCTTAGTTTCAATTTCCGTTTGCCAGTCTGCTCGCCACTGCCAAATATTTACAACCTTACCTCGATCCCCCATTCCAAAGAAAGGCTCATTATGACCATGCTTATGTAACAAAACATCACCCAACGCAAACTCCATGGCAATAGCATCTTTAAAGTCCTCATGGCGACTAGAAGTCCGGTCCGGCTGAGGATCTTCCCACTCCAGTCGGAATGCGATTCCTTCATCATTGACAACAGACTGGAACTGAATCTGATCAATTGGATCCCTACGCGCATTAAGCGGAATCGTATGTATGTTCTGAGCCGGAACATTGTTCCACAATGAATTTGCCGGGTCCATGTCAATTTCCTGCTCGATATAATTCGTAAACAGATCTATTTCATGTTTCGCCGGTTTGAAATCCTCTTTCCTGATTTTAGATTCTATATAGGAAACCAAATCCCATCGTTCTTCATCTCCCAGATGATTGTATGATTTCATCGGAGTGCCATCGATCCCCGTAGTTAAAATAAGGAATAAGTCTTTTTTATCAAATCCAAATTTAAACGCATTAGGGTCTGTCAGGTCGTAAACAAAGACTCTATGCTTCCAGATATCATAAAGATCAGCAGCTATCGGTCCATCACCCTTTAAATCGGTCCCATGACAACGGGCACAACGCATTTCTTGATAAACCTTTTTACCTTTTTCAATAGAACCAGAGGAGGATAAGGGAACTTCTGATATCGCTATCTCCTCTTTTGGTTGTTCCTTTTCAAACTTTTTTGAAAACGTCTTGATATATTCGACAACACCGGAGAGCTCATTTTCCGTAAGAGCTCCTCCCCATGCAGGCATGGAAGTACCCGGAACCCCACGGGCAATAGTCCGCTTAATATTTTTATCTAGTGGAATTGAACCTAATGGAGTGGTTCTATATTTGAATACACCCTGCCGAAAGTCCCTTGGCCAAGGATACAAATAGGCCATGGCCTTACCTCCGCCATTGCCGTCAGCACCATGGCAATGCACGCACATATGCTTATAAACTGTTGCACCTAAGCGTAGTAGATCTTTACCGTTATTAAGTGATGCAGACCCGTGAACATCTTCTTTCGGACCATGAGCATACAAAGGTGTTATTCCAAACACGCCCAAACACAACACCAAAAATAAAATCATACTTTGCTTATTAACGAACACCCAAACTTGGGGTTGAAAGCGTATAAAGTTCTTCGTTACCATTTAAACCGTCTTCCGCGACATCCACCCAGATATTATTGCAATTGCGTCTTGAGTCGACACCTTTGCAATAAAACAGTGGATTACGATTAGCAAAAAAAACCACAGGGTGAGAAAAATAAACACTTAGGTTATCAAATTTAGCAATATCAATAGCCTGCTCTATAGTGGTCTCTTCAGCCGATGCTTTTCGGATCACTTTTCGAATGACCATATAATCCAGCTTACCGTCCCGATCCAAATCGTAAAAGGTGGAAATCAAGCCAGGAATACTCAATGATTCCCAACCTCGATAAGAGGGGTCGTTCCAACCCGGCTCTTTAGGGATCCCTTGATCAGACAAGGCAATATCATCTTGTCCCATTACCGAAATTGGTCTGGAAACAAACAAAATCAAGACAATGAGTAGAGCTGACTTTCTCAATATGCCACCTACTTTGATGAGACGCTAATGGTCTCCCTGCAATCTTTTATAAATATTTAATACTATTAACCTAACACATTTCAGGAATCAATCAAAAGGCTAATCCCGTATGTGTTTCAGTAGTATAAGATACACATATAGCAATGGGTAATTTTTGCTAATAAACACTCTTCTCCGCTTCATGAGCTAGATCCGGCAAAAATTGGAGCTGAAAAGGGAGACTAAATAAAGAATCATTTTGAAATTAAAATGGTCGATGAGTTAAGAGCATATTACCCAGACAATAGAGTAAGTTGTTAGGTAGTCATTCTTCTGCGTAGAGAGAATTCAACTCCACCTCGTTCAGGTTTCCTGTAACACCATCGTAAACGATCTGACCTTCGCTCAGAACAAGAATTCTCGAGCCAAATTCTTGCGCTAGAGCAGGCAGGTGAAGGTTGCACAATATAGTAACACCATCTTTTGCATTAAACTCTGCCAGGAGTTCCATGATTTGCCTTGATGAAGCCGGGTCCAAGCTCGATACCGGCTCGTCAGCAAGAACCATTTCCGGCTCCTGCATCAAGGCCCGGGCCAATCCTACTCGTTGCTGTTGTCCTCCGCTAAGTTCTTCGGATCTGTGAGAATATTTATCCGAAAGACTCAACCTATCAAGCACTTTATGAGAATGCGCCACATCTTCATCCGAGAAATAATTCATCATCGAAGTGATTGATGATGTCGAAGCCAACCGGCCCATCAAAGCGTTCAATTGAACCGAGCACCGAGGAATAAGATTGTATTGCTGAAAAATCATCCCCGTTTTCTTCCTTAATTCACGCAACCGTTTCGGCGAAGCTCCTGTTACCTCTTCTCCATCCAAAAAAATTGTTCCAGAACTGGGCTCCACCAATCTGTTAATGCACCGCATTAGAGTAGATTTTCCTGAGCCACTTTTACCCAGTATCATGACAAACTCTCCCTTTTTGACAGAAAAAGACACATCTCTCAAAGCGACGGTACCATTTTCATAGGTTTTACTGAGTTGGTTTATTTTTAACATCATTATTTTCCGCCAAGACTCAAATTCAACAAACGACTCGCTTCGCGAACCGGGTCGAACAAACCATCCAAATCGGTAAACCCACTAATGCCGTAGAGTTTTTTGAGAACCTTACTTCCTTCAGGAGAATCAGAAATTGCTTTAAGTCCTTCACGGATTTTTACTTTCAAGTTTTCAGAGAGTTCCTTACGAACAGAAACTGTATCGTTGGGAATTTCTTTTGTGTAAGTAAGGACCTTGACCTTATCAAAAACATCTGGAAAGGTTTTGGCCACAGCGGCACGGGAACCGTCATATGCCGCCCCACCATCAACCGAACCCTTATATATAGAAAGCACCACTGCATTATGTGACCCAGCAAAAACACTTTTGTTAAAAAAAAGTTCCGGATCAAACCCTTGCGATAGAAGAAGTGCTTTAGGGTATAAATGGCCAGATGTGGAAGCCGGGTCAACGAAGGCAAAACGCTTACCCTTCAATCCAGCAAGATTCTTAATGCCACTATCGGCTCTAACCATTATCTGACCGCGGTAAAATGGACTGCCAAAGCGTTGCACCACTAATAACAGCTCTACTCCATATTTATCATGGGCCAGAACATAGCTGAAAGTAGCCAGCCAACCGATATCCACCTTCCCCGCCCCCATCGCCTCAACAACTGCCGCATAACTGGTCGCAACCGAGGTTTTAAAATGAAGTCCTGTCTCTTTTTGCAGAAACTGGCCTATTTCTCTACCGCCTTTCAAAATAACTTGCGCCTCTCCGGAAGGTACGAACATCATCCTCAGAGGGTTTTCAGCACTGCCTAAAGATTGAGCATATGAAGCAAGAGGAAAGCAAAGCGTTAGAAGAATTAGGAATAACAGGGTGCGAATGTACAAGATAGACTCCGACAAAGAATTAAGTCGGACATATTATAACGGTCCATTTTGAAAAAAACGGCACAAAAAAAGGGTGGCACGCATTTAAGCGGACCACCCCTTTTGAAATAACTATGCTTATTTCATAAATGTGCTGCGAACATATTTGACTACATCCCAAATTTCTTTGTCTTTCAAAGTTTTACCATGAGCTACCATACCGGTTCCTTTAGAACCATTTTTGATGATATGGAACATCTGGCCAGCAGAGACTTTTTTCATTGTTTCTGCACAGGTGAAATTACGGGGAGCAGGTTTCAGTGCCGCACCCAATTTTCCACCACCATCACCTTTGTCACCATGACACATTTTACAGGCCATTGGCTTGGCTTTTTTTGTGTAGATCAACTTTCCATTTTTAGCATCTGCTTTAGCAGTTTTATCCTTTTTTGCAATTCCACCTGGAGCTGCTTTAGTTTTACGTGGCTGTGGACATTTAGCGGGCTTTGCAAAAGCAGAGCTGACCGCAAACAAGCTGAATATAACCATCACACTCAGTATCAAAACCTTTTTCATCTAACAATCTCCTATTATAATTGTTAATAGAACCTAAAATTATCAATACAACCTTAAAATCCGGGTCTAACTCGTTAGTTCATTGCCTAGTATAATACATCATATCAACCATATAGCTTTCAGGGTCAATAGTTAAATCCATTGTCACCTAAGTCGCTTCTATAATATTATACTTTCGAAAAAATAGCATCGCATTATAGTCCATTCCAATACCCTGTCAACAGAAAACTCCCATCCTAAAAAACCCGAGAAATACACCTCGACATTTGCCGAAAACCCAATTCGCTCTCTTTAATTACAGTTAGTGGGCTAAAGTTTCCCCTCTTTATGCGTTTATCCCATAACCCATTGAAAATAAAAATGATCTATTATTTATAACAGTCTGAAATCTTTCTATGAGGGTAATTTCCCTTGATAGCCCACCCTGAATCACGTATGATCCTAATCATAGCTGAAACGAACAAAGCTTTATAAGGTCAGAACTCGATAGTTTCTGGAGTTCGTTAACTGCTAAAGCACCCCAATATGGGGACTAAAGAGGGGGCCTTCTTCTTCGATATAATGCTCGAAGATACTGCGGCCTTCATAAAATCATCCCCCCCCTCAATAACAAAAGCTCTCTCAACTTTTCAAGCTAGAAAAGTAAGGGTTTTATTGTGATTGGAGGAGGAGAAACGGGGTATTTTAAGCTACAAAAATCCCTAAGTATTAGTAAGTTAAGGAATATTAATTATTTTAAGTGGAGGTGATGGATGAATGTTTTATTTAAACACCTCAATCCAGATAAGAAAAAACCAAAGTATCTAACCAAACTAGACCAGATCCCTCAACTAAGCGAGTCTAACAAGCGGGAACTGCAGAAAGTTAACGATAAATTTGTTTTCCGTACCAATGATTATTATCAATCTCTGATTGACTGGGATGATCCAAATGACCCGATCAAACGAATCATCATGCCAGATATTCAAGAACTCAATGAATGGGGCGAACTTGATGCTTCTAACGAAGAGAAATACACAAAGGTCCGCGGCCTAGAGCATAAATATACTTCCACAGCTCTTCTTTTGGTCAATGAGGTTTGCGCCGCCTATTGTCGTTTCTGTTTTCGCAAACGCTTATTCATGAACGAAAACGATGAAGTCACTAAAGATGTCTCTGAGGGGCTGAATTACATTAAAAATAACAAGGAAATAAATAATGTGTTACTGACCGGGGGAGATCCATTGGTCATGTCCACTAGTAAGCTGGAACCCATCATCAAACAGCTTCGTGAGATCGATCATGTCCAGATTATACGGATTGGCACGAAAATTCCGGCATTCAATCCTTTCAGAATTTTGAACGACCCCTCATTACTGGAAATGTTCAATACCTATAGCACGAACGAAAAGAAAATCTATGTTATGGCTCATTTCAATCATCCAAGGGAACTCACACCGGAGGCTATTGAGGGACTGAACCTGCTTATGAAATCAGGAGTCTCGCTCGTCAACCAGACCCCCCTGGTGCAAGGAGTCAATGATGATCCTGAGGTGCTTGCAGATCTTTTTTCCAAGCTTTCTTTTATTGGTGTACCTCCCTACTACGTCTTTCTATGTCGTCCTACACTTGGCAACGAAACCTATTCTGTACCTGTTGAGCGAGGCTACGAAATATTCGAAAAGTCGCGGACTCTTTGTTCAGGTTTGGCCAAACGTGCCCGTCTGGTCATGTCACATGAATCTGGTAAAATTGAAGTTATCGGAATGAATGAAGAACAGGTTTTTTTCAAATATACCCGATCTGCAGAAAAGGAGAATAACGCTCGTTTCATGGCCTTTTACAGAGACCCAAAAGCCTGCTGGTTTGACGATTATAAAGAGGCATTAGATGAGTTTTCCTTATTTTCCGAGACCAATAAAGTTGGCTGCCTCTGAATTGTCAAAAACTTGAGGTTTGCCCTTGAATCAAGGAAATCAGAACCTACCTACAATTTAGGAACCCCACTTTAAAGTCATTCCAAAAATGGATGTTCTTTTATTTCTTTTAATCATACTGGCGTTTCTAAGCGCTGGAAGAACTGTCACCAGCAAGATATGTCAGCTGAGTTTTAACAGTCGGACCGAAGCATTTATTTTTTCTTCTACTCTAGGTTCTATCATCACCTCGGTGATGGTAACCAGCCTGGCATTTCTCGGTCAGGTCTCACCTTTAACATGCTGGGCTTTNCTAGCCATCCTTCTTGTACCAGGACTAGTTTTTCTTAAAGACTTAAAGAAATGGAAGCTTAAGATAAGCCAAATTTTTTTTCCAATATGCCCGTTAAAAACTCTTAGCCAGATTATTTTAGGGACTCTTTGTTTCTTGTCATTGAGTCTTGCTCTTGCTCCAGCATTTGCCACGGATGCTCTAGTTTATCACTTAGCAGTGCCAAAGGCATACCTTGAGGCAGGTGGAGTCATTAACATCCCGAACAATATTTTTTCTTTTTACCCACAGCATACGGAGATGCTATATCTTCTCGCATTAGGATTAGGAACAGAACATTTAGCCCAATTAGTAGGTTTGGGGATCGTCTTCTTATTTCTTATCGCTCTCTACCAGTATTATCGTCAGAGTGGTTCCTCAAAATATGCACTTCTGGTTCCAGCATTATTTCTTTCGACTCCCGCTTTCTTCGCTGTGNCCTACTCAGCTTATGTCGACCTTCAGGCAGCGGCTTANACCTTTATGGCNTTCTATNCNTGGGANAACTGGCGAAGTNGAAAACAAGCCAGCTGGTTTTANCTGATGACTGCATTCTTGGGTGCAGCCATAGCTACCCAAATAAATGCCGTAATCGCCTTACCCATAGCTTTACTAGGGGTTGTCATGCAAGACAAGATGTCTCCAAAAAAAGTTTTGAGTCACTGCCTCATCCTTATATTAGGTGCCTTGCTTCTTATTCTGCCTTGGTGGGGAAAAAACTATTTTTTTACCGGAAACCCTTTTGCTCCATTTTTCATGGAGTTATTTGGAGGAGATCAAGGCATAAATTGGGATCTCGAACGCTCGCTACAACATCTCCAGTTTTTTTCTAGCTATGGGATGGGACATGGCATCCTCGACTTTTTATTACTACCCATCAACCTAACATTTTTTGGTCAGCCCCATTCCCTTAAGTTTGATGGACAGATTGGTTTTCTTTATTTCCTACTTCTTCCTGCCCTTTTTGCCCTTCGGCGACAGTCAGCACCTTTAGTTATTATGCTCTCACTATTTATGGTGTTCTGGTTTACCCAAACTCAGCAAGCACGTTTGCTGGGAACCCCTTTTGCCTTTCTTGCCATTTTATTGATAAAAGGTTTAGAAGAGTGGTTTTCATCAAAACCGAGTAAAGTTAGCATAACCTGGGGAAAACAATTTCTGATCGTTCTGATACTAGGACTTATATTCAACACAGTACTGATAGCAAAAGTCTGGGCTAAGGTTGACCCTTTGCCCTATATCCTGCATAGAGAAAGCAGGGAGCCTTTTTTGATGCGGCAAATCAAGCCATATCCTGTTTATCTTTCAGCAAACCACTTGGTCGAGCCAGATGAAAAAATATTATTAGTCTATATGCAAAACTTAGGCTTTCTAATGGACAAGCCCTTCTTCAGTGATTCTGTTTTTGAAGACCACACTCTAAAAAAAATAATTGATGAGGAAGTTTATGCAGGAGATATCATCAATAAGTTGAAGTCCATGGGCATCACCCATATCCTGTTCAACCATCAATTTACTTTCGGAAAAAATTCGGCTCTTTCACCCGGAGAAAGAGGGATTCTAAAAAATTTTCTATCTCTTCATGCCCAACGCATATTAGTAAAAAACGAGTTTTTCCTTTACCGCTTTATGCTAGACTTGAANNCTGAAGATTCGAATAACACATCAGGCCTTAGATCCATTCCCCTAAACCATTGAAGAATGGATCTAAGGCTTTTATATTATAAGGATAATAATATATGGAGCGGCTAGTCGGTAAAAACATACTGATCATCATCCCGAAAGACTATTACATGGAAAGCGAATTCGACCCAATTTTAGAATCCATGAATTCGGAGGGAGCCAACGTTTTAGTCGCCTCGAATAAATTGAAAGACGCNGTTGGAATGAAAGGCGGTAAGACCACACCCGATGTCCTGATTGTCGATGCTATAGAAGGTATCACTGGAGATAGTTATGTGTCTGCCGGCAAAGGAGTGCGCCAGATCAAAGGAGTTTTTCACGGTGTTGTTATAATAGGAGGAAATGGAGCAAGATCCTATCTNTGGAAAGATGAGCTTCTGCGTCTCCTGATCAACGACCGACATCACACCAACATGGTAATCGCCGGCATTGGCAGTGCCGTTCCTAGTATGGGAAAAGCAGGGCTCCTTCAAAGCCTAGAAGTTACCACCGAACCTGGCAACAAAAAAGCCATTGCAGCACTGGAGGAGTCCAAAGCCGTTCTGGTTGATGAGCCAATGACCTTCACCAACCGAATTTTCACAGTACGAGACGCAAACGCTATTCCCGCTTTTCTAGATCCATTTATAGAAGAAGTCGCTAAAACACCAACAAAATAAATTTTCTAACCAATTCTTCTCAGTCCTGACTTCGTCTTTCTTCCTGAGTTCGAATGATTTTTAATCTAAGCTTGATCGCATCTGTTAGACTTTTCACAATACGATCATTAGAGTCAGGAAAATGTAGTTTCTGATTAAACTCATCTAGGGTATAGGTTTCGAGCAANTTNGCAAANGCCTCATCTACAAAAGGCCTNGTCATNTGCACCACACCCTCAAAATAAACAGAAATTTTTTCGTACTTGGGCCAGTTATCAAGAATAAGNTNTTTGATNGTATCCCCTGCAGGCTCGCCGTCTTCTGACATTCTTCCCGCCGGAGTTGATGTACCCATGATTTCATAAATATTAACTTTGAATTCGCCTTCCATATCTACCTTAGTTTTAAAGGGGAGAAGTTTCTCTACCGGCTAACAATTTTGACTGACTTCATTTCCACTTTTTCTTCAGGGTTATCTCGTGAGTCACGCGGAACGTTCACAATCTGATCGACAACATCCATTCCCTTAGTCACATGACCGAAAGCAGTATACTGATTGTCTAGAAAAGATGAGTCTTTAACAACGATAAAAAATTGCGAGCCTGCACTATCGGGATCTTGGGACCGCGCCATCGATAGGACTCCGCGGTTATGGGGGGTACTACTGAATTCAGCTTTAATAGTATAGCCCGGTCCACCCGTTCCATGCGAGGAACGATCATCACTCTTGGAATTAGGATCTCCACCCTGAATCATAAACCCGGGAATCACTCGATGAAACGTTGAACCATCATAAAAACCTTGGTTAGCTAGGTCTTTAAAGTTTTTGACATGTCCCGGTGCTATATCATTCTGCAACTCCAATTCAATATCTCCCAGGGTGGTTTCAATTACTGCAACTTCATTACCTGAATTATCGGTACTAGTCATCAATACACCTATGAAAAATGGGTATGAGCCGCAAAAGATACTTCATCAGTTGAAGAAACCCTGGCCATCCCTGTTATTGTTTTAAGTGGTGACGCAATTAAAAAAATGTAAAAACTCAACATCGATTATTTTAATAAGACTAAATCATCAACCATTACTAATAAGCTTCCAATCAACGTTTAACAATTTTAACAAACTTCATTTCTACTCTATCTTTAGGGTTATCTCTAGGATCTCGCGGAACGTTGACGATCTTATCGGCAACTTTCATTCCCTTAATCACTCGGCCAAAAGCCGTATACTTATTATCCAAAAAATGTGAGTCTTCTACTACGATGAAGAACTGAGAACCGGCACTATCCGGGTCTGATGAGCGCGCCATTGAAAGAATTCCTCTATCATGAGGCGTATCATTAAACTCTGCCTTGATCGTGTAGCCAGGATCCCCCGTTCCATGCTTAGAACGGTCATCACTCTTGGAATTAGGATCTCCACCCTGAATCATGAAACCGGGAATAACCCGGTGAAAGATCGTTCCATCGTAAAAACCTTTTTTTACCAACTCTTTAAAGTTTTTAACATGTCCCGGGGCCTTCTCAACTAGGAACTCCAATTCAATATTTCCGAGTGTCGTCTCAATCACTGCAATTTCACCAGCTTGAGCCAGAGTAACAGTCATCAAAATACTCATCAAACCTGCGGTAATTCCTTTAATAAAAAAACTCATTAAACCTCCAAAAAAAGTACGATAATTAAACAGTATGAATTTTTTTCCGGTTGCTTTCAATACTTTACAGGAAGAAAAAATCGAAATAATTTTTAAGAAGATTATTCTAACAGGTTGCCGAGAAAGTCTCAATAAATGTCAAGAGCCTTAAACAAACGTTTCTCATTCGCAAATAACTTATTAGCCGGACTTTCAGCCGCGATGCTACTCTAAAATTCAATAGCATGCCAAACGTAAGAAAGCTTTTTACAGATTATTTAAGAGATTTAAAAACCTTGGAGTTATTGTCACCAAATGCAGTGATGAGACCTATAGCTCCTTTGTCTATCCGGGAAATTCTGTCATCGACCAGAAAGTAGTCACCCGGAACATCGATGGTGAACTCTACAATTACAGCTCCTGAGGAAGGAACCAGCGTAGTCTGCACATTCTTGTTGATGATTCCATTTACCGCTCCCTCAAGATAGACTTGATCAAAAATTTCCCCATTAATATGAAATGAAGAAATCCCATTGGGGCCAATGTTACCAAAAAATATTCGTACCTTATCCCCCACGTGCACCTTTAGCGCGTTGTCTCCTAGCAAGGCTTCTTGCTTGCCGTTAAATACCACATGATCAGGTTGATCATTCAAAGCTTTTTCAGGCGAAAACTCAAGAATACGATCTCTAACTTCATAGTTAGAATCCACGACCTCATTGATCGATTTATCCATAGAGGATCGAACTTCCTCAACAACATTTTTCTCTTCTATAGCTTTCTCCTCTTTAGTAAGAACGACTACTTCCTTTTCCGTTGTGGCTTGTTTAATCTCCTCCAGCTCCTTTTCAAGCTCTTCTATCGTCTTTTCTTCCATTCCAGACCCCGACAAATATTCCTCGGAATGCTTGGTTAGTGAAGATAGATCCTTGGCTAAAGATTTTGTGGTGTTAAAAACAAAGCTTGGGTCCGAGTCCTGAGCGTAGAACTCACTCTGCAAAATATAAACTTCATGATCGACATGGGGAAAACCATGCTTTGGTTCAACCAGAAGGAGTCCAAACATGCCATTGGCAATATGCGCCGCCATACTTGGTACCGGAGAAGCACAGCGATAAATATATAGCCCTGGATGCAATGTTTTAAAGCGAAAAACTTTCTCTTCACCTGGCGCAACTAAGCTGACAAAGGCACCCCCTCCTGGCCCATTAACCCCATGAATATTAATACTATGAGGAAACTCGCTCGACAGGTGATTGGACAGATGAAGTTCTACAATATCTCCTAAACGTACTCTAATCATTGGGCCGGGCACAGTGCCATTGAAACTCCAGAACTTGTATTGTTTTCGGTCAGCTAAAAATCCGACAAACTCTTTCGCCTCCAATCTGACCACCACCGTTTCCGGCATAGTACGTTTGATAAAGGGAGGGACATTGGGGGCCGTTGTTATTTTCGCATCTAACGCATAAGCCGGGGCACCAGAAAGAACAAACAAAATTAACCAGAATCCTCGCACTAATAAAATCTCCATTTAAAGCAGCAAACCTTTGTAAAAACATCGTTTTATCTTAACGGCTATGGAAAGATTAGCATAAGGTACTTTAATTTCAGAGATAGTACCTCCTCTTCACAAAAACTCTATCTCTTCAATCATAACTAAACGCATTGAAAGCCATTTTCGAAGTTTTTCAAGTAATATAGGGGTTGACAGGCCACCCCGCGTGAGAAATAATAAGCTAATTCACTATTTTTTAAGCACTTATATAAGCCAAGCCGGAACATTTTGGTTTGGAGATTTATATTGAGATAAATCCTTTCTATGGACGTTTACTGGGAACAGTTTAAAACCCCTTTCCTCTGCTTTGCCGGATTTTCGGGTGTAGGCAAAACCACCTTACTTGAACGCTTGATCAAGCGATTTGCTGAAGAAGAAGTCCGCGTGGGTTATTACAAACATGATGCACACCGCTTTTCAATCGACCGAGAGGGTAAAGACACGGCCCGGGCTACTCAAGCCGGGGCAGGAATCATCACCATTAATGACCCCAGGCACTTTGCCATCGTCGCAGACAACGCCTTTAAAAAACGTTCCATTACTCATGCTCTCGAACAATGTGACTGTATTTTAATCGAAGGATACAAACAATCACCCTTTGATAAAATCGTTTTTCTTAACCAAGAAGGGCAACTTCCTATTCCCTCGGAAATTCCTGGCATTAAGGCTGTTGTACATCAAGGAATTATTGGTAAAGGTTTGCCGGAGGTCCCACGTTTTCACCGCGATGAAATCGAATCCATCTACCAGTTTGTGCGCGAGCATTTCAAAAAATGTGCCAGTGAACTTTTTGGAGCTGTTTTTGTAGGAGGCGAAAGCAAACGAATGGGAAAACCAAAGTTTTCGTTAACCTATGAAGGCGTGTCAGGAACAGAGAAGGGAGTCAAGCTGTTGAGTAAGTTTTGTAATAAAGTATTTCTTTCCTCTCGAGCCGACCTTGATATGGGTTCTTTGAAAGAAATCAATAATGTTGAGCGTATTAATGACGATCACATCCAACTTGGGCCAGTTGGAGGACTGGCGACTTTGATGGGACAATTCCCTGATAAGGCCTGGATGATAACCGCATGCGACATGCCCTTTTTAAAAGAAGATGATTTCGAGACAATATTACAAAAGCGCGATCCATTAAGGTATGGCACCTGCTATGTTCAAAAAGGCAGTTTCGGTTATGAGCCAATG
>PAJA01000072.1 GCA_002705185.1 Nitrospina sp. | reverse complement strand
TAAACTACTTCGGTAAAGGGGCTATACCTTGCGGTGTGGGATTAATTCCTGGAGTAGGCTCTATAATCTCAATTAGTCACAACACATTATCTTAAAATGTTTGCTGTAGCCCGGAAGACCAGTGTAAAACTGGCCTCCCGAGAGTAGATAGTACCAGGCAAATATTTGAGCCCAGCATCAAGTTAAGCAGCCCTATTTAACGACGGTTTGTGAGGTACCTGCCCCTCCCATTAATGGGGACCAGTGCGCAGCGCGAATTTTCCAGTCACCGTCTTCTTTGACAAAAACTTGTGTCACTCTAGTCCGATAGTTGGGTACAGCGGGCAATCCTGTAGGTTGCATCATGGCTTCTTGATAAAAGTGTGCTACCGCCGCTTGACCTTCGACCAATACCACCACTTCGATATGCTTGATGCTGCCTTCGAACATCTCAAACGTATTTCCGCCTGAGGTTCTATCGAGATAAGTCAGCAGACCACCGCTAGAGAAAAACTCTATTGAGCCATCCTTCGAAAGACGCATAGGATCTTGGGTCAATTCCTGATTCATGTGAGCAACTTGATCTAAGACCACCTGACGGACCTCGCTGGCTGTATCTGCCATAACGGTTGATGACAGCACACTGAGGGTAAGAGTAAGAGCTAGTGATGAGACAAATCGGTTCTTCATGAAGGCTTCCTTATCAGTTGATTTTTAAAGTGAGTGACTTTGAAGTATAAATAGTCCGAAAATTACCCAGCCTACGCCAATCAAGTTAATGATGGAAAGGGGTGGGAGCACGGACTGACCTAAGACTGCGGTAATTGGGCCGATTTGATGATCCCCGCTAAGTATTCTCTAAAGTCATCTGCCAGGAAGTTTTTGAGTTCACCTCGATCCCAGGCTTGCCGATAAACGGAATTGATTGGTCCAAATAACGCAGTAAGCCGCGATTCCAATTGCACGAATTCGTCATCTACTGTTCCTAGCTTTAGATGAAAGAACATGTTCTCTTGAGCCCGCATGGTTTGCATAATCCACCCGAGATGAAATTGCCGCTCAGCCGGTGTTTTGTTTTCTTTTTTAGCTATCTCGAAGAACTTCTCGGTACGATCAAAATCCAGACATGCATTGCGCCATACCTCCGAAGTTGCCACAGCTAAAGACTGCATTGCTGAGGCTTTTACCGCCACCGTATTTTGATTAATTTGTGAGGCCAGATACATTAAAGTGATAACAACAGCTATCGCTCCAATCATCTCCCCGATGGCACCTAGGTCCTGAATTGATAACTCCATTATTTATCTCCACGCTATATAGTAACTCTCAAAAATAACTACCCGTACTTCCAATATAGTATGCATAGAGATGCGATAGAATCTACTTGAGAAAATGGAGGGCAGCCTCGGGGGTGAGGTATACTCGATAGAGATTTTTATACCAGCAAATAATCTAACCCTGTTTGTGACAGGCCCACCAAATCCACATTTGTCTCATTTATTGGGTGGTCTGCTGCGAGCATGGTTAATCCTACCGCTGTCATACTGCCGCTATCAATTATTGCCGAGTATTCACTTAGTATGCTTTCAGGAGCTTCGGAGCCTGCCAAATTTCGGTATATCAAACCTACCACTGATCTACTAGTAGCATCAGCACCCAAAACGGCATCTAATCCTATTTGCATCAAAGATTCATAACTTACACCACGATCTAAATAGTCAATTACTAATCCAGTGTAAGTAGTGTTGGATACTGCACTAGGGCCTAGCATAATTCCGAGAAATTTCGCTGCTTGGCCAGCATTACCGTCCAGGTCTAATGCTACATTTAAGTCGGAGAACCCAATCCTCTCAATATTCTTAAAAGAGTCATTACCATCAGAGTCTACAATGCTCACCAATCCATCATTTATTGCTATTTGATAATTGTCTTTGCTGCCAGAATAGAGTGCCGTATCAATTCCCAACCCCCCATCTACATCTGTATTTTCTCCCTTCATAACAATAAAATCATTTGCAGAAGTTCCGTTACCTTGCTTTCCAACAACAATATCCACTTGCAAAGGCGAAGTAACGCTTAATATTCCATCCGACACATTTACTTGGAACGTTTCTGAGGTTCTGCCCGAAAAGGCAATTACTGTTACGTCATTTGGCGAAAAATCCCAGTCGCCACTTTTTGTATCTATTTTTAAAGTTCCATATGTTCCTTGTAAAGATGAAAATTCCCCAGTTGTACTTCCACCAATAAGATTGTATAGCAATGTATCTTCGTTCGGATCAGAGGCGGAAATTTTACCAGTAGTATTAATAAAGCTGTCTTCTGTAGAACCAAAAAATGATGGAGCTGCATCAATGGTCACACTCGGGGCATCTGTTATCTCTGTAGAGGATAAACTGACTATTGATTCAAGCTCGGCACTTATTGAAGTGCTATCGCCCCCGCGTCGCCAATCTCCCCAGGTTACTAGTGATCCATCTGAACGAAGTGCTGAAAACGCTGTACTGGTGGAGAAGATTCTGATTACGTCTACAGCCCCATTAATTTCTGTTTCGACTAAAGAGCTATCTCCTCCACGCTGGAATCCCCCCCAGGCGACTACAGAACCATCAGCTCTAATGGCTGCAAATGCATTGTCGTTCGCTGTAATAGAAATAACATTAATGTCTCCATTAAGTTTGGACGCGTTATCGCCTAAATCACCTCCGTATGAGGAATACCCCCAAGCAACAACTGAACCATCTTCTTTCAATGCCGCGAACGATGTTTTATTAGCTATAATTTTTACTACGTTTATGGTTCCATTAAGAGAATCTATAACTCCTGAACTATCTCCCCCAAAATCAGAGTTGCCCCACGTTATTACAGAACCATCAGAGCGGAGCGCTGCAAAAGCAGAATCGGTAGCAGTAATGCTCGTTATATTGATAGTTCCATTTATCGCACTCGAGATCGCAGAACTATCTCCTCCATTATTTATATCACCCCACGTTACGACCGATCCATCTGTTCGAATAACTGCAAAAGCTGCAGTGGTGGAGTGAATGCTAGTCACATCTATATCACCATTTATTCTAGTAGAAACTGTGCTGCTATCTCCACCATCTAATTGGTTGCCCCAAGTAATAACGGAACCATCTTCCCTTAACGCCGCAAACGCCGATCCAGTGCTGGAAATCTCAGCAACATTGACGGATCCATCCAGCTGCGTGCTTACGGGACTGCTGTCTCCTCCGAATGAGGAGAATCCCCAAGTTGTGACTGACCCATCTGTATGAATGGCTGCAAAGGCGGACATGTTTGAGGCAATTTTAATTACACCATTGCTTCCATTTAAATGTGACACCACTGACTGGCTGTCGCCACCCGTTGAATCATCCCCCCAGGTAACCACAGAGCCGTCCGATCTAAGCGCTGCAAATGCAGCCTTGGTTGAAAATATTTCTTTAGTATCAATGGAGCCATTGAGAGAAGACGAGACATCACTAATGTTACCTCCATTCTGAGAATCTCCCCAGGTAACCACAGAGCCATCTTGCTTCACCGCTGCAAATGCCGAGCTATTTGATGCAATTGTTACAACATTCGTTAAATCATCACTTATGGCACTATTACTTCCTCCATTAACAGCATCACCCCAGACCACCACTTTTCCATTGTTGTCAATCGCTGCAAAGGCATAGTCGTTCTTAAACATTCCCTGAGTATGTCCATGGAACGAACTGCTCAACCCGAGGAGAACATTCGCTCCCTNNCNATTTGTAGCAGTTTGATTAGTTACCAGCTGGCTGGCTGTACTTTGTGTGCTGAGAGTNNTTGGAAGAGCCGAAACCAAAGAGTAAGACGCGGAAGTCGCAGAGCTAGAAGCCAGAGTATTGTCGACAATGGCAGCCACCAAAGAATTGATGTAGGACGTTGAATCTGACGCGTAATCTCCTTTATTCCGATATAAAGTAATTGCAAAAAATTCTGTCTCCTCGCTCTTTGTGTCTGAAAAAGTATTTATCTGGATTGTTTTTGTATTCTCATCTGCCGCAAAACTAACCGCCAGTTGCTCATCAGTCATCGTGGCAAAATCTTCTGCTTCAATCGCCGTTAAATTAACAATCTTTAAATATACAGTTGTTGCTTGCCCCGCCCCACTTCTGGTTACGGTAATAGTTAATGGCGAGCCTTCTGCGACAACGGGGCCATCTGGATGAAGTTCACTAGAACCTACTATGCTATAGCCAAAATCTGCGTCACGAATCCAAGCTCCGCTATAGGTGCTCCAGTTATAAACCTCTTGGTCAGCCAATGTTTTATAAAGGTTTATATTAAAGTACTCGTCACCCTCAGCTTTGGTGTCGCTCCAAGTTTTTACCTTTACCTCTTTACTAACTTCATCCGCAGCAAATTCTATTGCAAGATCTACATGCAAATAATCATCGTCTTCTGAATCGGCGGTGTTATAACGTGTTCGCACATAAACAGTGGAAGGTGTTCCGCTGTCATCCCTGATTATAGTGAATGTTATAACGCCGCCTTCCAAGACAAGCGCCGTATCTCGGGTAATTGTATAGTCATAATCTTTCCCTACTACAGCATCTCTTATATACGCCGCCCTATGGGCGGCATAATTAAAATCCTGGGAATCAGAGATAGACTTGTACAACAACAAATGGAAATACTCGGCCTTTTCGTTTTCAATAACGGTATCGACCAAGGTTTCTACGGTAACTGTCTTAGTAACCTCATCACTTGAAAAATTTACCGGGAATTCTTTAAGCTCTTTGTAATCCTCTGAAGAAGCTGTAGCTGCATGCGTGCTAACAAAAACGGTGGAGGGTGAGCCGCTTCCATCTCTTGTTATTGTAAAAGCTATAGAGCCACCCTCGGTGATCTGGCTATTAGATGGCGAATTACTGGTTATTGAATAGCCGTAGTCTACTACTTCAGATAGATCTTTAATGCCACCTTCGGCATAACTGGCATAATCAAATTCTGCTGAATCTGCCAAAGTTTTATAAAGCAATAAATGAAAGTACTCTGCTTCTTCTGACTCAGAATCAACATAAGTTGCGACTGTGACTGTCTTCTCAGTTTCTCCGGCGTTGAAAACAACAGCTTTTTCTTTTATGTCCTCATAATCTCCCGAGCTGCTTTTAGCTGTTCCAGCGTTAGTGCTAACATACACCGTTGAGGCCGAGTCACTTCCGTCTCGGGTGATTGTAAATGTAATACTGGTACCCTCTTCAGCTGGACTGGTAAAGGAATAGTCACTGGTAACGGTATAGGTGTACGCCGTTTCAACAGGCGCGTCTTTAATGTTGGCTGCAGCGTAAGAAGCATAACTCCCAGACTCTGCGTCGGCGAGATTTTTGAACAAGAGCAGCCAGAAGTATTCTGTATCTTCAACTTTTTCATCTTTTAAAGTTTCGACAGTTACCGTTTTGGTCGTGTCGCCATCTAGAAAATTTATAATTCTCTGGCTTATCGCTTGATAATCAAAATTACTAGCCTCTGCTGTCCCCGGACTAGTACTTACATAAACCGTAGAATCTCCCTCACTAGTATCACGGCTTATAGTGAAGGTTACCGTTGAGCCCTCAGTAACCGGATCATCTGAGGTCGCGGTATTACTTATGCTATAAGCGTAGGTAGGACTATCTCCTGATGCTTCTTTAATGCCTCCGGTTGTGTAAGCTTCGTAATTATCATCAACCATATCCGTAAAGGTTTTATAAAGAACCGCGTAAAAATATTCGTCACTTTCAGTGGTACCGTCCTCGTAGGTATCGATCGTAATCGTTTTGCTTGTTTCTTCTTTTGTAAAACTTACCAATTGATAACTGAAACCAGCATAATCCCGGTCATCACCGTCTCTTTCAGCGGTACCACCGCCGGTCCTAAGGTAAACGAACGAGGATTCACCTGAACCTTCCCGGTTTATAGTAAAAGTAATGGGACTTCCTTCAGCAACAGGATTATCTCGATCGGCACTGCTTTCTAACGTATAACTGTATGGATTAACCTCTTCCCTATCTGAAATTACTCCAAGCGCCCAGCTGCCTAACTTACCCTCCTCTTCATTTAGCCAGGCCGTATAGTCGGAATAGTTTTTGAATAATAAAAGGTATAAAGTTTCATAGCCCTCTACTCTGGAGTCTTTAACTGTGTCTACCGTAACTGTTTTAACTGTTTCAAACGCAGCGAAATCAAGAGCAACCATGTCCAGGGGCTCGTAATCTTTTTCGTCTCCTTGTTCTGATGTAAGGCCAGCTAGTGTTTTTATATAGACAGTGGAAGCGGTACCTGAACCACTCCGGGTTATCATGAAAGTTATAGAATTACCTTCGAGGGCGGGTTCCGCTGTCGTAGCACTACTTGTAATCGTGTAACCGTACTCGGTCCCAGATACCCAGTCCTTTATGCCTCCACTCGCATAAGTGTGCGCAAAATCGGACTGTAAGTCCGCATAACTCTTGTAAAGCTCAAAATAAAAATATTCATTTCCTTCTTCAATCGAGTCCGCCCAGGTCCTGACTTTTACTGTTTTTGTCGTTTCAAAAGATTCAAATTCTATTTTTCGATTAACAACGGAATAATCAGGGTTATTACCGTCGTCTGAAGCTGTACCCGCTATAGTCTTAACATATACCGCTGACTCACTCCCTGTGCCACTCCGCGTTATTGTGAATGTGACATAATTGTCTTCAGGAACCGGATTATCCTTATCAGCGTTACTCGTTATAGTGTAGGAATAATCAGTCTGTGCCTCTACATTTTTTAGATAACCGCTTGCATAGGCAGCATAGTCGCCACTTTCCGCATCTCCATAAGTTTCGTACAAATCCAGCCAGAAATATTCTTTGTTTTCATCAACTGAGTCGGTATAGGTCGTTACGGAAATTGTCTTAGATGTCTCATACGCCCCAAACGTTAGCTCAGCTTTGTCGAGAGGTTCGTAATCAATCCCTTCTCCTTCAAAATCAGCGGTACCCCCGGAGGTACTTAAATATACCGTTGAACTCGAACCTGTCCCGCTTCGCGTGATAGTAAAGGTGATTATCCCACCTTCTTCAACAGCTGAACTAATTGTCGAATTGCTCGAAACTGTGTAAGTAAAATCTGAAGAGCTTGAGTCGTCCTTGATAACTCCCTTAGCGTAAGCAGAATAGCCAACGTCAGTGTCATTAGTCTTGTACAAGTCTAACCAAAAATACTCGTCGGACTCAGACAGAGAATCTTTATAGGTTGTTATAGTGACCGTTTTTTCTGTTTCAAAAGAAGAGAAAGTTAGAGGGAGGTTCGTAATTGATTTATAATCAACTGCTTCTCCTGAGTCATCCGCAGTTCCCCCTCCCGTGTAAAGGTAAACCGTTGACGCACTTCCCGTATCATCCCGCGTTATAGTAAAAGTAATATCTTCACCTTCCGTGGCAGGAGATTCTGCTGAGCTGGTGCTAGTAATTGTGTAGTTGTAATCCTTTTCAGTGACCTTGTTTGTTATATAGGCCTCACTGTAGGCGGCAGGATACGGATCAGTCTTGTTACGAAACAGCTCTAGCTCAAATAGCTCTACCTCTTCCTCAAAGGTATCGGTTGTCGTCTCAATGCTAAATGTTTTTACCGTTTCATGGGACGCAAACTCAACGGCCTGTTTATAGACAGAGACAAAATCGTCGCCGGTCGCTGTTCTATTGTCAGTACTGACATAAACTGTGGAAACGGTTCCGGTGCCGCTTCTTTCAATCCTGAACGTTATTGTCTGGCCTTCAGTGGCTGGAGAATTTTCTGTGGCGTCGTTAGTAATGGTGTAATCGTAAGTAGTAACAGTGCTTTCTTTTATAAATCCGGTGCCATAACTAACTGGCGTTTTGTCGGTTTCGTTACGATAAACGTTGAGATTGAAATATTCCGTGGTATCCAGCCACTCATCTGTGCTGGTTTCTATTTGCACAGTGACAATTTTTTGGTTCTTGGAGAAAGTTATTGGTTGAAGTTGCAATCCAGTGTAATCATTAGTTGCAGCAGTAATATTTTCGGTTGCGATAAAAACTGTTGATTCAAAGCCACTGCCACTTCGGGCTATGGTAAAAGTAATAGTGCCACCTTCTTCCACGGCCGCAACGGGGCTGCCGGCAGATGATGTAACTGTATAATCAAAATAAGGAACCTCAGAATCTTTAATATGCCCCAGAGCTGAAGCAACCGCGATGGTATCACCCGGGTTCTTAGTGAGGTTTAATCGAAAATTCTCGACAGACTCAGAGTCGCCATCTTGGATAGTTTTAACATCTATAGTTTTCGTTGTTTCATAAGCATTGAAGGTGACTGCCTGAGCTTTTAAAGAAACAAAATCATCATCTGCCGCCGATTCTGGCGCCGTATTTAAGTAAATGGTTGATTCAGATCCAGTGCCGTCGCGTGTAATGGTGAAAGTTATAATCTCGCCTTCAAGGACCGCACTGTTGGTACTTTGTGCTGAAGAGCTTAGCGTATACCCGAACTCTGGCGCTCCAATGTCTTTAATGTATAGCGTCAGTGACTGAACGGGTGATACGTCTGTTCTCGAGTTATATAGATTTAGGCTGTATGTCTCGATCCCCTCTATCTTGGAATCCTTATAAGTTTTTAGGCCATAGCGTTTACTGCTTTCATGTTTTTCAAAGGTAACTGGAAATCTTCCATAATCAACATAGTCATCGGTGCCCGCGGTGCCACTAGACAAATCAAAATAAATAGTAGATTCAGTTCCCGAGCCATCACGAGTCACCGTATAGGTAATATACTCGCCTTCGGTCACAGCGGTTGCTGAAGTGGACGCCGTGGCAAGCAAAGAATAATTGTAATTAATTTCAGATGTCGCCGATGCCTCACTTATGAAAAACTGTGGATTAGTTTCAGCGTTCCAGAATTCCTCGATAGCCATTTCGAACTGAATCACGCGAGAGCTATTACTTGAAACTCCACCCCACGGGTTGCGAATGATAAATTTGTCTGTGGTCGCGTTATACCCAAGCACCATATGGGCATGACTAGCAACCAACGTCTTTTGACCACTGTCGTTGCTATAAGTCTTAAAACTAGCAAGCCAACCGATAGCCCCTGATGCTAAGGCTTCTATGATCGCTTGTTTGTGGGTTCCTGGGTCGCTCGATGAGTAAGTCTGTCCGTAAGGATTGTAATAGTTGTATAAAGAATAAAGATCATAGTTTAAGTTTGTAAATTGCTTAATCGGCTGAGCCATCCCACCTTCAATGGCTTGAATGCTATTTTCTTTATTCCAGTCATTACCGCTACGGTCCACTATGTTTACTTGGCTATTAAGCTGAGCGTACGCCTTTTCCAGCAAACTCACCCACATCTCCCCAGCCAGTGTGGAACCGCTGCTATAGTCGCTAGCAAGCTGAACCTGATTCGGATATTGATTAGATACCATCAGACTGGTGTTGACGGTTGTATAAGTTAATTGATCGTTATAATAAACACGGACACCATAGGTGCCATTGCCGTTGTCTATAAAAGAATCTTGAATGTATTCCGGAGAGTTGTAGGCTATGGCGCCCAACGCGGCCAGGAGATAACAAGTACCGGCACTACCTTGGTTAATATCGGTAGCAGTTATGCCATCAACAAAAAGGGCGCCGGTGGATGTCCCATAATTATAGACACCGCTAGCCGCTTTACTATTGGCCGTGTCACCCCCGACTAGCGGCATCGGCAAATCTAGGCCTAAGAACCATTTGCCTATCAATCGCTCCGCATGGAGCTGGGAGGACCCATCCGCTAAATTACCAAGAACTTCGGTATCCGAGATTTGCTTGGCACCTCCCCACCAGGTAGCGTTCGCAGGGTTGCCGAGAATAACGTTATAGGTGATTGTTTTAACGTAATCATTACTGAATAAATCTACCGAATTTTTATAGATCGTATTCAGATCGAAAAATTCTATCGTTGAGATACCACCTTGCGCGGTATTTTGAAGCATGCTCAACACTTCACTATAGGTGAAAACACCATCAGTAATAGATTCACTGGTGGCGCTTTTTAGTGATGCATCTTTAAGCGAATTTGTCCAAGTCATTTCTAAGCTCTAATATCAATTTTTAGAAAACTAATAGGGCTTCATTTCAATTCTTTTTATACCTAAGGAATCGTACAGAATAGTATGTAAGACGCCCAGATGGAACCTGCTTGGATAAATGGGTGGGCCCTCCGTGGGCTGGTCTGCTCCGGCAGCGCACATTTTATAGCGGTAACCTGTTTTATTATTCGAGATAATCAAGTATCGTCTCGCGCGTGCTTAAAAACGCCCTGAATTTGAGCGTTATCTAAAAACTCAGATCGAGTAATCATGGTTGAATAAACCTATTCGACCAGTGGATTTGTACCCTCCACCTGTCTAAGATTTAAAAAACTATTTCTCACTTTTTGAAAACAGTAAAACCTTGGAAACCCTTTAAAATGTTGGGCCCACCAAATAAATCAAGAACTTATTCCTCTTCTGGTTATTCTGACAATCTCTTGAGTGGGGTTGGTCATTTTTCATTTATCTTTTCAAGCCATTA
>PAJA01000071.1 GCA_002705185.1 Nitrospina sp. | reverse complement strand
TTTTTACTTTTTTCTCCACAGTAGGTTCACCTTCCCAACCAACTTTTTCAAGAAAATCTTCGTAGCCCCCGTGAAAATATTCAGCTCGGCCTTGATGAAAAATGATTAGATTCTTAGCTAGGGCTTTAAGGATAAGTTCGGAGTGGGTAACAATAACCAATGCGCCGGCGTAATCGTTTAACTCTTCGATTAGTGCCTCAATGGACTCCACATCTAAATGGTGAGTTGGTTCGTCTAATAGTAAGAGGTTAGTTGGGTGAGAAATTATCTTTCCCAGTAGAACACGACTTCTTTCTCCTCCAGATAATACGCTTATCTTTTTTTTACTAAAGTCTCCCTCAAACATCATGGCTCCACATATGCTGTGGGCAGCTTGAAGAGAAAGCTTAGGGTTTGAACGAAGTATCTCATCAAGTACTTTGTTCATAGGTTCGAGCCGATCAATATTGGTTTGACCAAAATGGCCAAGACAACCCGATGGGTGCTTGGTAATAGAACCAGATGTTGGAGTTAACTCCTCTGCCATGCAATTTAGTAAAGTAGACTTTCCTTTCCCATTAGCTCCGATTATGGCTATACGATCCTTACGTCCAATTGAAAATGATAGGTCTGAAAAAATATTATTTTTCGGTTTACCATCGTAGGAGAAAGAAAGATTCTTTATTGTCATGATTATTTTTCCCGGACATGGGAGATGATTGAACCTGAACCCGAGGTTCTTTTCGGTATCCAATTTTTCCATGGTTCCCATCTTTTCCATCATCTTCAATCTGGATTGAGCCATCGTGGCTTTGGAAGCTTTGGCACGAAAGCGATCTACAAGAGACTGCATTTCTTTTCGTTTATTCTCCAAATTTTTTCGGGTTTGTTCGTAGGTTTCTTCTTCTTGAATAATTAATTCATAGAATTTAATAGTGCCACCACTGACTTTCCTAGCTTGTCTTCGGTGCAAGCCCAGTGTGTGGGTGGTAACCTGATCCATGAAATCACGGTCATGGGTGATGAGCATCATCTCACCAGGCCACTTATTTAGATAGTCCTTAAGCCAGCGTAATGAAAGGATATCAAGGTAGTTGGTGGGCTCATCAAGCAAAAGCATATTGGGGTCAGCCAGTAAAGCTTTACAAAGATTAATTCGCACTTGGAAGCCACCACTGAAGGTAGTGGGGTCTTTTTGAAAATCTTGTTCAGAAAAACCCAACCCTGAAAGAATGATCTCAGCTTTATAATGATCCCATTGTTTTTCAGTAGGGAGGGCTTCAATACATTCATCGATAACGGTAGGTTGAGTGAAGTGAATATGCTGATCTAACGCCCCGATTTTGTAACCTTTAGGAGTAGAGAGAGTACCTGAGTCCTGTTTTTCTTCTCCCATTATCATTTTAAAGAGTGTAGATTTTCCGGTACCATTTTTACCGACTAGTCCAATTCGCTCTCCTTTGTTGATGAGAAATGAGACATCATCAAACAGAGTTTGAGGACCAAAAGATTTTTGTAATGTGCTGGCTATTATCATTGAAAATTAAATTATATGAGAGTTGTCTGAAAAAAATTATTAATAAATGAATGATTACATCAGGAAGGAAAATAATTAACTGGTCGGGATGAGAGGATTTGAACCTCCGACCCCCTACTCCCGAAGCAGGTACGCTACCAGGCTGCGCTACATCCCGAAATTTTAGCTTGTTTTATAAAAGAATTTTTTGAGGTATTTCCAAATAATAATTGAGCCTACTCGATTCACCACCGACTTAAACCAAGTGCTACCGCCCAAACATTTTTGGCAATGAGGATGCACTACTTTATTATTATTAAATCCTTCAACCGCATCAATGACCGGTTGGGTGTTCATAATATCCGTTATCGAATTATCAAAAACGTTTCCTGCTTTGGTCTTGCCATCATAATCCACGCAACAGTAGGTCAAATCCCCATTGCATAAGATGGCAAAGTGGTCATTTAATGCACTACAATAACCGGTTTTAGAGGGAACCACTTTGCTACCTTCGGCAAATGCGTTGCCCCAAGTGTTGAGAATATATGTTTCAAAGTATATGTTCGGTGCCACTTCTACTACATTCCATTNGAAGGCAGAAAGTTTTTCGATATTCTTCTCAACTTCTAATCTTTTTTCTTCGTTGAGGGGTGGACAGATTTTGTGTACTTCGCTAGCCCAGTAACGAAAAGTTTTTCGCAAATCCTTAGTATTGTTGATGACACTCATTGTTCCCACCGTCCAGTCATCACCTGGCACCTCGGTTTTAATGGAAGTATTGAGAAAATGTACTTTTATTTTNGGTGGTTTTTCCTGCTTTAGACAACCTTCAATGAATTTTAAAATTCGATTGTGATACTCATCGAATTTCATCTTGCGGGATTTNCGTGTTTTAAAAGATTCTTCATCAGGAGTCTGCAGGGATATATTCACTTGAGATGCGGTAACCTTTTCTAGCTTAATGGCCATCTCTTCATCAAGATAAGTCCCATTAGTAGTAATCCCAGTCTTCACGCCTAACTGTGCAGCATGGTCAAGAATTTCAAAAAAACGNGGGTGCATAAATGGTTCACCCATNACATGAAAAGTGATTTTTTCTGCCATGTTATATTCGGCAATCTCGTCAATGATTCCACAGACTCTTTCGAAATCCATATATTCATAATGACGGGTCATTTCCTGCTTGGGGCAAAAGGTGCAGTCAAAGTTGCAAACGTTAGTCAGTTCTATGTGAATTCGCTGCAAAGGAAACTGGACTAGTTCTCCAAAACGACCGGGGAATTTTTGGGTGGCGGGTTGAACTTCGGTCAACATAATTTAGTTATTGTAAGAATTAATTGTTGTTAGTTTTNGAGTAATTGTAACGATCTATGCTTTCGCTCCAAAAACTGTTATTGGTTACGTTGCGTGAAACCTTTTTTGACCCGCATTCAGGGCAGACAACTTTTTTTGTGTCCACTTCTGAAATTCTCATTTCGATCACGAAATCTTTTTTACATTTTTCACATGTATGATCGTAATTTGGCATGGCCTAGTCCTCCTGATTTATCTAATCTTAAATAAAATCTACCTATGTTTCACCTTAAGTTGCCAAGAATACAATAGTTTCTAACTCAAAGCAATAAATCCGGCAAAGTTGTTCCACTTAAAAAACAGGTCAACAGTNTGGAACCCTGCTTTTTTGATGAGACTTTGATTTTCCTCCACCGTCCAGGGGATGAGTACATTTTCCAGAGCCTCACGCTTTTTGGAAATCTCTAGGTTGGAATAACCTCGGTCTCGCTTAAATTGATGATGAAAGTCGATGAATGTCTGGTCTAGTTCGGGAACTCCGGATTTTATTTTTTCAATAAGAACAAGAGACCCACCAGGTACCAGGCCTGCAAATATACTTTTTAATAAGGGAATCCTACGTTCTGGTAATATAAACTGCAGGGTATAGTTCATCAGAACGACAGACGCGTTTTGGATAGAAANTTCCTTATTGAGATCGACCTCCAAGAGTTTGTACGGGATTGGTGAGTTACTGAGCGCTATTCTGGCTTTTTCAAGCATAGCCGAAGAACTATCGACCCCATATAGTAAAGTATTTTTATTTTTTTCTATAGATTTCGCTAACTTTAGAAGTAAGCTCCCGGTGGAACAACCAAGGTCGTAGACAGAAGTATTTGGTTGGGCAAACTTAGCACACCAGTGCACTGCCAACGACTGGCATTCCTGGTACATTGGAACACTTCGGTCGAGCATATCCTCAAATACATTTGCTACCGATTCATCAAACTCGAAAGGTCGGTTTTCTGTATCTTGCTTAAATAATGTGTCTCGTTTGAAGATAGGGTTCTCTTTTTGAAGTTTGTGGTTTTGCAGTTATGGTCCAGGTAGTTCGCTACCTTCAANCGGCCCAGATTTTGACTTTAGTAATAGNTTGTTGATCGCGTTTAGATAGGACAATGTACTAGCTTCAAGAGTATTGACACCAGCACCTTTTCCCAGCACTTCTCTTTTTTCATGTTGAACTCGAATGGTNACTTCCCCTTGGGCATCTTGTCCCTTGGTCTTAGCCATAACTTGATAGTCTAACAGTTTGCAACTAAGTCCTGTGATTTTATCAATGGCATTATAAATTGCGTCTACGGGACCATCGCCGTTTGCGTTGGCAGAATGTTTTTTATTGTCCANACTGATTAAGGTAACTTGCGCTTCTGGAATTTTTCCTGTTTCAAATCCGCACTTTACGGAATCAAGCTTATAAGTGTTCTGCTGTTCTACAGAAAACTTCTGTTTCTGGATGAGAGTATGGAAGTCGTCCTCGAAAATTTCTTTTTTTTCGTCTGCAAGAACTTTGAACTCCTGAAATACTCTATCCAATTCATCCTTATCCAAGGTATACCCCAGTTCCTGAACCTTGCTTTGTAGTGCGTTTCTACCAGAATGCTTACCCATAACTAGCTCGGACTCTTCACCACCAACATCCGCAGGATCCATGATCTCAAAAGTATCCTTACGTTTAAGAAATCCATGNTGGTGTATNCCAGACTCATGAGCAAAGGCATTTTTCCCAACNATAGCTTTGTTGCGTTGCACGAAAAACCCCGTCAAACTACTAACCATTTTACTGCAAGGCTGGATGTGTTTAGTCTCGACTCCTGTGTATACGCTTTGAAAAAAGTCCTTGCGTGTTCTAACAGCCATGACGATTTCTTCCATGGCTGCGTTTCCAGCACGCTCACCAATACCGTTGATGGTGCATTCCACTTGTCGAGCCCCAGACTGAACCGCAGCAAGTGAGTTTGCAACAGCGAGCCCTAGATCGTTGTGGCAGTGTACGCTGATAACCGCCTGATCAATATTGGAGACATTTGTCTTTAAATGCTTGATGAGTTCCGCAAATTCTGCGGGAATGGTGTATCCGACTGTGTCAGGAATATTAACTGTAGTCGCTCCTGCTGAAATAACCTCGCGTGTTACATCTGAGAGAAAATCTTTTTCCGTTCGAGTCGCATCCATTGGAGAAAACTCAACATCGTCGCAATATTTTCGGGCGAACTGAATGGCTTTTACTCCCATTTCAATAATTTCTTCCTTGGCTTTTTCAACCATATGCTCCCGGTGTACTTTGGACGTTGACAGGAAAACATGAATACGCGGTGACTGGGCTTTTTCCAAGGCACGAGCTGTCGCCTCAATATCTTTTTCCAATGCACGAGAAAGCCCAGCGATTGTCGCGCCACGTATCTCTTCGGCAATTTGTTTTACCGATTCGAAGTCTCCAGGAGAGGCAACCGGAAAACCCGCTTCGATTACATCCACATTAAGCAGAGCTAGTTGCCGAGCGATCTCAAGTTTCTCCTTGATGTTTAAGCTGGCGCCGGGGCATTGCTCCCCGTCTCTTAATGTGGTATCGAAAATGATGAGTTTTTCGGGTTGCATGACTAAAAAATCTCCTTTTTGATATAGAGCCCTTCAATATTATAAGATGTATCCATTAATTTCCAGAGGGGTTCCCCTGAATTCATAATAAATAAAATTACTATAATGTATAGATTTAGATGTTCTAAAAATTGACCGGGGTAAACCTGTGACTTACCGTTGAGGTTTACCCATGAGTAGCAGGGTGCGAAGGGAAAGGTAATTGTAAAGATAAAATTGTCTAAAGTTAACCGTCATCTTTATCCTATAATAAATTTGATCTGATTTTATCTGAAAACAACCCCAAAGCACAAATATTTAAGTGCCAGCATGCTTCCTGAATTAATCGACTAGTGAGTTTAAAATTAAATTTTAGACCCTTAGTTACTAAACTCTTTTAAAAATATCCTCGAACGTAATTATGTTGATCTTATTACTTATTATTTAATCAAAGATCATTTTTAGATCTAGCTTTTAAAGTCCAATAGTAACATAAATGACTCTTATTATTGATACCACCCAGTCTAAAGCAATGACCTAATTATATATTAAACTTAATAAATATAATGATTTAGGTGATTTTTAAGCTCAGAGGACAGTAAGAGGGTAGGCTCTAATTTTCACGATGAAATACCTCCATTTTCACAATTTTTATATTATAATTAACGTATAAAAATTCCCCGAGATTTCAAGTGTTAGATTTTGGAATTTGCAGACCTTTCCAAAATCAAAAAACTATATAATATTTGTGTTTAATATACTCTTTAATGTGTAAATTATTTACTCAATTATTGGTTTTATGCTTTAAACTTCTTAATATCAATAGTTTTTTACAGGCACGACTCTTGCTATTTAATATTGTTCGTATTGAAAATCTTTAAGTTTTCAGTGTTTGGACAGATTTTAAAATTTTAATATTCAATGAGTTAAATAAAGTATGCACGGTTTTCCAAAAAAACATGGTCTCTATGATCCCGCATTCGAAAAAGACAGTTGTGGGGTGGGGTTTGTTATGAATATGAAGGGTGAGAAGTCCCATGAAATCATTACTCAGGGTTTAGAAATTCTTAAAAAGCTCGAACATCGTGGTGCCTGTGGTGCAGATTCTGCGACGGGTGATGGTGCTGGGATTCTCATTCAGATTCCTCATAAGTTCTTCCAGAAGGAATGCAAAAAAATTGGAGTTGATCTGCCTGAGGCAGGGCGTTATGCCGTTGGGAATATATTTCTTCCCACTGGTAAGGACACAAGACAAGGGCAAGAAATCATGGAACGCGCAATTTTGACTGAAGGGCTTGAGCTTTTAGGTTGGCGCGATGTTCCTGTAGACAACACAACAATCGGGAAAACTGCCTGTTCTGCTGAACCCGTTATCAAGCAGGTTTTTGTAGGGGCAGGACCAAACGTCAAAGACCAACTAGCTTTTGAAAGAAGGCTTTATTGTGTTCGTAAACGAGCTGCTTGGGGAGTTCGCCGGGCCGGACTTAATGAGAATAACGAAAGCTTTTATGCTTGCAGCCTTTCAAGTAAGACTCTGATTTACAAAGGTCAGTTGATGGCCCCTCAACTGGAAACTTATTATATTGATCTGCAGGATCCAAACATGGTTTCAGCTTTGGCGTTGGCCCATTCTCGTTACAGCACTAATACTTTCCCCTCATGGGGTAGGGCTCAACCTTTTCGTTATATTGCACACAATGGTGAAATCAATACGGTTCGTGGAAATAAAAACTGGATGAGTGCCCGTGAATCGATGTTTGAGTCTCCTTTATTTGATGATATCAATATGATCCTTCCGGTTATTGCGCCGGGTGGTAGTGATTCGGCAGATTTTGATCAGGCTTTGGAGATGTTGTTTCTGACTGGGCGTTCACTTCCTCACGTCATGATGATGATGATCCCCGAACCTTGGAGTGGTCATGAAACCATGGGGGATGATAAGCGTGGGTTTTATGAGTTTCATGCTTCCATGATGGAGCCTTGGGATGGCCCAGCTTCGATTGCTTTTACAGACGGAGAAACTTGTGGTGCTGTACTGGACCGGAATGGCTTGCGCCCATCACGCTATTATGTGACAAAAGACGGAATGGTTGTCATGGCCTCGGAAGTGGGTGTTCTTCCAATTGATGAGGCTAATATCGAATACAAAGGACGGTTGCAACCTGGGAAAATGTTTCTGATAGATATCAATGAAGGTCGCATCATTTCAGATGAAGAAATCAAATCAAAAATCTCTACCCAAAAACCATATACACAATGGATTAAGGACAACCAAGTTAACCTTAAAGATTTGCCTTCGACCGGATTTAATTTTAAGTCTGATCATGAAACTGTTTTGAGTAGACAGATAGCTTTTGGCTACTCTGCTGAAGATTTAAAGTTTGTGATGGCACCTATGGTTGGAGACGCCACTGAGTCAACCGGTTCGATGGGAAATGACACTCCTTTGGCAATATTGTCCCAAAAACCACAGCTCTTATTTAATTATTTTAAGCAGTTATTTGCACAAGTGACAAACCCTGCTATCGACTCGATACGAGAAGAACTGGTCATGTCCATGGAAATAACTTTAGGCAAAGAAAGAAATCTAATAGCTGAATCGCCAGAACACTGTCGAAAACTGAAAGTTGAACATCCAATTCTCACTGGTCATGAAATAGAAAAAATTCGTGGCTTAAATCAGTCCGATCTGAAAACTGTGGTTCTGCCAATTTTGTTTTCAGCATCGAAAGGACAAGCTGGATTAAAAGAAGCGCTCGATAAATTATGTCAGCAGGCGTCTCAGGCAATTGAAGAAGGTGCCACGATACTTATTCTTTCTGATAAAGGAATGGATAGTAATAATGTTCCTATACCTAGCTTGCTTGCCACAGCGGGAGTACACCATCATCTTTTACGAGAACAGACACGCACGCAGGTAGGATTGGTGGTTGAGACCGGCGAGGCTCGTGAAATGATGCATTTTGCATTACTTATTGGCTATGGGGCGGGTGCTGTTTATCCATACCTAGCATATGAAACCGTCGCGCAGATTGCTGAAGAGGGTGTGTTTATCCAAAAGCTTGAAGCTGAAACCGCTATTGCTAACTTTATTAAAGCTACACGAAAGGGACTTTTTAAGATCATTGCAAAGATGGGGATATCTACGATTCAGAGTTATCGTGGTGCACAGGTATTTGAGGTGGTTGGGTTGAGTGAAAAAGTGGTGGAACTATATTTTACAGGAACTCCTTCTCGTATCAGTGGAGCCGAACTCGATATATTAGCTGAAGAAGCTCTAACTCGTCATAAAAAAGGATTTGGGACAGAAGTAGCTTCAATTCTGGAGTTGGGCGGGCATTATCATTGGCGTCGTGGCGAGGAGAAGCACATGCTCAACCCGAATGCTATCGGACTATTGCAACACGCGACACGATCAAATGATTACGCGATATTTAAAAAATTCTCTAAACATGCTGATAATGAAAGTACTCGTCAATGTACCTTGCGCGGTTTGTTCAAATTAAAAGAAGGTAAACCCATTAATATTGATGAGGTTGAGTCTGTAGAAAAAATTACTCAACGATTTTGTACCGGTGCAATGTCGATTGGTTCTATTTCCCGTGAAGCGCATGAGACACTGGCGATTGCTATGAACCGGCTGGGTGGCAGAAGTAATACTGGTGAAGGAGGGGAGGACAGCACGCGTTATATACCCGATGCAAATGGAGACTCTCGTCGCAGTAAAATTAAGCAGGTTGCATCAGGACGTTTTGGAGTAAACAGTTTTTATCTAGCCAATGCAGATGAATTGCAGATTAAAGTCGCGCAAGGTGCAAAGCCCGGTGAGGGCGGACAGTTGCCCGGGCACAAGGTTAGTGAGTACATTGCCAAAATTAGACATTCAACTCCCGGTGTAGGTTTGATCTCACCACCTCCACATCATGACATTTATTCTATCGAAGATTTACAACAGTTAATTTTCGATTTGCATAATGCCAACCCTGATGCGCGAGTCAGTGTCAAACTGGTTGCCGAAGCAGGAGTGGGAACGATTGCGGCGGGCGTTTCAAAAGCTCACGCTGAAGGGGTTTTGATAGCTGGGCATGATGGTGGAACCGGAGCTTCACCACAAACTTCTATCAAACATGCTGGGCTACCTTGGGAGTTGGGGCTCTCCGAGACTCAACAGGTTCTAGTGCTAAACGATCTACGAGGACGGATTCGTGTTCAGGTGGATGGTCAGCTTAAAACAGGTCGTGATGTAGTGATCGGTGGTATTCTCGGAGCCGATGAATTTGGTTTCTCGACAACGACACTAGTGACGATGGGGTGTATCATGATGCGCAAATGTCACCTTAATACCTGTTCGGTTGGGGTTGCCACACAAGATCCGAATCTTCGCAAGAAGTTTACGGGTAAGGCTGATTATGTGGTTAACTTCTTTAAGTTTGTAGCTCAAGAGGTTCGAGAGATTATGGCTGAGTTGGGTATAAGTAAGTTTGATGATTTAATTGGCCGGGTAGATCTTCTTGAGGCAGGTTACGCTACTGAGCATTGGAAGGCTCATGGAGTGGATGTAAGTCGAATTTTGTGCAAACCAGATGTAGATAGTAATGTCGCGATACGTAATGTTTGTTCACAGGATTTGAGTGGCGATATGGATAGTGCTCTTGACCACACCCTAATAAAAATTAGTGAGCCAGCACTGGAGAATCAACAGAAAGTAAAGAGCGATATCTCTATTGTCAATACTGATAGAGCAACGGGTGCTATGCTAAGCTATCGAATTTCAAAAAAATATGGTGAGGAAGGTCTTCCATCCGATACGATCAACTTAAACTTCAAGGGTTCGGCGGGACAGAGTTTTGGTGCTTTTCTAGCTCCTGGTGTAACGTTCAACCTAGCGGGGGATGCTAATGACTATGTTGGTAAAGGTCTATCTGGCGGCAAGATAATTATATATCCTCCACAAGAATCGACTCTAGTTCCTGAAGAAAATATTTTGATCGGTAACACAGTTCTTTACGGGGCTATTTCCGGCAAGGCTTTTTTTAGAGGTATTGGTGGAGAGCGTTTCGCAGTGAGAAATAGCGGTGCTCATGCCGTGGTTGAGGGAGTCGGAGACCATGGTTGCGAATATATGACTGGAGGGACAGTGGTTGTTCTCGGTTCAACAGGAAGAAACTTTGCTGCTGGAATGAGTGGTGGGTTGGCATATGTTTTCGATCGAGATAATAGTTTTCCCATTCATTGTAATCAGAGTTTAGTGGATTTGGTTGCCGTTGAAGAGTCTGAAGATATCCAATACTTGAAATCTTTGATTGAAGAACACTTTCAGACTACACAGAGTGGTGTTGCCAAAAAGCTTCTTGACGAGTGGGAAACCTCACTAACAAAATTTGTCAAAGTTTATCCTAGGGATTATCGGAGAGTTTTAGAAGAACGTAAAAAACAAAAAGAAACACTAGTTGCCTAACTCGCTTGTCTGAGGGATATAAAGCAATGGCTCGTTGAGTAAAACTAGTGTTGATTAATTGAAATCTTATTGCGAATTACCTGCGGATGTTCTCCGCCAGAAAGGATATAGAAAGTTTAAATGGGTGCGATTAAAGGATTTATGAAATATGAGCGGGAGACACCTTCAGGCAGACCTGTTAAGGAGCGGCTAAGAGACCAGGAAGAGTGTTACGCGCCATTTCCTGAGGAAAAGTATAAGGAACAGGGGGCTCGCTGTATGGACTGCGGTGTTCCATTTTGCCAGAGTGAATCAGGTTGTCCGTTGGGAAACCTGATTCCTGATTGGAACGATATGGTGTATCGCGGTCGGTATAAGGAAGCGGTCGAACTGCTTCAAAAGACTAATAACTTTCCAGAGTTTACGGGGCGTGTTTGTCCAGCACCTTGCGAGGGTGCCTGTGTACTCGGTATCTCTGAGCCAGCGGTGACGATTTGCAAGATTGAGGAAAATATTGCTGAAGTGGGATTTGAGAAGGGCTTCATTAAACCGTATAAACCAGAGTTTCGTTCAGGGAAAAAGATAGCCGTTGTGGGCTCTGGACCGGCCGGGATGGCCTGTGCTGATCAACTCAACTCTGTGGGTCATGAGGTCACGGTTTTTGAAAAGGAAGATCGTGTAGGTGGGCTCTTGATGTATGGAATTCCTAATTTCAAATTGGATAAGAAAATTGTAAAACGCCGAATAAATCTAATGCAAGAATCTGGTGTGATTTTTAAGACAGGGGTCAATGTCGGAGTTAATAAATCGGCAAATGAGTTGAAAACCGAATTTGATGCCGTGGTTCTTTGTGGCGGATCTCAGAAACCTCGTGATATTTCTGTAGAAGGTCGAGACCTTGAAGGTATTCATTTTGCTATGGATTTTCTTCCGCAACAAAATAAACGTAATGAAGGAGATACGATTCCCAATGAAATATCTATTACGGCCAAAGATAAGAATGTTTTAATCATTGGTGGTGGCGATACAGGTTCTGATTGTCTTGGAACTTCACTTCGACAGGGTGCTAAGAATGTTTACCAGTTTGAACTTTTACCTGAACCTCCTCAAGAAAGGCATGATAGCAACCCTTGGCCGCAATGGCCAAAAGTGTTTCGAGTTTCTTCTTCGCATGAAGAAGCAAATCAGCGCGAAGGAAAGGACAAGATCACGGAGTATTGCGTAGCCACTAAAAAGTTTTCTGGTAAAGATGGTAAGGTCACTAAAATTCATGGTGTAAAGATTGAGTTTGGTGATCCAGACCCTCAAACCGGTCGTCCGCAAATGAGGGAGGCACCCGGGTCTGAATTTGAATTGGAAGTGGAACTGGTTCTCTTAGCTATGGGGTTTGTGCATCCTATCCATGAAGGAATGCTTCAAGAGCTTGCAATGGACTTAGATGCACGTGGGAATGTAATCTGTGACGATAATAAAATGACTAGTGTCGATGGAGTTTTTGTCGCCGGAGACATGACCCGAGGTCAGTCACTAGTTGTATGGGCAATTGCTGAAGGCCGTGAAGCGGCTAGGTCGGTAGATCTGCATCTAATGGGAGAAACTCAACTTCCTCATAGCCAATTTTTAAAATAGTAATAATCAATAAAAAACTGAGAGGGAACTACCCTTGACAAAGCAGTCCCCTCTCAGGAGGTTGGCCCTTACGGACCTGGGGAGATTAAGCTGGTTTTTCTTCTTTCATTGGGTCGATCTTGATAACCAGTGTTTTGATCTTACCTTCTCGAATTACTTCTACATTTACAGATTTTCCAGGCTTGATTGATGCGACTTGCTTGGGTAAAGTTTCCATAGATGAAATTTCAACACCATCAAAACGTCTAATAACATCGCCACGTTTCATACCACCAAGATCAGCGGGGCCGTTGGGGACGATATCATTGACGAGAGCACCAGTTGGATCTTTGAGTTTGAAAGATTCCTGTAACTCAGGTGTGATCTTCTGGATCATGACACCTAACCAGCCACGTGTTACTTTACCTTTCTGTTTCAAATCATCAAGAATACCTTTTGCAATGTTAATGGGTACAGCAAATCCAATACCTACGTTTGCTCCACTACCCGAATAAATTGCAGTATTAATGCCAATGACGTCTCCTTGCATATTGAGCAATGGTCCACCGCTGTTGCCTGGATTGATNGAGGCATCTGTCTGGATGAACTCATCATANGGTCCCGANCCAATATTNCTACCCATTGCACTGACGACACCNGTTGTCACAGTATGATCAAGACCGAATGGATTACCAATAGCAACAACCCATTCACCNACTGCTAGTTCCTCTGAGTTTCCCATNGTTAAAAATGGAAANGAGGTTTGATNTTCATTGTCCTGTAANATTTTTATTAGNGCGATGTCTGTTTTNGGATCTGATCCTATNAGTTGAGCTTTATATTCTTTTTCATTTTGAAGGGTAACTTTTATAATATCTGCNCCTTCTACNACATGATTATTNGTTAAGATATAACCTTGATTATCAATTAGAAAACCGGTACCTGTACCACCCTCTGGGCCAGGTTGAGGTCTTCTTCCTCTGTTGGGAGGGCCGAACTGTCCGAAAGGACTATGTCCTTTTGGTGGAACGAATTGTCCGAAAGGGGAATTATTTTTAGCAGGTTGAATTTTTGTTTTTGATGTTACAAAAACGACTCCAGGATTCTTATTTTTAGCGATATCCACAATTAGGTTGGTGCCAACAGGATTCACTTTAGTGCTTAACCCAGATGCAGTTTCTGCAGAGAAAAAACTTGAGGCCTTAGTTCCATAAGAGAGCGGAACAACCACTAATGCGAAAAGAGCAAACGCGATAGGGAATTTTAAAAATTTAATCATCATTGAAATCCTTTCACTCTTGATTTGTCTGGGAATGTAATAATTTTATAAATAATAATACTTATTAAGATTAAGGTATAAAGGTTAAATATCCATTAATAAGAAATTAAAAATACTTAATGATGCTTATTTAATTGAATGCGTATAGTTTATTAAATGATGTCAAGCTAACCATTCTGCCGAAGAAGGATTCTGGATAGACTTGGGAAGCTTCAGGAATATATTAAACTGGGGAGGGCTGAGAGTTAGGTCCGATTGAAAATAATTACATCCTCAGTTTTTGGAAAAATCCCTTCAATGTTTCCTTAATTGGGTTACCATCTATTTCCGCCAATTCTTTGAATAGTTCTTTCTGTCTCTTGTTAAGGCCTCTGGGGGTTTCCACAATAAAATGGATGATCTGATCACCTCTACCATGTCCTCGTAATTGAGGGATGCCTGCACCTGGTATGCGATAGTTTTCATTTGTTTGTGTGCCAGCAGGGACAGATATGGTTTTTGTTTTATCTTTGTCGAGTAAAGGGACTTGTATTTTCGCACCAAGGGCTGCTTGAGAAAACGTTAACATTAGCCGGCAATGAATATCATGTCCTTCGCGATGAAAAGACTCATGTGCAGCGACATGCATAATTACATAGAGATCCCCAGCAGGAAGTCCTTGAGGACCTGGCTCTCCCTCACCTCGTAACCGAAGTCTGGAACCATCATCTACACCTGCAGGGATAGTTATAGAGAGAGCTTTGTTTTTAAGAACTCGCCCATCTCCATGACAGTCGGAGCATGGGTGGGTGATGGTTTGTCCGGCACCTCGGCAATCAGGACAAGTAGACTGGACGCTGAAAAATCCTTGCGCACGAACGACTTGACCAGTGCCTCTGCATGTTCTGCAAGCTTGAGGGCTATAGCCAGGTTTGGCTCCAGAGCCTTTGCATGTTACGCAGGGATTATGCTTGCTAACCTCTACTTCCTTTTCAGCCCCAAAAACTGCCTCTTCAAAAGTTATGGAGATATCTAGCCGTAGGTCTGACCCAGTTCTTTGTTGTCCTCCACCTCCTCCAAAAAAATCACCAAAAATATCACCAAACTGAGAGAAAATATCTTCGAATCCACTCGGTCCACCAAAACCACTTCCCTTCAAGCCTTCATGACCAAATTGATCATAGACTTGTCTTTTTTCTGGATCTTTTAGGATTCCGTATGCTTCGGACGCTTCTTTGAACTTATCTTCTGCCTGTTTATCGCCGGGATTTTTGTCAGGATGATATTTAAGAGCCTGTTGTCGGTAGGCTTTTTTTAGGTCATTTTCATTTGCGCTTTTAGAAACGCCAAGTACTTCATAATAATCACGTTGACTCATGAGTAGTTATTTTTCCAGAGATAATAAATTATATATATACCAGCCTGCCCGAGGGGAGGAGAGCACTTTATTTTTTTATATTAGCGACTTTTACTCTTGCCGCCTTAATTAGCTTTTCTTTAAAAATATATCCAGGCTCCAGTTCTTGAACTATCATATTATCTCGTTCAGGGTCACTTGTGTCTTCTGTCATGACGACCTCATCCGTTTGAGGGTTGAACTTTCGGTTCTGGGTGTCGATTTGTTCTACTCCATTATTTTTGAGTTCTCGGGCGTATTGTTTGGCCACTAGTTCCACACCCTGCTGAAGTGCTTCGTTGCTTGAACTGGCGGTCTGAATAGCACGGTTCAAGTTGTCAAGAATCGGGACCAACCGTGCGAATAGATTTGCCTTGAACTGATCAAGGCGAACGTCATTGTCCTTTTCCAGACGTTTTCGAAAGTCATCATCTTCTCCTGACTTTTCTTTATAGGCAGCAATATATTCGCGGAGACGTTTGTCTTTTTCTTCCACCTCTTGTTTTAGTTTTTCTACATAAGTAGGCAAGCGGTCATCAATATTATTGGTATTGATTTCGTCTCCAGTTTCTTCCTCAAGAAGAGAAGATCTTCTATCTACAATATTAATTACAGGTTCACCTTTGGGTTCATCCGGTAGTTTTGATTTATTTTCTGACATGGGAATAGATTGATTTTAATTGGGAATAGATTAGTGCCCCCGAAGAACTCGGGGGCACGTGTTTAGGTAGTTCTATTTTTTTCCTACATCCTCAAACTCAGCATCAACTACGTCATCATCTGGTTTGCTTTCAGTGTTGCCCTCATTGTCAGTACTAGGGTCTCCACCATCGGTGGGTGTGTCACCAGGTTCCTGAGCTTGTGAGTACATATTTTGAGCTAATTTATGAGCAACCTCATTGATTTTTTCAATCTGCTCTTTCATAACAGTGACTTCAGCTTCGAGATGTTTTTTCGCTTCCTCAACGACTTCCTCGGCTTCTTTCACTTCTTCCTCTTTGAGCTTGTCTTTATTTTCACTTAAAGTTTTTTCCGTGCTGTAAATCAGAGAGTCGAGTTGGTTTTTCACATCAATAGTTTCTCGTCTTTCTTTATCTGCATCGGCATTTGCTTCAGCGTCTTTTACCATTTGCTCGATATCATCCTCGCTCAATCCGGTTGAATCAGTAATGGTAATTTTTTGCTCTTTATTAGTACCTTTGTCTTTGGCAGCTACATGAATAATCCCATTGGCATCGATATCAAAGGTTACCTCAACTTGAGGCACACCTCGCGGAGCCGGCGGAATTCCATCTAAATGGAATTTCCCCAGAGAGCGATTATCTTTAGCCATTTCCCGTTCTCCCTGGATTACATTAATCTCTACCGAAGGCTGGTTATCTGCTGCAGTTGAAAAGGTTTCTGATTTACGGGTTGGGATGGTAGTGTTGCGCTCTATTAATTTGGTGGTCACACCTCCTAGTGTTTCAATTCCAAGAGAAAGTGGGGTGACATCAAGAAGTAAGATATCTTTTACATCACCAGATAGAACACCTGCCTGTACAGCTGCACCTAAGGCTACTACTTCATCAGGGTTAACTCCATGATGAGGGTCTTTACCAAAGAGATTTTTGACCATTTCCTGAGCTTTAGGGATTCTTGTTGATCCTCCAACCAGAACAGCTTCATGAACCTCGTTGGCCTTTATTCCTGCATCTTTCAAAGCTTGAACACAAGGGGTCTTAGACTTTTCAATCAAATCATCTACCATTGACTCAAACTTAGCTTTTGAGAGCTTGAGGTTTAGATGTTTTGGGCCCGAAGCATCTGCAGTGATGAAAGGAAGGTTAATATCTGTTTCGTTTGTGGTAGATAGTTCCATTTTGGCTTTTTCAGCCGCTTCTTTTAATCTTTGTAAAACCATATTATCTTTTGAAAGATCCACACCTTGGTCTTTCTTGAACTCACTTAGGAGCCAGTCGATAATACGCTGGTCGAAGTTGTCACCGCCAAGATGCGTGTCTCCATTAGTGGCTTTAACCTCAACTACATTATCTCCAACTTCAAGGATGGAAACATCGAATGTCCCACCTCCAAAATCATATACAGCAATGGTATGGTCTTTTTTCTTATCCAACCCATAAGCCAAAGCTGAGGAAGTAGGCTCATTAATAATCCTTTTGACATCCAGGCCAGCAATTTTACCCGCATCTTTAGTTGCTTGGCGTTGCGCATCATTGAAATAGGCTGGAACGGTAATTACGGCTTCTGTAACGGGTTGTCCAAGATAGGCTTCTGCAGACTTTTTTAATTTTTGAAGAATCATGGCTGAGATCTCAGGAGGCGTGTAAGATTTGTCCCCAGCCTTAATTCGAATTTCATTTTTTGATCCCTGTATCACTTCGTAGGGGACCATTTTCATTTCTTCTGCAACTTCATTTAGAGTCCTGCCCATAAAACGCTTAATGGAGAAAATCGTGTTTTCTGGATTAGCGATTGCCTGTCTTTTAGCGGTTTGACCTACCAAAATTTCACCGTCTTTTGTAAAAGCTACTACAGAAGGGGTGGTTCGGCTACCTTCCTCGTTAAGAATTACTTTTGGCTCACTTCCCTCCATAACCGCGACTACAGAATTGGTGGTGCCTAAATCTATGCCTACGATTTTTCCCATAATCTTTGATCCTTTCCTTAATTTTTATGAAATTCTATAAATGAGTTTTTATAAATGCTTTAAATTTACAAGTTTGAGTAAATGGTTGTTATTCTTTGTTCTGCGATTATTTAAATAAGACTGCTTAAAGACAATGTCAAGTTGCTGAAAGTCGTTTTTTGCTTAATTTTTAAAAGAATATTGTTGGCACCTCACATCTGCCGAGGCAGAAATAAAAATTCCCTAGAAGGGGATACAAGAATATAAAAAAGTAGCAATCTTACAGAGACTTAAGGGAATATTGAACAATTATCTATTTGTAAGTGATGTTTACTCTTATACCAGTTAAAGCGAATCTCTATAAGAGCCATTAGGAAAAGGACAAATACTTAATCCTTCTAAATCGGTTTTTTATAGATGCTAAAAGATATTCCTAAGTTTTGTACGATGAATGCTAGGTTTAGACTTTGATTTTTAATTCGTTTTAGATATAATGAGATATTATAAAAACCCATTTTATATTGAGAAGAAACTATGAGTATTGACAATAAAGAACTAGAAGATTTTATGCCTGCCCTTGATCTGGAATGGACCGATGAAGCCCAGACACGCATGAAGAATGTCCCGTTTTTTGTCCGCAAGAGTGTTGTGCGAGGCATTGAGCAGTATGCAAAAGACAAAAGTATTGAGATAGTCGATGATGGGGTAGTTTCACGTGCTCGGCAAGAACGTGAGGGTGAAGCTATGGAATTGGCTCAAAAAAAACGGGAAGAGGCGCAAAAAGCTAATGGTGGTGAGCCACCTGTGCAACGTCAATATGTGAGCTTTACCTTTTATAAGCTCGATCCCGCTTTTCGTAGACTGCCTCAGGCAGAACGTGACAAAGGTATGCAAGAATTCATTGATGTTCTCGAGGAGTACGACAATAGTTCTGATATGATTTTACTCTGTTACTCCATGGTAGGGCTTCGCGGTGATGTAGATATAATGACGTGGCGTATTTGTTATAGCATGGAAGAGTTCCAGAAAATGACAACTCGTTTATTGCAAACTGGGTTGGGAAAATATTTGCATGTTCCATATACTTATCTTTCCATGACCAAACGGTCTATGTATATGGACTTTATTAATCCGGAACACGAAGAAGACCGGACTCATATCATTCCAGGTAAGGCAAAATATCTTTTTATATATCCCTTCGTAAAGACACGCGAATGGTATTTGCTAACTCAGTTTACCCGTCAGGGAATCATGGATGAGCATATTTTCGTTGGTAATAAATATCCTTCGGTGAAACTGAACACGACCTATAGCTTTGGTATTGACGATTATGAATTTGTAGTTGCTTTTGAATCGGATTCCCCAGATGATTTCCTAGACCTAGTGCAAGAGCTAAGAGAGACAGAAGGAAGTCGATATGTTAAAGAAGATACACCCATATTTAGCTGTATTGCTATGTCAATTGAAGATACAGTCAAAAGCCTGGGCGTCTAAATATATCCATTAACCCGCGAACAAAGCGAATTTAAAAAAGCACAAACAACATACTTTAGTTGAGCTAATGACCGCTGATTCGATGCGGTTAGTAAGAGGAAAACTGCAGCTGAGGATGAAATTCACAACAACGGCAAACTCGCGGCATATTTTCCAAATTACTGTCAGCTAAATCATCTGGATTATCTGCTAATGCCCTGGAAGTTTTACGCGACAAGCGGAGAAAGAAGCTTGTCGAGCGGCCGGAACGCCTAAGGTGCTATTGGCAGCCAAGTCCCACGCCGCTATGACGAATACTGCAGCGCCAGCCACATGATTGACGCAAAAACAGAACACCCACCTCATTTTTATATGTGATACTCACATATAAAGAAATTAGCTAAGATGAAAATTATTACCAGAAATTAACCAATATAATGATCTAAACGTCAAGATCCTGAACAAACTCTGCTTTCTCTTTTATAAACTTGAACCGTGACTCCGCATTTTTACCCATTAGCTCACAAACTGTTTTGTTTGCCTGCTCGGCAAGCCCTAATGCCACTCGAATGAGGGAGCGAGATTTTTTGTTCATGGTGGTTTCTCTCAAGTCAGAAGCTGGCATCTCACCAAGTCCCTTAAAACGACCTATTTCGTAGGAACTGCCGTTTAAGTTGTTAATTATTTCATCTTTTTCCTCATCGGTTAATGCATAAAAAAGTTTTTTACCGGCATCGATACGATATAAGGGTGGTTGAGCTATGAACAGATGACCCTTTTCAATAACTTCTGGAAGGCATCTGTAAAAAAAGGTTAGAAGAAGGGAACAAATATGTGCTCCGTCAACATCTGCGTCAGTCATGATAATGATTTTGCCATAGCGAAGTTTTTTGTGATCGAATTTATTTCCAATACCGGTTCCACAGGCAGAAATGAGATTTTGGATCTCGGTATTACCCAAGATTTTTTCCATGGTTGCGGTTTCAACATTCAGTATTTTGCCTCTGATGGGGAGAATGGCTTGAGTTTTTCTATCCCGAGCTTGTTTACTGGAACCACCTGCAGAGTCACCCTCACAAATAAATAGTTCGGCTTGATCCTTGTCGGTTGTAGCACAGTCAGAAAGTTTTCCCGGTAAATTGAGTCGATGTGAAATATTTGTTTTTCGCTGAACAGCCTCTTTGGCTTGACGTGATGCAATGCGAGCTTGGGCCGAAAGAATAACGCGGTTAGCAATTATATCTCCCAAACTCTGATTTTCATTTAAGTAATGTTCGAGTGTATGATTTACTACCGATTCCACCTGAGAGGTGATGTCCGAGTTCAATCGTCCCTTAGTTTGGCCTTGAAACTCTACTTCACCCTGCAAATAAACATTTATGATTGCTACCAGTCCCTCTCGAACGTCATCGCCTGTTACTCCTGTTATATCTTTTGGAAGGAGTTTACGTCTGTCAATATATGTTCTTACAGATTTAGTGGTCCCATTGCGGAAGCCGTTTTCATGTGTGCCTCCATCAATGGTTCGAATAGAATTTGCGAAGGAATAAATCTGAGTGTCGGTATTTGGGGTCCAGAGGAATGCGGCTTCTAACTTTAAGTTTTTATCTTCTTTTTCAACATAAAAAGGCTCATCCATCAAAGTGGCTTTTTGCCCGACAATTTTTTTGATGTAATCCTGGATTCCTTCCGGATAGTGAAAGACATGTGTGTTTTTATTTTCATTGACGATTATTTTGAGACCTTTATTAAGAAAAGCTTTTGATTCTGCCCGCTCTAAAATAAGTTTTGGGCTGAATTCCGTTTTTGGAAAAATTTTTCTGTCAGGTTTAAAGTAGACAGTAGTACCGTAGTTTCTCGCTGATTTTCCTTTTTTAATTTTTCCTATAGGTTCGCCCCTAGAGTAGGCCTGGCTCCATTCAAATCCGTCTCTACGAGAAGTGGCAATAAGGTTTTCCGAAAGAGCACATACTACAGCCATTCCAACTCCATGGAGGCCACCAGATACTTTATAGTTACCTTGCCCAAATTTTCCGCCTGAATGAAGGGTGGTAAAGAGGATTTCCATTGCACTCTTTTTTGTATTGCGATAAGAGTCTACAGGGATTCCTCGTCCATTGTCTTTGATAGTGACGCTATGGTCTTTTTCTAATTTGACTTCGATTGTGTCGCAATGACCATTCAGCGCTTCATCCACGGAGTTATCCAAAATTTCCCAAAGTAGGTGATGCAGACCCGTAGATGATGTTGAGCCTATATACATTCCTGGCCGTTTACGAACGGGCTCAAGTCCTTCCAGAACCTGGATATCTTCGGATCGATATTTTGTCATAGATTTATTTGATTTTAATAATAGCTTTGCGTTTAGAAATGATTACACCCTGACTACCGCGGTTGCAGAGACGGACGTTTTTTATAGTGAGTGGTTTTTCATTGCCAGAATCAAATTCAAGCATGACCTTATCTTTTAGGTTAACGAACTTGAAACCGATAATACTGCTTCCCACAGGCTTCATAAGAGTCACCCCTTTACCTGACCCTGCTAGTTGTGAGACTTGTTCGGTTGGGATAACAACTGCTTTTCCTTTGGCTGTAGCTAAAAAAACGTGATCGTGTGTTACAGGGGCGAATCCAACCATTCTGTCGTCATCTTTTAAGTTCATGATTCTTCGTCCCGAACGTGTTGTCTCGGTTAGATTGGATAATGGAAATCGAAAACCAAAACCATTGGCACTGATAACCATGAACTCTGGAGTATGTTTTTGAGTTTTTTTCTTCTTAATGAAGGCCATCGATATTTGGCCTGCATCGACAGGAGTATCTAATATAGTATCTAAAGGTGAAAGTGTCATCATGCCGATCACTTTCTCGCCATCACCAAATTTAAACAGGCTTTGGACAGGCTCTCCAAATCCGCTTCTTGTATAGGGTAGATTATAGGCCTTTGATACATAGACAGTTCCAAATGTAGTAAATATTGCAATTAAATTTTGTGTGTTAGTTTGTAATGAATCGAGTAACTGGTCATTTTCTTTAAATTTTAGCCCAGAGGGATCGGTTACATTTTTTAACTTACGGATCCACCCATTTTGGCTGAGAATGATATTTACATTCTCATGTTCAATAAAGTCTTCAGCATTGTATTCGATATTTTCAACAGTTTTAATTTGCGTGAGACGCTTGTCCCCGTGCTTTTTCTTAATTTCTTCAAGTTCTTTTCTCACTTCCGCCCAGATCTTTTTTGATGAGGATAGGATAGATTTAATCTTTTTTTGTTCAGCGAGTTTCTCTTTTTGCTCCTTGAGAATCTTCTCCATCTCCATTCCTACAAGACGATAAAGGGGGATCTCCAGAACGGCACTTGTCTGTTCATCATCAAGTTTGAATCTTTTTTGTAGTTTATCGTGGGCTTCCTTTCGAGACTTGGATGATCGAATAAGCTTTAATGCTTTATCGAGATCGTTAAATATTATTGCAAACCCAGTTAAGATGTGAAGACGCTTTTCGATAAGCGTCAGCTCATATGTTAACCGGCGAGTGATGACTTGTTTGCGAAACTTCAGGAACTCCTGACAAATTTCAAGTAGAGAAAGGCGCTCAGGTTCTCCACTTGGTTTGAGACAGTTAAAGTTGACTTGAAAATTATTTTCTAGTTCGGTGTGTTTGAAAAGGTAGCTCATCAGTTTGTTTTCATCGGATGTACTTTTAACCTCAAGGACTACCCGAACCTCTGCATCACTCTCATCCCTGATATCGGTAAGGGCGGGTAATTTTTTGGCAATAATAATTTCTGCGATCTTTTCTATAAGCCGGGATTTATTAACGCTATATGGAATGGCTGTTAGAATAATCTGTTTTTTGCCACGAGGCAGGTATTCGATTTTCCAACACCCGCGAATCTTTATTGCTCCCAACCCAGACTCATACGCTTTTCGCAACTCAGTCTTGCTATTAAGAATGATTCCTCCGGTGGGAAAGTCTGGGCCTTTTATATGCTTCATTAGATTGGCTACTGTTTGGTCGGGGGAGTGTATTAATGAAATTAATGCTGCCATGACTTCATTAAGGTTATGGCTGGGAAACGAACAGGCCATTCCCACTGCAATACCGGAAGAACCGTTGACTAGTAAATTAGGAATGCGCGATGGAAGGACGACAGGCTCCTTCAATGTGTTGTCGTAATTTGAGCGAAAGTCTACAGTATTCTTTTTAATATCCTCCAACAAAGAAGAAGTGATGGAAGTTAAACGTCCTTCGGTATATCGATAAGCAGCTGGAGAATCCCCATCCATAGAGCCGAAGTTTCCTTTTCCATCTACCAAAGGATAACGCATAGAAAAATCCTGAGCCATACGTACCATTGATTCATAGGTAGATGAGTCTCCATGTGGATGATATTTACCAAGCACCTCACCTATGATCTTGGCAGACTTAACGTGTTTGCTTGTAGAGTTCATTCCCATACTTTCCATTGCAAACAGAATTCTGCGATGTATTGGTTTCAAACCATCGCGCACATCAGGAAGAGATCGAGAGACAATCGTTGAAAGTGCATATGTTAAAAATCTTTTCTCAAGCTCATCTTGTAAGTTGGAAGTTTTTTCCTGCCCCATAAAATGATCCGTTGTTGAAGTTTAAGAAAAGATTAGTGTTAAAGCTTGACGTTTGTGATTTGCGGTCTTATAAATTTCGGTGTGTGTAATATTTAGCTTTATAGAGAGGTTTTGACTGTAAATCAATAATTACAATATGTTATCAATATTGACATATTTTTGCTTTTTGCATTATTCATTAAGTGTCTATATATTGTAGGCCTGAATTATTTATATACAATATGCGGATTTATAAAGCAAGTGGAATCAAAGGTTAACAAACTCTTCTTGTTAATCTTCAAAAGATATAACTTGATTTAATTCAGAGGGTTAAAATCTTTTTCAAATGATCACCATCATATAACCATTAACGAATTGCATAAAATTAACATTGCTTTATCCTCGTTATAAAAATTCGGTTTTTTTACTGAATATAAAAATATTTTAGTCTAAAGGAGTAATTCATGCCCGACCCGAAGCTGCAAGAGAAAATAATTGACGCCTTGAAAACAGTTCAAGATCCGGACTTACATAAAGATATTGTTAGCCTGGGGTTTGTCAAGAATTTGAGTATTGAGGGTGGAAGCGTAAAGTTCGATGTTGAACTAACCACACCTGCTTGCCCAGTTAAGGAGCAGTTGCGCACTGAATGTGAAACGAAGGTGCAAGGTATTGAAGGTGTCGAGAAGGTAGATGTAAATATGACTGCGGTTGTTCGACCGACAGAACATGCACAGCCAGTTTTACCCGGAGTGAAAAATATTATTGCTGTAGCGAGTGGAAAGGGCGGTGTGGGAAAGTCCACAGTAAGCACCAACCTAGCCATTGCATTATCAATGACTGGAGCCAAAGTTGGTTTGATGGATGCAGATATTTATGGTCCTAGCATACCGCAGATGATGGGCATTCCCATTTCTTCACCAAAGGTGGGTTCAGAGAATAAATTTTTTCCTCATGAAAAATATGGATTGAAAGTTGTTTCAGCAGCTTTTTTGACCAAGCAGGGTCAACCTTTGATGCTTCGTGGACCTATGTTGGGGGGCATCATTCAGCAGTTTCTTCAGAATGTTGAGTGGGGTGAACTTGATTACCTCGTTATTGATTTGCCACCTGGTACAGGAGATGTTCAGTTAACTCTAACTCAAAAGGCACCTATTTCCGGTGCTGTGGTAGTGACCACCCCACAGGAGGTCAGCTTGATCGATGCAGATAAGGGAGTGAAAATGTTTCAACAGGTAAAAGTCCCTCTACTCGGTATCGTTGAGAACATGAGTTATTTTCTCTGTGATGGTTGTGATAAGAAACACCATATCTTCCGACAGGGTGGAGGTAAAACGTTGGCAGATAATTTCGATATCCCACTTCTTGGAGAAGTTCCAATTATCGGAGCCGTATCAGAAGGTGGAGATTCAGGGGTTCCTATTGTTATGTCTGATTCTCAATCTACGGCTAGCTTGGCTTATAAAGATTTAGCCGGTAAAGTGGCTGCTCAACTGAGTATCAATCAGGCTAAAAGTGGTGAAAAAGTCTCTGCATCTTTTGAACTAGACTGGAAGAGCTAGTTTGCAGCTATAAGGAGCAGCCATTAGTAACTGTTTTGTTTGTTAGATCAATTTTGTTCGATTTCAATACACGCTGTTTATTTGAACGCAACATGAAAGTAGAGAGGAGTTCTGGTTATGAGTCTCCCTGCACCAAAAAATATCAAACAGGTAGATGAATCCACTCTTGGAATTTCCTGGAATGATGGGCATGACTCTGTTTATTCCGTTAAACATTTGCGAGAAAGTTGTCCTTGTGCCAATTGTATTGATGAATGGAGTGGAGAAAAGCTAATCGCTCCTGGTTCTATTCCCCAGGAAATCCGTCCACGAAACCTTAAAGCTGTAGGACTTTATGCCATTCAGTTTGACTGGAGCGACGGACATAATACTGGTTTCTATACACATGAGCTTTTACGGCAACTTTGCGAGTGTGAGGCCTGTAAAAATAAAAAGGCTGTAAGTTAAATTTTAAATCGTTGAACCTTCTTAAAAACCTGAAATTTATGCTTTTTTTAAGCTGAAGGGAAGTCCTGATAGTTTTGGAATAGCTATTGATTTTGAACAATAGCAACTACTTCTGATTGTCAGAGTTACTCACATATTACAATGAAACGGGTGCTTGGGAATACAGACTCAGGTGCTCCAACCTGAAACGGGAGTAGCTGTTAGGCTGCTCCCGTTTTTTTTATTCCCACTAGTTATTATAGTTTTTACATACACACAGGAATATTGTTATGCAGTGTTTGAGGTAGTTTAGTTGGACAATTTGATAGCTAAGGCTAATCATTAAAATATGGAAATCTTAAAAGTCTTCTTTGCGGTTAGATGTATCCTTATCTTTTGCTTGATAAGTCAAATAATTATTCAAAAGGCCTGAGAAATTAAAAGCTTTAATCATTTGGACCTGCCGCTAAAATCTTATTGTTTGACTTTATATAATTACCTATTCTAAGCCACTGTTGATTGTTACATGCCTACTTTTTCGCGAACTTCGTCCATCAGCTTTGCATCAATTGTGGTGACACCTTTTTCTGTAGCAAAGTTGATGACAGTTTTTCTTGCCATTCCGCGAACGAAGAAGGGAACTTTTTTGATTCTCTCCAGAGCTTCTTCTGTCCAAATAAGGTTATCCTCAGGATTGGTTTTTTGAAGCTCTTCTTTGGCCTGAGCTAATGAGGAGCCGACTGCGGCCATTGGGGCTTTGCTTACACTTGTAGCACCTCCCATTTCAACCCCAAGTTTGCTGACAAACTCAGTTTCAAATTTATTTGTGAGCATAGCGATGCTGTGACCACATTTTTTGCATTTAAACTGCATAACAAGATTTGTTTTTTCTTCAGGCATTATACCTTCAACCTGCACTTCCATCTTAACGTCACAAGGGATACAAAGGAATTTCATTTCTTCTCCTATTGGTAACTATTTTGTTGTGAATTTTTGAATATTATCTACGGCTTCGGCAATGGCCTGGCCGGTAACAGAATCTTTAAACTCTTTATAAAATAAGTTTCCAGATTGACTTCGCGATACGCGCGTGTCGAATGGAATTTTTCCAATGTATGGAATATCTCTTCTCTCACTAAGTTTGTGAACATCTTCCCCATCAAACAACTTACCTTCTTTATCGCAATGAGGACAGACGTAGGTGGCCATATTCTCAATTAATCCAATGATAGGAACTTTCATTTTATTATTCTTGGTGATTGACTTGGTAACAATGTGCTGAGAAAGCGGAGAAGGAATGGTTATCTCAACTGCTCCGGCTAGCTCAGGAATTAATGAACGGATGTTATCAATTCTGTCGCTACCCGGTGGCATATCGATGAGAAGATAGTCAAGTTCACCCCAATTTGTGTCTGCTAGGAGTTCACGGATGGCAGTAGATTCCATTGTGCTAACCCAGACTGCTGTGGCATCAGCTTCTTCGGTCCACATCACGGGCGTATCCGCTGTTTTTACTAGCATATCCATAGTCATTATACGAATACCCTGATGGCCGACTCCAGGCTCCATGCCATCGTCTTTCATTTCTAGCTTGATATCGTTGCCGACGCCAAGCAAATGACCAATGCTTGGTCCGTTGAGATCAGCATCGAGTATTCCTACTTTAAGGCCTTGATCTGCTAGACATGAAGCAATATTAGCAGTGATGGAACTTTTTCCTACACCACCTTTGCCGCTCATCAATGCAACTTTATGTTTGATTTTATCGAGTCGAGATCTAAGCGTCTTTCCTAATTCGGTTACTTGCCCGATAATATCGGATCCGCCATCTCCTTCCAGATCCTCATAAGTTTTCATGAAAAGCTCCTTAAATATTTTTGTCTATTTATTTTTTAAACTTAACTTCACATCTTAAATTAAAAACCTCTTGTTTTAAAGGATTTCTTATATAAATCTCTTGGACTTTAAGGTATTTTATTCTGTTCTGTTGTTTTATGTTGCCCTTGAGGTTTATCTCATTTAAATTATTGGGTTTAGCACTAAGGTATCATAGCTTGTTTTAATCTTTGGAAGGTAATGTATGGATTTGACGGAAGAAGAAGAACATTTGATAAAAGAGGAAGAGCAGTTACTTGAAGATACTTTACAGTCTTTGTGCCAGCAACTTCCACTTGTCCAGGAATCAAAAATAAGCGCCAATATAGCCGCCCGCGAATTGACCAAGCAGGTTGTCAATGAATGGAACCATGAAGAAAGGCAACCCCTTGTTTCTGATGAGACCGTGGCGCACCGTATTTTAGATATCCGTAAAAATAGTGATAAAGCACTTTATGCTTTGATTCAGGAGCCTTATTTCGGTCGGGTTTGTACAAAAGAAGAAGATGGTAGTGAAGTATCTTTCCTGATTGGCAAAAAAAGTAATATTGATGCGGGAATTGTTGACTGGCGAAACGGGCCTATCGCAGGTTTATATTTCAACTACAAGCAGGAAGAGGAGTTTTATGAGGTCATTAACCAGAGAGAACGTAGTGGTCACATTCAACTAAGAAGGTCCTACCGAGTTGAATGTGGCCAATTAGTTCAGATAGATACCCCTGAGGGAATATTCAGGAGAAGTGAGGCCGGTTGGTCAAAGCTCGATGTAGAGGATGAAGCCGCTGCTCATCGTTCAAGGGCTTTTGGGTCGACAGAAAAAAGTCTTCCAAATATTCTTTCTTTAATTACCAAAGATCAATTTGAGTTAATAACAAGTGATGCTGATCGGCCTGTCATTATTCAGGGGTCTGCAGGCTCGGGTAAAACTACTGTAGCTCTTCATCGACTGGCGTGGCTCTTGCACGAGGGAAACTCTATCGCCAAGGCGAAGAATACACGTGTTGTGGTGATGAACAAATCTTTGCAGATCTATGTTTGTGCTACCTTACCTTCAATGGGTATTGAGGGGGTGCAAACCTCTACTTTCAATAGCTGGGCGTTGTCTATTATTGGAAAAGTCGTTCGTGGGCGCCCTTTTTTTAAGTACCTAAATGTGCCATCGTTTGTCGAGGAGATAAAGTATTCTGAAGAAATTCTTAAGTCTCTAGAAAGCTGGGTAGATAAGCAATACCTGTCTTTAAATAAAGAAATTGAGTTTGCTTTTAAGTCTTGGCCTGGGCAGGTAAAGTCATGGAAGAAAACAGAAGCTTCCGCGATATTACCACGTCTCAAGGACTTTACTCATGAGATCAAAGGGTCTAGCATTCCTAAGTACGATAAAGACAAATGTCTGAAGTTTTTAGAAAGTAAAAGATTCGAACTAGAAGATTATGTTCAGGATTTTTATAACTTTTTGTCTGACTCAGAACATTTGAAAGCTTACCTTCCTTATACTCCCAAGTTGGACTCTAATTTGAGTTATCTGAAAAGATTGACAGACAAAAATCGAGATAAGAACAATCTTGACTACTTTGATATGTCGCTGGTCCTTCGTCTCATTCAGCTAAAAAATGGAGGCCTACCGGACGGCTCGGGTGGTGTAATTAGTCTTGATCATCTGGTGATTGACGAGGCTCAGGATTTTGGTCCGGTTGAGTTTGCGATAATGACATCTGCGGTCAGAGATAAGCGTCAGATGACTATTGTTGGTGATGTGGCACAGAAAATTTTATTGGCAAGAAAATTCATCGGCTGGAATAATGTTGTGGAAAATTTAGGAATGGAAGAAGATTCCATTATCAGGCTTGAAGTTTCCTTCCGTTGTACAGTTCCCATCATGACTTTGGCACATAAAGTTGCTGGAGATCCTAGAAAAGTTGAGGGTAGGAATGGGGCCGACCCTGAATGGCACAAGGCTGATGATAGAGAAAGTATGCTCGAGCATTTGGTTGAATGGAGTAACCGTTTGATCCAGGCAGATTCATATAAACTAATCGCTATCATTTGCCGTTATCCCAAACAGGCTATGGAATTAAAAGAGGAATTAGAAGAGTTTTTATCAGGAGAAGTACGTCTTGGGCACCGCGATCAATTTTCTTTTGAACCTGGAATCATGATTACAAATATTCATCAGGTCAAAGGCCTAGAGTTTGATTCAGTTGCCCTGGTAGAACCCGATGAAGATAATTATCCTATCCGAAAAGAAGAAAGTAGAAATATGATTTATGTTGGTATCACTAGAACTCAGGATGATCTATTGTTAACTACTGTTAAACCATTTTCTCGAGTATTCTTTTATTGATTAGGCTGATAGTAAGTATTTAAATTTCTTTAAGCTCGCACTTCCATCAAATAAATCTTTTTGGAAAGAAGTAAAAAAATGGGCCATATTTAAAAAAATACCAAGTATGATAAATGTTTATTTAGTAAATATCTAAGTATATTGGTCTCTTTTAGTTTAAATATTTCCAAACCTATAACTATTTCGATAAAATAAGCTTTATAGATGGAAGTTGTTTTTTTATACAAAAGGATTGACTTTTTAAGTTCTTTCGCAAGTATTTGAAACTATCTACCTAGTCTTGCTCTGGATCCCTTTATTTGTTAACCTTTCCCACTTATCTATGCCTATTCAGGAAACTAAATCAATGATATCGAGAAAAACACGAAAAATACAAATTGGCAAACTTATGATTGGTGGCGATTCACCTATAGCCATTCAAAGTATGGCGGCTACTCAGACTCAGAATCTTGAGGCCACAGCCAGACAGATAGAAGTTTTGGAGGCAGCTCAAGCTGATATTATTCGTATTGCTGTGGATAACGAAAAAGATGTGACGGCCCTCAGAACGCTGCGTCAACAGTTCCCCAAAAGTGTATGGTCAGTAGATCTTCAAGAAAACTATAAGCTAGCGCCACTCGTTGCTCCTTTTGTGGATAAGATTCGTTATAATCCTGGACATTTATTTCATTTAGACAAACATAAGACTATTCGTGAAAAAGTGGAATTCATTGTCAACTCAGCAAAAGAAAACGATTGTGCAATTCGAATCGGTGTCAACTGTGGTTCTGTAGACCCTGATTANAAAGAACGTTATAAAGATGATTCAGTAGAAGCAATGGTTCGTTCTGCCGTTGATCATTGCCAGATGCTTGATGAAATGGGCTTTGTGAACTATTGTGTTTCATTAAAAGACTCTGAATCGAATAAGGTGATTGATGCTAATCAAAGGTTTTTCAGCGAACGTCCAGATGTTCCTTTGCATCTTGGAGTTACTGAGGCAGGACTTCCTCCTGAAGGCATAATTAAAACTCGTATAGCTTTTGAACAGTTGATCTCGGCAGGAATTGGGGATACGATTCGCGTTTCTCTGACTTTGCCTAACGAGGATAAGGGGCAGGAGATTGTGGTAGGGCAAGAAATTTTGAAAGATATTGCAGAGGGCCGTTTCCGGTCTGTTCCCAAGAACTTTTTGGAGGGATTGAATATTATTGCTTGTCCAAGTTGTTCCAGAGTCGAGAATGATAAGTTTGTTGATTTGGCTCAGGATGTACGGAAAATGACAGAATATGCTGAGAAGTATAAACTGACGATCGCAGTGATGGGTTGTCGGGTCAACGGCCCGGGAGAAACTGATGATGCGGATTTGGGTTTGTGGTGTGGGCCTACAAGAGTGAACTTAAAAAAAGGAACGGAGGCTCTAGGTTCTTTTTCTTACGAAGAGATACTGGGGCAACTGAAAAAAGAAATTGACCAGATGATTCAAGAGAAATTTTCACTATCTTTATAGGCTACTAGCAAATCACTTGTTAGGTAGAGCATAGTTTTATTACAATAACGAGTTTTAACTTGTTTTCTCCGGCAATTTGCCGGCCACGCTTAGNGTAAAGGTTTTAAAATGGAATTTGATGTCGAAGAACTAGAAGGCCTGAAGAGAAAAATAAATATTACGATCCCGAAAGAGGTGGTCTCAAAAAAGGTTGAAGATGCTTATAAGGTTTTGAACAAACAGGTTAATATTCCTGGATTTCGGCCGGGGAAAATTCCTCAAAAAATACTTGAAAAACAAGTTCCCATGCAGTCTTTTACGGAAATGTTTCAGGAGTTGATGCAGGAATATTATGAACAGGCACTCCAGAAGACTGGTCTCAGACCGACAGGCCAGCCAGAGATAGATCATTCTGGAATGCAGGATATTAAGCGAGATGAACCTTTGAATTTNGCTGTAATACTTGATATCAAACCAGAAATAAAAGTTAAAAACTATAAGGGGCTTAAATTTAAAAAGAAAGAAGCTGTTATTAAGAATGAGGAANTTGAAGAAACGTTAACAAAGGTTTTAAGTCGTCAAGGCTCATTAGAAGATATGCCTGTAGGTTATGCCGTAAAGGATGGTGACATTCTGACTTTGGATTTTGAAGGTACTATGAACGGACTTCCTTTGGAAAATGGGAGTTCCAGTGGTCATGAAATGCGGGTTGGCGAAAAGAAAATGATTCCGGGTTTCGAAGATCAGTTGTTAGGCCATATTCAGGATGAAGAGTTTGAGATATCAGTCGTNCTTCCTGCCGACTGGAACCAAAAAATGCGCCGTATCAGTTTTCCTATTCCAGGGGCTCCTGATGAAAAACAGGAGGATGATCGTGCTGTCTTCAAAGTGAAAATTAGTAAAATAAGGACACTTCACTTGCCAGAGTTGACTGATGAAATTGCTCAACGTGAAGGTTTTGATACTGTTACAGATCTTCGTCGAGCTATAAAGATTGATCTCCAAAATCATAAAGAACAGCATGAAGAGTTAAAGATTAAAGAAGATATTTTTAACATCTTGGTCAAAGATGCTGAGGTAGAACCTCCGGAGTCGGTGATAGAGCGGGAATTAAAATTTATGATAGAAGGAATGAAATTTCAAATTGCTCAGTCCGGTATGAAGCCTGAGGACTCTGGATTCGAATCTGAAAAAGCTATGAAGGAATGGAGAGAAAAAGCGATATTTAATACTACTGGCTATATGATGCTTGAGTCTATTGCTGCTGCAGAAAATATTCATTTGACTCAACAGGATATGGAAGCNGAATATGAGCTCCTGGCCAAGCAGACGAAACAGAAAGTAGAAGAAGTTCAAAAACGAATTATGTCTAACCCCGATTCTTTAGGCCAGACAACAATAAAACTTTTAGGACAAAAAACCATGAACTTTATCTATTCAAATTGTGAGATTGAGTATTATAAAGAAGGCGAAGAACCTAAAGAAGAATCTAAAACGGAAAATTAAGACCTTATGAAATACATAAAAATCATGAGTGAGGAAGACCTTCCTATCGGAAAGTCAGCGATTATATCAGCTGGTGAGGCTGAAATCGCCCTTTTTAACTACAAGGGAAAATATTATGCAATTACCAATAAATGCCCTCATAGAGGTGCGCCTTTAGGAGAAGGACGTATAGAAGAGGGTATTGTGATTTGCCCTAATCACGAGTGGCGTTTTAAGCTGGAAAACGGGGCGAATATGCAGAACCCTGAGTTATTCATCCCGACGTATCCAGTTAAGGTCAAAAACGAAAATATTTATATTGGGCTTGAAGGCGAAAGCGGTAACATTGCCTATGGTAAAAAAGCTTCTACTTTGCCCACAAGTCTTAAGTTCAGCGTTCCTACAATTCAGAAACCTCGCAACCCAGAGGAAGAACTGGANTGAGTTTTCTGTTTATATAAAATTTTATTTAATTCACTACCGGGTAATTCCAGGTTCGTTTAAGCTCCTGAATAAATGATTTTCAGTGAGCTGAATATATTATAATTGTTGAAAAGCAAAAGAGGGGTTAAAAAAGCAACTTTAAAAGTAATCTTTAATTTAAGATNTTTTATTAGTATTACCAACATGCAGAGTTGAATAAACTTTCAGCCTGTTGGATTATCATCTTCTATTTCGACCCATTTGGGGTCCCCGTGAGCTTTGTAGTTTTCTGTTCCGCAAAAAGTTCCTTCGTGGTATATATTGACCTTAAATTTACCTCCACCATATTTTTCGGTTATATAAGGAACCGGATCCTCGATTTCTATGAGTTCAGGGGTTTCATATTTCCCTATCAGTTTAAACTCCATACCCATACCTGAGGGAAGTAATACGTAAAATTTAAGGTTAGTACCTGCCAGAATTTTTTTAAAGTCATTTTCACATTGATCTCGGGTATAATTAGGCCCATCCCTCTGTCGGGCTCTACGTTTGAGGTAGTCCTCCATAAGGTTATAAAACCACCAGTTTTTTTGTTTACGAGTATCGTGCAGAAAAGGGTATTCCACAAACCCGTGTTTATTGATAAACGGTTTTTTTGCCATTTTGGCACTCCTTTAAATTACAATTGTAATTATATTCGTTTGCCATGTGCCTGACAAGCGTTCGAATTTTTATTTGTTAAATAATGCATGAAATGCTTTTATAGGAAATTCTATTGGTCAATAGGGTTTAATTCTAAGCTCTATGATCTATTATCACCGGAATCTTATTTTGAATCGATACGGCGTGTGGTTGACAATATTCCAGACGAAAAGGTTTTAACNCTTTTAGATGCCGGTTGTGGCTCAGGACTTCTTTTGCAATTTCTTGCAGAACGTATTCGGGAGGGTATGTNTTATACGGGAATAGATCTTCTCAAAACNGGAGTAGAACAGACATTACTNCGTGCTAAAAAACTAGGTATTACCAGTCAGGTATCATGTTTTCAGTATGATTTAACGTCACCATTAATTGAAGAAAAGTTTGATGTTATCGTAGGACATTTTTCGATTTATACCATTTCGTCAAGAGAAAAAAGGCTTAAGGGCTTATTAAGTTTAAAGGCCTTGATGAAACCACAAGGAATTCTTATTCTGGTAAACCCCTCCATTAAATATGANAGAGATTTGATTATTAAGGAAAGTATCCGGTTGGTCAGGGAGCGCTATGGACTTACAGTGAGTCTTATTAGACAGGTTCTAATTTATCCTTTTACTAAGTTTATGGGGCTTCGGTTTATTCAAAGGCAACTAAAAGTTAGGGAATGGAAGGCTTATACGCAAGATGAGCTTTTATATGAAATGAAAGAGGCGGGTTTAGTGGCACAACATATTGAAGAACTCTATGCCGGATGTGCTTATCTAGCAATAGGAAACTTGCCGGCTTAACTAGTGTGAATATCCTTCTCCAAAAAAAATCACACATCGGATATTGGAGAACTTGAGTGATTTTATTTCTTTACCTTAGAAAGACCACTCCGGTAAAGTTCATGTATTT
>PAJA01000070.1 GCA_002705185.1 Nitrospina sp. | reverse complement strand
TGTCCATGAGTTTGTTCTTTTTAGTATTCTTTTTTTCTCTAAAACCATTGATAAATCACCTGTAATTATTTTTTCAAAATTCCAATTGCATTATCCGTTAGATAGGGGCGCTTTAAAAGTAGGATTAAGAATTTCTTTGGCATCTATTAACTAAAATTTCCTTTTATAATTATTGTCTTTATAAGGAAGTGGTAGTCTTATCGTATTTGTTTAGATCTTGATATGAGAAGGAATTTAGTTGCTCCTGAATTCAATTTATAGGCTTAATTCTTACTATTGACTGTTATGTATAGAGTTGGTAACACTCAGCTCTTGTGAGACCAACTTTTAAGTCGACGCCTAACCTACTGAAAATTTGTACAATAATTAATTTTTGTGTTAAATTGTATATGTTTTAATTAGGTTCAAGAAGATCAATTTTTTCCCCCATTGCTTCTGAGGATAAAACATGACTCGGAAAATTCGATTTGGAGACTTTGTCAGAGAAGTCAGCCTTAAGCAAAATTCTGTTTCTTATAATTTGTTAACACCCCCTGTTACTTTCGATGAAAGTGGAGAGGAAATTCCCTACCAACCGAAAAAGGTTCAGCTTCGCGGTATTGATATGTATCGGCTTCTTGGCCCTTATGTTGGCGTACGCCTGATGAGTCAGGTCAAAGCTGTTGTTCCTCTTGTTGTTTATCTCATTATGTTTCAGATTCTTATTCTACGTCAGAATGTTGTGGACCATTTAGTCATCACTGCTGGGCTAGTGGCAGTCATTCTAGGTTTGATGGTTTTCATGGAAGGCCTAAAACTTGGTTTAATGCCTTTTGGAGAGGTGATCGGTAACACTCTGCCAAAAAAATCTGGGCTAGGAGTTGTTTTGTTCATTGCTTTTTTATTGGGTATAGGTGTTACCTTTGCCGAGCCTGCGATCGGTGCACTTCAAGCGGTGGGGTCTATTGTTGATGTTAAAAAAGCACCCTATCTTTATGCATTGCTCAATAACTGGACCGGAGCACTAGTTTTGGTGGTAGGTATTGGGGTAGGGCTGGCTGCAGTATTAGGGACCTTACGTTTTCTTAACGGCTGGAGCCTTAAGCCGATGATCTACGCAGCCCTGTTTCCTGCAATAGGGTTGACCGTGTATTGCATGATGGATCCGGAATTGAATAAAATTCTTGGTTTAGCATGGGATTGCGGAGCGGTAACCACGGGCCCTGTAACTGTTCCTTTGGTTTTGTCTTTGGGAATAGGAATCGCATCTGCGGCGGGTAAAGGTAATTCTTCTTTATCCGGATTTGGTATTGTGACTTTGGCATCAGTTTTTCCCATCATAGGAGTTCTGGGCCTAGCAATTTATGTGTCCATGATCTTGAGCCCGGAGTCAATAATTGCAGCGAGTCAAATTGTCACGACGCAGGCGGCAGGTTCAAGTTGGATGCAGGAAACCCCTTACTTGGAAATTATTGCAGGTATCCAGTCAATTGTGCCTCTTGTGTTTTTTCTTTTCCTGGTACTTAAACTCTTGTTGCGCGAAAAAATTAATGAGCCTGGAATCCTTGCCTATGGACTTTTTCTTTCTGTATTAGGGATGATTATTTTTAATATTGGTTTGAGTTATGGTCTTGCGAAACTTGGTAACCAATCAGGTAGTTTTGTGCCAGCAGCTTTTGTTGCTCTGGAAAATATAGAAGGGTCCCCTTTGTACACTTATTCGGTGGGGATTCTTATTACTTTGCTATTTGCATGGATAATGGGTTTTGGGGCCACGTTAGCTGAGCCAGCATTAAATGCGCTAGGCGAGACAGTAGAAAACTTGACTAATGGGGCATTTAGAAAAAGCATGCTCATGATGGCTGTTTCTACAGGAGTTGGTTTTGGACTCAGCCTTGGAGTGTTGAAAATTATTTTTGAAATTCCCATTGCGTATCTTTTACTACCAGGCTATGCACTAGGGATTGTGCTCACTGCATTTTCTTCTGAAGAATTTGTCAACGTGGCTTGGGATAGCGCTGGGGTGACAACTGGCCCGATCACTGTTCCTCTGGTGTTGGCTATGGGTTTGGGGTTTGGCAACGCCGTCCAATCTGTCGAAGGTTTTGGTATCCTATCCATGGCTTCTATCTGCCCTATCTTGGCAGTGTTAATCATGGGACTCTGGATCCAGTTCAAAGCTAAAAAAGCGAGCATAAAACAAAAAGAACCCTTAAAAGTACAGGAGATTGTGGCATGACAGCAAGAGAAATCACGGTTTTAACAGATATCTCCTTGATTACCTGCATTGTCCAACGTGGGTTAGCGGATACCATAATCGAGGCAGCCCGGGAAGCAGGGGCCCAAGGAGCAACAGTTCATTTTGCACGTGGTATGGGAGTGAGAGAGCGGCTCGGTATTTTGGGGGTTGCGGTGGAAGTGGAAAAAGAAGTGGTAGACATTGTTGTTTCCAAGGAACAGGTGGAACGTGTTTTTAATCATATGTACCTGGCAGGAAATCTAGACACTCCGGGAATGGGAATAATGTATATTACTCCGCTCGACAAAGCTGCAACGTATATTCCGCCTGAAGTTCTTGAAAAATTTAGTTCCTGAAGATAACAACACGTCATAAAAACTATAAGGCTTAAATTTTATGGACAACAAATATGGTAAAGATGAAAAGCGCATCACCTGTTTTCTGCCTAAAGGTGTAGGCATTCGTTTAGTCGAAATATTACATAGTGAAAAAAATATTGATTCTGCCAATGTGCACGCTGGAAGAGGGTTGCCCACCTTAGAGAATGCAGAAAACTATGGAGCCTGGACCGAGCAGGATGTTTTGACGGTAATTGTTGGTGCCACACAGGCGGATGAAATTTTTGAGTTTATTTTTTCTCAGGGTGAGATTAATAAACCGGGTGGTGGTTTTATTTACCAGACTTCATTAACTAAAGCCTCGAACTATAAACTACCTGTTATGGAAGCCTGAAAAGGTGGCAGCTTTTTTTGACAAACCTTTTATTAAATCTACGAAGCTTTTTAGAATACTCGCCTTGCTCGACAAATATAAACCATAAAATTATTTTTGACGATAAACCAAAGATATTTATAAGCGATTTTTATAGTTAAAAGTTTTCAAGGTTTTATCGGTCTTGTCTTTCTGTGAAAAATATTTGCTCCTTCATAATTGCAGAATAAATCACTCCAACTTATAGCACTAATTTTTCATGGTCTCTCTGAGTTGTTTGAGGTTATGATATCTGCTTAAAATCCTAAAAAACTCTTGTTCTATTTCCTGTAAGGCTTTTCTGGAAGACCTTTGTGCTCTATTAATGCTCTACCAGCAATTTATCCAAATTAATTATATGAAGAAACCACTTTTATTTTTACTCGTACTCGATTTTCTTTTTTTGTGTGGTGACTCTGTTTATGGGAATGACTTTAGCGATGGATTGGATGCTGCTAATAGGGGTGATTACAATACTGCATACAAGTTATGGTTGCCTTTGGCAGAAAAAAATAATGCTGAATCACAATTCAATTTGGGAGCAATGTATGACCAGGGTAAAGGTGTTCATCCTAATGGCATGCGAGCGTTCAAGTGGTATAAACTTTCTGCAGAACAAGGACACCCCAAGGCGCAATTTAACTTAGGAGAAATGTATCGTGAGGGAATAATTGTCACAAGGGACTTTGAGAAAGCATTGGCATGGTATCGCCTTTCAGCAAAAAATGGCCTTGCTGAAGCGCAATGTAATTTAGGGCTAATGTATGCAGAAGGTCAAGGGGTTAAGCAAAGCTATAAAGAAGCAATCAAGTGGTATCGTCTTTCAGCGGAACAAGGGTATGCTTTAGCAGAATCAAACTTAGGATTAATGTATGAAGAGGGTCAAGGAGTTCAACAAAACTTCGAAGAAGCAATAGAGTGGTATGGTTTAGCAGCAAAACAAGGGTTGTCTGGAGCTCAATCTAAGTTAGGTTTAATGTATCAAACTGGCAAAGGAGTGATTCAGAATTATAAAGAAGCGGTGCGGTTGTATCGTGAATCTGCAGAGCAAGGAAATGTCATAGGACAGGAATACTTAGGTGTGATGTATGTTTTAGGACAAGGAGTTTCAAAAGACTATGTTTTAGCGCATATGTGGTTTAGTATTTCTGGTTCGAATGGAAACCAGAAGGCTTTAAAGAATATGCGTTTATTGGAAGAAGAAATGTCTCCATCTCAGGTTGAGAAAGCACAGAAAATGACAAGAAAATGGAAATCAAATAGACTTAAACAAGCTAAATGAAAAAATCTCTTAAACTATTATTGATTTTACTAAGCAAAAGATAGTTAAAGGAAACAACATTATTCGGCGGCTTTCTTGATTGCTACGACCATATTCTCCAGAGAGTCACCGAACCGGTCCTTTTCTTGTTTCCTCTTAAGTTGATTTAGAGTGTTTGTATACCAGTCTGTTCTTCTCTTTCCTTCACGTACAAAACTAAATGTTCTCTTTTTTTTGCAGTTTTCACAAACTGAAGAATAAGAGAGCCCTAGTGGGGATGGAGTGGATGTGACGTGTTTCTGTTCGTGTCGACATTCAGAACACTCAAATACGTGAAGTCTCAACTAAATAATCCTTTAATATTAAATTGATAATCTACAACAAAGAGAACTATAACTTTGGCAAAAAGTTTTGTCAATATCTATTGGACTAAAAACTCTTTGACTATTCCCTCTCTTTATATCTAGTGAGATGCGAGATATCTATTATGAGAAATCGACACATACATTTACTCTCACTGATCTTTATTTTTCTAGCGATTCTCAATATGTATGAGAACCAAATGTGTATCGGACATATTATTGCTCCGTCACTCCAAGCAAAAGCTTTTAATAGCCTAACAAACTATTCTACTTAGATAAAAAACGAATAATTATGAATATTTCTCTTGACAGAATTTTATTCACATTTCCTGTGAATAGCTTGTTAATAAATAAGGGGGGGGAGACAAGATTCTCCCTACAAATAAGAGGATGAGGGTGGTTGATTAAACTTTGTTCAATTATCTAACTAGTTAATTTATAGGGGCTTATTTTATTACCATATTTGGGGTAACGGAAAGGCCTTATTATACTGGTCGCAGTATGGGTTGCTAATATTTGCTCTAGCAATGACCGGGTAATTCTTTATAGTGCACTACTATTCCTTTGATTGTATGGTCACCTGCAGTATGGATAGCGTCAGTGGCAATACACGTAGGCGCCTTAAGGTCCTAGAGACCAATTATTGTCGGTACTAGTTGTCCTGGCTCTTGTGTTTTTGGGATACCCGCTTTACCTTTGCATGTCCAGACTCCAAAATCGTTAGCGAATTCTTCCCTAATGTTTCCTGAAAATATTAAATAACAAGCTCTTACCTTATTTATTTTTCACTTAAATCCAATGTTGGAAAATAGAAAGCTAGTAATATTAGCAAAAAAATATAGGCGTAGCTGGAGAGGTAGAAGAGAGACTGGTTGATTTTCACACCTTTCCATTTTTCTGAAGTTGAAATTGCACGGATACGATAAAAGTTCATCACGCACATCAGAATCCCAAGCACAAATGGTTTGTAGTGGAACACAGCCATCAACCCTGCTGATGGTATAGCTGCACCCAACATTGCTGGAAATTTAAACAGACTGTTTTGTGTGAGGTCATCGAGTACATTGAGCACGGCTAAATAGCAAACCAGATAATACAGGCCTGATAGTGCTAGCCAGACAAGAAAGCTTGCGAAGGATGTGCCTCCAGGAATATCTTCTAACCCTAATATCATAGTTTTGTATTCTTTCTATTAGTAGTTGCGAGAAAACTCAATTAAATTAAGGCTGGATTGTTATACCAGTTAAACCCCGCTACCAAAGATGTAAACGGCAGGCACGTGTCAACTTCACAGGAAAATTCTTAGGTCTAATAGTGAGCTCGTAGTGTTTTAACGATATCAAGGTAAACGTTTTTATGTGAGTGAATTTTGAATCCAGCCTTCTCAATATTTGCAACAGTGTTACGGTCGAGGTATGTGCCTTGTAGATATTTGGTTATTATTGACATCATTTTAAGCACCAACGCGTATACGGGATTCTTACTCAACACATGTTCAAACATCAATAGCTCACCATCTCTTTTTAGCACGCGTTTTATTTCTTGCAGACAGCTCACGGCTTGATTCACCGTGCAAAGAGTGCAAACAGTTACAACGGTATCAAAGCTGTTGTCGGCAAACGCGGTATTTTCTGCATCCATCTGGCATCTATGGATTTTTCCGGGATAGTTCTCGACACGTTTGTCTGAGCGCTTGAGCATTTCTATGCTCAGGTCTACGGCAATGATGTTTAGTCCCGGAGGAAAGTTTACAATTTCCTGCCCTGTTCCTATACCTATATATAATATGCGGCCTTTCAGGTTTTTGAAAAGGAAGCGTTGACTTGGACCCCACCGGCGCATATCTCCAACGGCAAAATAGTCAAATAACTTGGCGACTCCATCATAAGATTGTTTGCTCATATTGTAGTGAGGTTTTTGTTAGAGAAGTGAATGATTGTGGCTACGATAAAGCCAGTCAATGCACCGGAGGTGATTACAATATTGCTGGCAACTATGTTAGATAGCATGCCTGAACTCATCCCCACTATCATTCCTATGATGCTGACTGGAATCATTACCTCAAATGCTCCGAAAACGGGCATGAGTGCAACTTTAAGTATCAGGGCAATGGTCATCCCAATCAATCCTCCGGCAAGCATGGGCATGAAAGAAGGCGAGATATAAGACACCGCTTTAGCTACTAGAGCGCCACAAAATGTTCCTATAAAAAAGTCCGAAATCTTTAAAATCATATGATGCTGGTTTTGAAAAAATATTTTCTCTGCAAATTGTCTAATTATAGGGTTAAATATCTTGGTAGCCAAATCGCATTTTCTCATTTTTTTTCTTGGGGTTTTGACTTGACAAGCCAATTTATAGGAGTAACATTAATTACGATATTTAATTCAACCTTTAATATTCAATAGGTTATGGCTAAAGAATTTTCCGGTCCAGAGAAAGCTGCTGTTTTGTTAATGAGCTTGGGAGAGGAAGCTGCATCTAAGGTTCTGTCTCATATGGATGAGCGTGAAATTCAGAATATTGGTAACTACATGGCCTCTCTTGGTGAAGTGGATGCCAAAGAAATGGACGATATCAATAAAGAGTTTTTTGATATGGTTTCATTTGGAATGGGTGGTTTAGGTGTGTCTGGAGTCGATTTTCTGAGAAATACTCTCTCGAAGGCTCTAGACCCAGATAAGGCCGAAGAAATTATAAATAATATTACTTTGCCGGGTGATGAAATGACGCTTGGGGGTGGAATCGATACAGTTCGGTCGCTTGAGCCTCAAGTTATCTCGTCTTTTCTTATTAANGAACACCCTCAAACTGCTGCAATTATATTGGCCCATTTGGATCCACAAGTTGCTAGTAAGGCAATTGCGGAATTACCGGAAGAAAACCGGACAGAGATAATGTATCGTTTGGCGACGCTGGAAAGAGTTACGCCGACTGTCATCCGCGAACTCGATGAATCCTTACAGCAGGANTTCAGGTCATCGGGGGTAGTTTCGGGAAATAAACTGGGTGGTGTGGATATTGTCGCAAAAATGATGGGAGGNTTGGATAGGACGACTGAGCAAGCTATTTTGACCGAGATGGATGAGGTTGATCAGCCTATGGCCGATCAAATCCGTGCCCTGCGCTTTACCTTCGAAGATATTCTTAAAATTGATGACCCTGGTATCCAATTAATTTTGAAAGAGATNAATCAAGAAGACTTACTCGTTGGCTTGAAAACGGCTTCGGATGAACTAAAAGAAAAACTATTCACTAATATGTCCGAACGTGGGGCCATGATGATGAAGGACGACCTTGAATCTCTCGGGCCAACGAAAATCAGCGACGTAGAGAAAGGTCAGCAGAAGGTAATTGCGGTTATTAAGAAACTTGAAGAAGATGGAAAAGTTAGTGTTGGTGGCGGTTCTGGTGACGATCAATTGGTTTAAGTGCTCGCTAGTCCTAGATGGAAGTATTGTCTTTAGAAAATCAACTAATCTGAGTATTGATGGGTATCAAGTGTGACTTGATACCCTTTTCTTTTTCTAGTTTTTCCAGAGTTTTNTAGAGAGTTTCCAACCCGCTTGAGACAGTGCCTTCCAGGTGAATATAGTAAGTGCCTGACTCATTAGCATCTCCAANATTGGATTCGAGGTGGAGGATGTTAAGTCCGGCCTGAGCTAATGGTGTGGTGGCATCTTCGACAATTCCCATGCGATCCTCAGCAAACAAGCTAACTCTTACATCAGGCTCACATTGTTGTTGGGCTCCATCAGTAAGTTCTACCAGATGGACGTTTAGCTCTAGAGGTTTACAAATAGAAGCGATTATGGGCTCTAATGAGTCCTTTCCTGCATCATATTNCACCATCAGCATGATTGTGAAATATTTTCCCAGACGAATCATGGAGGACTCTCCCAGATTACAGCCATTCTTGCATAGCCCAGCACTAAGGCGAGCAATAATACTGGGCTGGTCAAGTCCGATGAGAGACAACATGAACCAGTTTTTCATGAAATTACTCCNTTAAGATAAANTNAGAACAGAAGTAGGTNNAATACAGGTTTTNTTTAAATATTATCNAGATCGTTTCTGAGCTTTACAAAAGCTTTTAGAATGTCAGTAGCGCTAATGATACCAACCAACTTATTTTTGTGCACGACTGGCAAAGCACCAATTTTTTTCTTAGCCATAATTGATGCNGCATCTGCAGCTCGTTGTTCTGGCTCGATAGTTGTGACATTCCGCCGCATTATGTTTTTAACCCTGCGAGTGGAAAGCTGGACTGTTGTTCCATCCGGTTTTTCGACAAAAGTTTTTTTCGGCCCTAGTATTTTTTTAAGATCCCGGTCTGAAATAATGCCNACTAATTTATTTTTTTCCAGAACTGGTAAATGACGAAAATTTTCGAAATTATAGAGAAAGAATACCCGATCCAACTTATCGTTGGGACTAACAGTCGTCAACTTTGTGGACATAAGTTCTTTAACTTTCATGAGTATCTTTCCAAGCTTTGGTCTAAAAAGTTTATTTTAGCATAAGGTTGAAGCAAACAAAAAGAGCAGCAGTTTTTGTAGTAAAAGAAACTAAGGTGGTTTTATGTTTCTCTACTCCTGGCTATTAACTTTATATCTTTTCTGGTTATGTGNTTTNTTGACCATGCGGTATATTTTCAGAGTNAACATATCTTAATAGAAAATACAATAATATTGAGGGTGGCGTGGATAAAGGAACGAAAAAAAAGGGAAGAGATATTAGTTCAATTAAGGGGCTCATTGATGAGTATATCGAGTCATATCTCAAACCTAAAAATATTTCTTGGCATGAAGATTTGCGAATACTAAATAAATATGTTTTTCCTGAATGGAAATACTTCAGAACNACTGATATTACAAAAAAAGATGTTAATAAGTTGTTGAGTCGAGTTGGTAATTCGGGTGGAATGGCAAAGAAAATCTTTGAGATTTTGCAGTCCATGTTCACCTTTGCTATNNATAGAAACTTTTTAGAGATAAGTCCATGCCTTGATATAGAGATTATNAACAAAGGTACCCCGAAAGAAAGAACTTTTAAACACTATGAAATAAGGAAATTTTGGTTCGGTCTGGAAAATGCAAAAATGCCTGAAAGGATGAAGTCTATTTTAAAATTTTTACTATTAACTGGTCAGCATAATGGAGAAGTTGCAGGAGCTAAATGGGAAGAATTTAATTTGCACAAGAGATGGTGGNCGATTCCGAGTACGAGAACCAAAAATAAGAAAAGCCATCAAGTTTTTTTAACGCCAATGGTAATTGATATTTTGGGTCCGCCTAAAAAGCATGGTTGGGTTTTCCCTTCAGGTAAGGATAAACATATAGCACCTAGAGCTNTAAGTNTTTCGATTAGAAAAAACTCTGAAGATAGAAGTCAGTCTAAAAAGGAATATTCCTATGGTGATTTTTTTAGAGTGGGCCAATTTATGCCTAATGACTTAAGGCGAACAGCAGTTGCTCTTATGACAGAGGCTGGGGTNGATGATAGAAAAATTGAAAAGGTCCTGAACCAGTCAACATCTACTATTGATCATGACTTTGAGATACGCCAGGCTCTAGAGAATTTGGAGCAAAAACTAAAAGCGATATTGGTAGGTTGGAAGAATACNTGATATCAACTCATCTTTGTGGTTTGAAATATATTGTTGAGTTGATTTTAAATAGTAAGAATTAATGTCATGAAATATGTTGATTCTGTTGCAGCNGTGCAATAGTTGATATAAAAAGCGGAAGCTCTGAAAATCAAATTTAGAAGCCNCANCCTGAAACTATAATCTGGAAATGAGACGGCACTGAAATGAATTTTATCAATAAAAATATTGTCATAATTTTGTCGCTGGTTTTGTCTTACGCCGTCATCTACTTTACTGCAGACTATTTACCAGACGTTATTGAGTCTCTAACAGGTATACATGTAGAAGAGGGTTTTTTTAGCAAATACAGATTTCCGGTAGCAATTTTGGCCTTATTGTTTTTCCCAATAATAAGCTGGATTAAAAAACAGCTGAATTGAAACCGAAGTGATACATAGTTCTTTGAAACTTAGTGCTTATTTTTACTATGTTGACTTACTTTGAGTAGTGAATGCTTTTAAGGCGACTCCAGTTTTATAAAACTTTAATCATCTCTTAGCTTGGGTCTCATGCTTATATGAGGTGCTGTATTTTCCCTCTCTCACACCAAGACAAGTGTGTTTAATTAAAAAAAGTCTCGTCTCCACCTATTAATTCTCTTGCCCCAAGCCAAAGTACTTTCTGAGACGTGATTTTTTTTCCAATTTCCAGCTGCAAACTTGTTAGACTCTGCTAATGTAGGATATATATGTATAGTACTTAAAATTTTGTTCATCCCGAATCCATTTTTCATCGCGGCGACATACTCTGAAATAATATCTCCTGATTGAACCCCCACAATGGTGACTCCAAGAATTTTATCTTTACCGGGGACAGTGAGTACTTTGATAAATCCATGAGCTGCTTCATCGACAATAGCACGGTCCAGATCATCGATTCCATAGGTCGTAACTTCATAAGGAATCCCTTGTTCTTTTGCTTCCAGTTCATTCAAACCAGACCGGGCTACTTCTGGGTCAGTAAAGGTCGACCATGGTACAACGCTGTAGTCTGCCTTGAAGCTATAAAAGGGGTTTAGCATTGAATTGACAGCGCAATACCATGCTTGATGAGCTGCTATATGGGTAAATTGGTAGGGACCAGCAACGTCACCACAAGCATATATATTAGGAAAGTTAGTCCGCATGTATTCATCAACTTGAATTGTTTTTCTTGGGCTTAACTCAACTCCCAGTTCCTCGAGACCAAATCCTTTTGTGTTGGCTCTTCTACCAATGGAGATTATTACCTGGTCAAATCCTATTTCAATAATTTGACCTTGAGACTCAAACTCCGCAAAGTTTTTTCCGTCTCGTTTAAAAAACTTTTTTAAGTTATGCTCAAGCAGAACATTAATATCGTCTTGCCGAAAACTTTCTAAGATTACCTGTGAGACTTCATAGTCCTCTTTTGGGAGAAGTCTTTCCCCAAGTTCTACTTGAGTAACCTTGCACCCGAGCCTAGCAAATGCCTGAGCTAGTTCGGAGCCAATGGGGCCTCCTCCTAAAACTAATAGCCTTTCAGGTTTTTCTCGGATATTCCAAACCGTATCAGATGTTAAGTAATCAATTTCTTCCAGACCTTCAATAGGAGGCACGAATGGGCGGGCTCCGGTCCCAATAATGATATTTCGTGTTGTAAGGATTTTGTCGTTTACAGAAACTTCATATGGGGAGAGTATTTTTGCTTCACCCGTATGACATTCGACTCCTAACGAGGTATATCGCTCTACCGAGTCATGAGTTTCAATGGTTTTGATAACTCGTTGTACCCGTTCCATGATTTCGGAAAAATCAAACTCAACCTGAACACTTTTGAATCCTAGTTTTTGACATTTCTTAACATCAGCCATAAATTTCGCTGAACGAATGAGTGCCTTGCTGGGGACACATCCGGTGTTCAGGCAGTCTCCACCCATCTTTTGTTTTTCTATTAGCGCGACTTTTCCCTTGGTTGCCGCCCCTATGAAGCTGGTAACCAACCCCGCTGCTCCAGCTCCTATAACTACCATATTGTATTTAAAAGACTTCGGCTTTTTGAACCTTTTTGTAAACCTTCTTCTTTTGTA
>PAJA01000069.1 GCA_002705185.1 Nitrospina sp. | reverse complement strand
TGTTTGCCGAACAATTTTCTGAAAAAGAAAAGAGGGAAGCGGTAGAAACAATTTCAAGTACATGGGACCAATCTCGTGCAGGAGAAGAACAGTTTACTGAAAGCAGATTAGCCGAAATCCCATTACTTACAGATTCGAAAAGGGCATATCGGTTTCTTGAATCGTTTCGGGATGGAGGCCAGTTTTCTCATCCTTCTTTGCAAAGTATTAAGAAATTTTACAGTATTATTCCAAAAATACTTCAAAAGTGCAGAAAGGTTGCCAAGCCAGATTTAGCAATCGAGAATCTATGTCGATTTGTGGAGGCGGCTGGATCCAAAGAGTCATTTCTCGACTTGTTCCAGGAAAATGAAAAATTTCTAGAATTATTGCTTAACCTTTTTGGTAGCAGCGAAGTTTTATCAAAAATATTGATCAGACACCAAGGTTTATTCGATGTTCTGACCAACATGGAAAATATTTATCGGTTTAAGCAGGCAGAAAAAATACAGGAAGATTTTGATCAGTCTTTGAAAAATGCTTCTGATATTGAGTCTAAGTCTACAGCACTTCGCCTTACCAAACACGCTGAAGAACTTCGTATTGGAGTGCGCTATCTGATCAAGGAAGCAGATCTTTCCGGAACGTTGGAGGATCTTTCAAACCTAGCGGATGTTTTTCTGAGTACTGTTTATCAGGTTGCCTGCATGGAGCTTAAAAAAAGATCAGAACATGATAACATTCAAAATTTTTGCATCATTGGTATAGGCAAGTTGGGAGGACGTGAATTGAATTTCGGGTCAGATCTCGATCTATTACTGGTCTACGATGAAGAAGAGAGTGATGCTTCTTCCGAAGGTATTACTTTATATTACTCAGCGTTATCGCAGTTGATTTATAAGCTGACTTCCGAAATAACTCCTTACGGTTACGCCTACAAAATTGATACTCAGCTTAGACCCGAAGGTGATGCCGGAATGCTGGTTCTTTCTGTAGCGGGTTACAAAAAATATTTTAAATCCCGCGCAAGAATCTGGGAACAACAAGCTCTAATAAAAGCTCGGTTTGTGGCGGGCAATGCTGAGGTAGGGAAGAAGTTCATTAAGTCCACCCAGAAGTTTGTATATCAGAACAAGCTTGAATATGAGGATCTCATAGAAATATCTCGACTTCGTGAAAGAATGGAACAAGAACTGGCACGAGAGAACATAAAGGGGAAAAATGTAAAACTGGGCTTCGGAGGGCTTGCAGATATTGAGTTTCTGGTGCAGGTTCTACAGTTAATGCATGGCAAAAAGTTTTCGCGCATTAGAGAAACTAACACTTTTTCTACGCTAAAAAATTTAGTAGCCCTTGGATTGATCGATTTGACTATGGCGGAAGAACTTCAGAGTAGTTATATGTTTCTTAGAAACCTAGAATGCATTTTGCGAATAATTCACCAGGTGCCAACTAACAACCTTCCAAAGAATAATAAGGAACTAGCATCCATTGCTCGTTTGCTAGGTTACCGAGGTGAAGACCCAGAAACCCTAGCAGATGGTTTGCTCACAGACTATGGTCTTCATACCAAGCAGACACATAAACACTATCGCAAAACGATCGGGAAGTTTCTTCGCGCTCATTAAGGACGGGGGTAACAAATGTTTGGATCTTTCTAGGTAATAAAAAATATTTTATAACGTGCTTTATAAAATTAACTATAAAATACCCACCAAAAGTAAATATTAATCAAAATTTTTGCTGCTTAGATATTTCTTGCTCATGAATTTTGGAGTGATTTTTTTTAGGCCTAAAACTTTTGGTTGCTAAAAAAATCCAGGATTCGCCACTACTTTCTCTAATTACTATAATGGAAGTTTTGGTATGAGAATTTTTGAAATTTTTTGATTATATGAAAGGAGGATGCGGAGGGCAGTAATTTGGCATAAGGAAGACGGAAAGAAGGCTGATAAATTTATAAAACTTTCTAAGCAAAAGAAATATTTATATTCATGCGCCCTCATAATTGGAGGGCGCATAAACTTGATATTTTAAGCGCTTACTGCTGACCTTGGGCCTCGACTTCTCTTCCGAGGTTTTGCTGAAAAGTATTTTCTCCTGGTTTGATTTTTCCCTGGTTTAGCGCCAGAATTAGAGTAACGTCTTCCCGAAAACTTCCCATTGCTTCCACTGCTACGTTTTGGTTTTGAGGCAATAGATTCGGAATGATAAGGGTGATCATTGATCACAGTTACTAGCCTTTTAATGGTTCTCTCGATATTGTGTAGATAGCTTTTTTCTCCAGCATCACAAAATGAAAGGGCAACACCAGATGTTCCCGCCCTAGCTGTTCTACCAACACGGTGAACATAACTGTCAGCTTCATTTGGAAGTTCGTAGTTGATAACGTGAGTAATTCCTTCTACATCTAACCCCCGCGATGCAATGTCGGTGGCTACCAAAACCCGGACCTTACCAGAACGAAATTTTTTTAATGCTTCCATGCGTGCTGCTTGAGATTTGTTTCCATGAATTGAGTCTGCTTTGATTTTTGCCTTGCCCAGGTTTTTGACAATTCGATTCGCTCCATGCTTCGTACGTGAGAATACCAATGCCCTATAGATATCGTTATTTTGCAATACTGATTCCAGCAAGGCTCCTTTATTTTCACGATCGACAAACAAAACACGCTGATCTATCCTGTCTACCGTGCTGGCCGGTGGGGTAACAGAAACTTTGACTGGGTCCTTAAGAAAATGTTTTGTCAAACGTAGAATATCATCGGGAAGGGTAGCAGAAAACAACATTGATTGACGGATATCTGGTGTCATGGCATAGATTTTTTTTATATCAGGAAGAAAACCCATATCCAGCATACGATCTGCCTCATCGAGAACAAATACCTCAATTTGATCCAGACGAAAGCATCTCTGCTGATATAAATCGATCATCCTACCAGGAGTAGCTATCAAAATATCAACGCCTCTCCTTAAAGAATTAATTTGTGGTTTCGGACTTACCCCACCATAAATTACTGCCTGCTTTAAATTCAAATGCTTGCCATACACTCGAAAGCTGTCACTGATCTGAGCAGCAAGTTCCCGAGTAGGTGTAAGTATCAAAGCGCGTGGGCCCTTGGATCCAGGATTTTTTCGCCCTTCGGATAAGCGTTGCAAAATCGGTAGGGCGAAAGCCGCCGTTTTTCCAGTTCCTGTTTGGGCGCAACCTAAAAGATCGCGGCCCTCAAGAAGATGTGGGATCGCTTGATGCTGAATTGGAGTGGGACTATCATACTTCTCACCACGAATAGCGCGACAAATTTGTTCAGATAGATTTAAGGCCTCAAAGCCCTTAGTTGTTGATTCCATTAATATAGTTTTCCTTTTAGAGAATGACAGTCTCATTAAATATGAGCATGGCATAACACAGTTGGCGCTTAAAACCCATATTTGAGTCTTAGAGCTAATTGATAAAAGAGGATTTGAGCTTAAATGAGAAAACGGGGGGGGGGATCAGACAACCGGTGGTCCGGGAGGCTACTCAACCAAAAAAAATTACCAGTCCTGGCAATACACCTGTCATTCTCTAGACGGCTAAATCGCTTAATTAGCTTACTATAAAACAGATGGTTACAAAATACTAGTTATTTTTTTACTAAGCTTTCTTCTTATAACCTGCTGGACTTAGAAAAAACTTTCGTCAAATTAGATATCTTCAGAAAACAGAGGTTGTATTTCGCATTCTTAAGCAGTCACGTAACAAATAAAAAATAGATACTTATCAACCTTGTTACGATTTAGACCTTGAACTTGAATAATTTGGGTTACCTAAATATCCAGAAAACAATACTATAAAATTGCCCAAAATTAATTAGTAATTTACCGTGACAATTTATCTAGGTCTTTATTTGATAGAGTGGAATAGTTGGTCAAAGTAGTAATTGATTTGTTTGGATAAGCTAGGCTGAGAGATCGGGCTTTAGAGATTCTATGATGATTTGAGCCATTTTTCTGGAGGCGCCTTGTTGTTGCGTGATGAAGAAATGTGCTTTTTTCTGGAGTTCTTGACGGAGACTTTTACTTTCCAATAAGGTCTGCACTTTCTCTTTTATATCTTCAGAGTTTTTTGCTGTTAAAGCCAGCCCAAGTTCCTGAGCCTTGTCAGCGACATGGAAAATATTTTCAATAAAAGGTCCATGTATGACTGGCAAGCCCTGTCTTAAAGGCTCAATCAGGCTGTGACCACCACCAGGTTTTATAAGACTTTTCCCAACGAATGCCACTTGCCCTAACGAATAAACCTGTGCTAACTCGCCCATTGTATCTAGGAGTATAACGTTTTTTTCATGCTCCAGTTCAAGAGACGAACGCAGGGCGAAAGATATATTTTTCTTTTTAAGAAGCTGAATAACTTCTTCTGTGCGCTCGATTCTGCGAGGCGCAAGAATAAAAACTAGACCGGGATGCTTGACTCTCAATTGCTGGTGCGCATCTAAGACAATTTCTTCCTCGCCGGGATGAGTACTGCCCGCTATCCATACCGGTATTTCTTTTTCCAGCTTGAAAGTTTTTCTTAATTCATTTTTTTCTTCAAAGGTCTGAGGTTGATAGGCGTCGAATTTTGGGTCACCCATTACCTCAATACGTTTTGGGTCCACACCTAATATCTTTAAGGCTTTTTCACCATTGCTACTTTGCATGCCGAGTCGGTGAAACTTCCGGAATGTGTCTTTAAAAAGGGAACCGGCTATAAAATAGCGCCGGGCTGAACTTTCTGAGATGCGGCCGTTGAATAAAAAAACAAGGGTGTTTTTTTTATGCAACAGATCTATTAAGCCAGGCCAGAACCCTGTATCGATGACGACATAAAGGTCCGGTTTGATACGGCTCAAAGCCAGTTGGGTGAATGGGAGACAATCTAACGGATGGAAAAAAACGCTATCGGCAGTTTTCATTTTGATTGCTGCTGCATAGCCAGAGTCGGTAGTGACGGATAGTGCGATATAGAGTTCAGGGTTCTGTTTGCGGATGCTTTCAAGGACTGGTGTTATAGCGACAACCTCTCCCATTGACAGAGCATGCAACCAGAGAATTTTTTTGTAAGGACTTTTTGGAACCCACCCGAAATGATGAGGTAGTCCTTTCCACTTATGCTTCGAGAACAGCGCCATTATTGAGAACAGTGGGGCGAGAAGGATTGCAATGAAGAGGGATAGTAAGTGATAAAAATGAATCATCAAAAAGGATGTACCATAAGAAGGTTACGCCTATTTTCATAGGATAAGTTCAATGTTCCTACTTAAAGCGCCACTATTAGCTCGGACTGTTTTTTCTGCAGACTGGCCCAGCTTTTCACGTTCATCCGAATTCATCAATAAGCGATTTAAAACATTGTAGATATCTTCTATGTTTTGCAGTTGCAAGCCACCTTTTGACTGTCTAAGAAGTTTTGCTTCTTCTTCAAAGTTATTCATAAATTTACCAAATAGAACCGGTTTTCCTAATGCCGCCGGTTCAAGAATGTTATGGCCGCCAAACCGTGGGTTGAATCCACCCCCGACATAGGTCACGGCAGCACTTTTATAAAAGGCGTTGAGTTTCCCCAGACTGTCTATCAGTAAGACGTTGCCTGTCCAGTTTTTAAGGTCGTCCTGTTTCGAGAGGATGCCATAGCTCACTTCGAATTCACGGACTAAGTCTTCGACTTCTCGACATCTTTCCATATGCCTGGGAGCAATCACCCCGATCAAGCGGGGAAACTCTTTTTGAAGTTTAACCAATGCTTGCATGATCGGGCCTTCTTCTCCTGGGCGGGTGGAACCAAAAACAACGATTAATGAGTCGGCTTTCCATTTAGGATGAAACTTCTCTTTAGTATGGACGGAGGTCACATCAAACTTTATATTTCCTGTGACTAGAACTTTTTCTTTTGCTACGCCTAACTGTAAAAATCTGTCTGCATCAGTTGAGGAGCGCATTGACAACTGTTTGATAGGCTCAGTTATCCACAAAAGAAAGGCAGGGAACATTCTATAAAGTTTAATAGATTTCTCAGAGACCCTTCCGTTTACCTGAATAACGGGAATGCTACGGTGTTTACATTGGCGGAGCAAGACAGGCCAGAGCTCGGCCTCAATTAGAACAAGTTTGGAAGGCTGTAGACGATCGAAGACTGGGTTCAGCCAGTAAGGGAAATCAAGCGGCAGTCTAAATACATTAGGAAGTGCTTCTTCCATTGCTAACGCATAACCTGTTAGTGTAAATGTGGACAGAGCAATCGGACGGGATTCCCCTTCCTTGATCAGACCTGAGATGAGAATTTTGGCCAGGCGAACTTCTCCTACTGATGAAGCATGTATCCACAGGGTATCTTTTAGCTTCGGCAGACAGGCGCCACCCNTCATTTTACCCTTAATTTCATCGCGAAAAGAGGAAGAGACCAGCGCTCGTAAAATTAAAAAAGGAGAAGCTAGGAGTAGTGCGCCTCCTATCAGAATATAATACAAAAAATCCATAGGCTGAGAGTATACTCCTAAAACATTAGAGGACCTCTAAAAATTACAAGTTTTCAGAGTTTGATTATTCATTGCCAGAGATAGCCGTTAGAAGTTTGACAAAAAGAATTCATGTCCAAAATTTTTTATAAAATTATATCGCTCGATCGCAAATGGTACTGGTTTCCTGTTTTTGCAATGTTGAAGCTTATTTCTTTTNCTTATTTGCTAGGACATCATTTTCGCCTCTGGGCATACGGGTGGGGGGTGTTCCCCAGCCGGAANCTAGGCTGCAGGGTGATCAGCGTTGGGAACCTTACATTGGGTGGAACAGGAAAAACGCCTTTTGTCATGATGATTGCCGAAATTCTCAGGGGTAATGGACTCAAACCTGCGATTCTCAGTCGAGGTTATGGTGGAAGATCCAGTGANCCAATCAATGTGGTTTGCGANGGGAAACAGATTTTTCTTTCGCCANNATTGGTGGGCGATGAAGCAGTCATGATGGCGGAAAAGCTCAAAAATGTCCCAGTTTTAACTGGGCCTGACCGTTATCAGACTGGACAGTACGCGCTTGAACATTTTGGTGTCGACACCCTGGTTTTGGATGACGGATTTCAGCATTTGGCTTTAAAGCGCGACCTAGATATTCTTCTTTTTGATCACTCTAGGCCGTTAGGAAACGGTCATCTTTTCCCGGCAGGAGAACTACGTGAGCCGGCAAAAGAAACAAGGAGAGCAGATATGGTTTGCTTTACGCGCTATTCTGGGNGCNCCATTGATTTTGACNCAAGCCTCTTGGGGTCGATCCCTCAGGTCAAAACACATTTGCGTCTAGATTCGGTAATTAGCATGAATAATCACGAGGTTTTAGATGNCGAAACATTAAAGAATGAGCAGGTAGCGGCGTTTTGCGGAATCGCTCAACCGGAAGGATTCAGGCAGATTTTGCTTGACTCGCATATTCAGCCAATTTTTTTCCAGTCATTTCCAGATCATCATGCTTACACCCTAAAGAACATTAAAGAATTGGAAGCTCGAGCCGTGAAAAATGGAGCTAGGTTTCTTCTGCTNCCNGAAAAAGANGCTGTGAAAATCAAAGATATGAAGTTCACCTTGCCTTTTTTCAAAGTAGTGATNGAACTTGAAGTTCTCGAAGGACGGGAAANCTTTAATAAAAAAATAACTGCGGCCTAAGGAATTTTTNTTCAATTGTTTCCGCTGTAAAAACGGTTAAATAATTTTCATGTTTGACTTTAAATCTCTCAGTTCAAGCCAGCGGTTCGCTTTGAACATTTTGGTTCCCATGCTCTACCTATTGCCTTTGGTGTTTGCTTACCTNGGCCCAAAAAATTTTGGTTTTGGGTTTCGCAGTTTGGTTTATTCGGGTTTATTNATTGGTTTATCGGGCCTTCTTTTGTGGGTAGTTGCAATGTGGTCGCTGGGTTCTTCNCTTGCAGTTCTTCCGGGAACAGACCAGTTAGTCACCAAGGGNGTTTATCGAGTTATTCGCCATCCTGTTTATATCGGTATCGTTTTGACNTTGACTGGATTGTTTGTCGCTTGTGGTTCTTTGGCTTGCTTGGTTTATGTGGGGGTGGTGGTGATCCCATTAAATGTTTTTCGGGCCAAAGCTGAAGAAGAAGTATTATTGAAACAATTAGGAACCACATATACAAAGTACAAGGATTCCACACTTTGTTGAAAATTTAATCTATGAAAATAAAATTTCGAGCTTTACTGACAATTTGCGGAGACCTGATTGAAAACGGNGAGATGNTTATTGATGAGGGAAATATTGTCGAGATTNGAACAACGCAATCCGGCAATGCAGACACTGACCTGTCTGACTGCCTCCTTATGCCGGGGTTTGTCAATACGCATAGCCATCTAAGTTTGACTNCCCTTAATAAAAAACTTTCTCCTTCTGATTCTTTTGTAGGTTGGATTCGCGAGTTAATCCCCTTGAATGCCGACCTTGATGAAAAGAGTCGGATTCGAGGCATTTGTGAAGGTGCGGAAGAGATGAGACGTTCTGGNGTGACCGCGCTCGGAGATTATGTTGCTAAGCCCGAACTGTTNCCCGTGATTGGGGGGCTAGGTTTTAGGTCGGTGTTATTTCTGGAAGTGATAGAGTTTAAGTCCGAAAAAGTGCAGGCCCTTTACAAAAAACTTGAAGAGCTGTTAAAGTTTGCATGTACTTCCCCCCTTTATCAGCTGGGCTTGGCTCCCCATGCCTCTTATTCCGTTTCTCCCAGACTGTTCCAGAGTTTAAGTCAGCTTGCGCAACAATACCATTGTCCACTTTCCAGTCATGTTGCGGAAACTCAAGAGGAGTCTGGGTTTCTTATGGGCGGGGATAATTCGCTTGAGAGATTATTAAAAGAAAGATCTGCCTGGGACTTTAAATGGCAATCTCCCTATAAAACACCGATACAATATCTTTCTTCTCTAGGAGTTTTGGACCGCCTTATTGCANTACATTGCAATTTTATTTCAGAAGACCTAGATATTATGNATAAGAAAAAAGTCAATGCAGTATTTTGTCCGCAGAGTACGGATTGGTTTGGGAGAACGCAATTTATGCCAGTTCGTGCTTTGTTGGATCGGGGAGTGACCGTGGCTTTGGGGACAGATTCACTGGCGAGCAACAATTCCCTCAATTTCCTGGACGAATTACGTATGGCGGATAAACTTTTGCCNGATGTTAGCCGAAAGGAAATAATAACTATGGCAACTCGCGGAGGTGCAGAAGCATTGGGATTAAAGTGCGGTGTGTTGGCTCCGGGAAAAAANGCTGATTTGATTGGGTTTCGTGTTTCTAAAACCTATTCTGGGCCTTGGTGGGATGTTCCATTCGAATCCCATCGTAGAAAAGTCGATTTTTATAGCGTGGACGAGAATTATTATGGTTTTTGTTGATTGAATTTTCAAATAAAGCCTGTTTTTTTTAGCCAAGCTTGACTATAGAAATTATAATATATTGATATTAAAAGTATTGTTTGAATTAAGATCATATGTCGGCATTGATTAAATTCATTTGGGTGGCGGGAATGGTGTTTTTTCTTTCTGCCTGCGGGATCAAGGGAGGGGGTCGATCGCCTCTAATGTTTAAGCATGTTACCCCGGCTATGGAAACAGAGATGGAGCAGCTTATCCTAAGCGGATGCGATAAGGAATATGAGTATTTTGACCGGGATATTGCCATGCTGTATTCAGTGATTCCTGGTGGCGGGCAATGGTATACGGGCGAGACTCGTAAAGCGTGGATTTATTTAATGTCTTTTCCGTTAATTGTTCCTTATATCATTTCATTTCAAGATGCGCAAAATTCCGTCGACTATTATAATTTTCGTTACACGGCACATTTCTGTAAAACCAAGTTCCAGACCGCTGAGGTGTTAAAAGATAAGGGGTATGTTAAGGGGAATCCGGCCGGAACAATGGTGAAAAAATAACCCTGCGGGGTTATGCTTTAAAAATAGACGATTGAAGTTTTTGGGTGTAAAATTTTTTTTGAAAACGGCACAAGAAAGAAATAAACATGGTATTTCAGAACTTTCGGTGTTAGTATTCCCATTTTAATGATGCAAGGGCGATGTTTTTTCTGTTAAAAGACATTCGGTCATGCTATAGTGCTCCACAATATCAATATCGCCCTTTCGTGGCAATATATCCTGTTAATCTGAGCGAAATAGCTGAAACCTCCAATTTATATTGAAACTTTGGAAGCCAAAGTGTAATATGGAGGTTTTTTATTTGCTGAGCTGGCATAGCTCAGTTGGTAGAGCAGCTGATTTGTAATCAGCAGGTCGGGGGTTCGAGTCCCTTTGCCAGCTC
>PAJA01000068.1 GCA_002705185.1 Nitrospina sp. | reverse complement strand
TAGGTAAACCATTGTTTTTTATCAGCCTGTTTAAATTTTCCTGATTTGTGTTTACCCCAGTCTTTTTCTTCATCAATAATATTTGACTTAAACCAAGGATTTAATTAAAGTAAGTTATTGATTTAACTATAAGAAAAATAAACTTATACCTTTTGGCGTCCTGCCTTTGGGCCTCACTTTTTCCACGAAGAGGTTCTGTGTGCAAAATGTAATTTCTGATAATCCATTAAGTATTGTTGAGTTGGTGGTGCAGTCTAGTCTAATGGCCAAGGGAGTTTTATTTTTGCTCCTCGTATTTTCTATTGTGTCTTGGACGATTATTTGTAACAAGTTCAGCAACTATCGCAGTGCAAAAAGTGAAGACGGACAATTTTTAGCGACCTTTTCGAAGACGGAAAACCTGACTCATATTTATAACTTTGCCAAAGAGTTGAAGGCAAGTCCATTAGCTAGGATTTTTTTGACCGGATATAGAGAACTTTATGTTTTTCAAGAGATGGCAAAGAAAGAGCGAAGAAAAAGTGGTGAGCCACTATCGGCTGGAGGTGAGTTAGTAACCCCTAGAGATTTGAAGGGAATTAGCCTTGCTCTCAATAAAGCTACCAACTTGGAAGTTGGGCGACTGTCATATCGACTGGATTTTCTCGCGACAACGGGAAGCACAGCACCTTTTATTGGGTTGTTTGGGACAGTTTGGGGGATTATGCATTCCTTCAGATCTATTGGGTTGCAGGGTACAGCCAGTATAGGTGGCGTGGCTCCTGGAATAGCAGAAGCGCTTATAGCAACAGCTGCAGGGCTTGTGGCTGCAATCCCGGCAGTTATTTTCTTTAATTACTTTAATAATAAAATTGTACTCTTTACATCCGCTATGGATGATTTTTCACTGGATTTTGTGTACATGGCAGAAAAAAATTTTGTACGGGATTCAGTAGAAGAAAAACCTCTTGATCTTTTGTGACCGGTTGTTTTTCCAGCCCCCAAAAAATACTTATGTTAAGGCAACGAAGACCATTTCTGGCTGATATTAACGTGACACCCTTTGTGGACGTCATGTTGGTTTTGCTGGTTATTTTTATGATAACCGCTCCACTCATGCAACACGGAATGGAAGTTCAGCTACCTAAGGAATCGATTGCTCCTATTAGCCTTAAAGAAATCCCGACCATTACTTTAAAGAGCAGTAAAAAAATATTTTGGAAACAGGAGGAGTTGGCGAACTTAATAGAGTTAACTCGCAAGGTTGAGCTGTATATTGAAACTAATAAAGAGGGTGGGGTTTATTTGCGAGCAGACAAAACGCTCGACTATGGTTTTGTCATGCATGTTTTATCTACTGTAAAGCAGTCTGGGGTGCAAAATATTGGGATGGTGACAGAACCTTCAAAGTCATGAAATTCCAGGTTTCTCAGTCTATTGATTTTAATCAGATGCTAGTGTTTTCTGTTTTTGGGCATCTTCTACTTTTAACAGTTGTTTTGTTCCTTCCCAAACCGAGTCTTCCTAAGGAAGTAATTGCTCCTGCGTTTATGGTAAACCTTGTTAGTGAAACTACTGGGTTTAAATCGGCTATAGAAAAACGTATAAATCTTCCGGCAAAAGCCAAAAAACCTTATATAAAGAAGGTGGAAAAAAAACTCACCGCTTCCAAACCTTCTTTAATAAACAAGGTTCCAAAAGTCACAACTTCGAAGCCCAAGAAGGTTTTGGCTGAATTGAATAAGCTGGGGAAAAATATGGCTATTCCCTCCAAAAAAAATATGGTGGAAGAGCTGGACCAGTTGGCGCGGCTTGAAAAACCTAAACCTAAACCTAAACCTAAACCTAAACCTAAACCCTTTTTAGCCAAGCCTATTAAATCTGTTTCCGAAGAGACTTTTCGTGAGTTGGAAACGTTGAAAAATAAAAAAGTTAACGAAGTAAAATCTATTGCTCCTGCTCTCCTGTCAAAAGATGTTCTGATGGATTTTGAAGAGCTTAAAATGGAAGAAAGTCTTCCAGAACATTTACCAACAGAAGTCCTGGTCGAGAGTTCACAAAAACCGGTTCCGGAGGAGAAAGAGCCCGAAAAACCCAAAGGCTCTGCAGTCGATTTGCTAAAGCAGTTGCAACAGTTGGCCAACCTTGATCCTACGTATGCCCCCGAAGTAGAGATTCGAAAAACTCAGGAAACAATACAAGGGGGTAACGAATCTTTTGAGTCAATTATAGATAAGTTTAGTTCATTGTCGTTAGAGTCAGAGCCTGTTAAAGTAGAGGTTTCCAGTGCTAAGCTAGAACCCTCTAAATTTAAAAGTGAACTGCGCGCCCTGCCCAAGGCATTGATGGCTAAAACTAAATCGGGAGCAGAGAACTCTTATGTATCTGCAATTAAAGAGATTAATCCAGGTGCGGATGTGCAATCGTTATATGCCGGCATGGTTCAGGATAAGGTTTTTAAAAACTGGAAGGAACCATTAGCCGAAGAGCATAGCCAGGAAACAGTGGTATCCTTTTTGATTTTTTCCCACGGAAATATCGATAAGCCTTACATAAAAAAAAGCTCAGGAGTGAAAGCCTTGGATAGCCTGGCTGTTAGGGCAGTGCTAGATTCGGCCCCTTTCCCTGAATTTCCTCAGGAGTTAAAGATGTCTAACCTTCGTATAAATATATATTTTAAATATGTTTCTAAAGACAATTAAATCTAGTTTTTACTTATCTCTAATGGTGATGATTTTGCTCTTGCTGGTCGGAATTGGTATGGCAGCACCACAGGTCGACATTGATCTGGAGCGTGAGACGCGAAAAAAAGTGGCCTTAGCGATTACAGATTTTGTTATCTCTGATTCTGGATCCGATGTTCTGGGAATCGGCAAGGAAGCAAAAAAAATTCTTCAAAAGGATTTGATTCTTTCCGAGTGGTTTTCCCTTCTGCCAGAGCAGGTGTTTGAAGAATTAGAAAAAATCGAACGTTCAAGCTCTAAAGTTGACTATAGGAACTGGCGTCAAGTGGGAGCCCAATGGCTCATAAAAACCGAGTATAGGTTGACGGCAAAGGGAAAAGGGCAGATTTTTACTTTTCGACTCTATGATGCGGTGAGTAAGAGGTTTCTTCTTGGCAAGCGTTATAAAGCTTCACGGGACTTACTTCGAAAAACTATTCATCGCTTTGCCGATGAAGTCGTCATGCAGTTGACAGGAAAGCGCGGCATTGCGGAAACCGAGATCGCTTTTCTGAATCAGGAAAAATCGGGCAAGGAAATTTACTTAATAGACTTTGATGGACATAATCTGCGGCGATTGACACATGATAATACGGTTAACCTAAGTCCAGCTTGGTCACCTGATGCTAAATGGATTATTTACACCTCGTATGCAGCACGAAATCCTGATTTGATCATGATAGATGCTAACGGTAAAAAAAAGCAGACCCTCCATCGTCTTCCAGGTTTGAATACAGCAGCAGCCTGGTCTCCAGATATGCAGAGAATTGCTCTAGTTTTAAGTAGGGATCAGAACTCAGAAATTTATATTTTGAGTTCCGATCGCGAGCTCAAACGTCTAACTCGCCATTTCAATATTGATACGTCTCCCACTTGGTCTCCTGATGGGAGAAAAATTGCTTTCACTTCCGACCGGTCTGGAACTGGAGCTCCACAAATTTATATAATGGATTCTTTAAAGGGCGACAATTCCAAGGTGACTCGCATTTCTTTTGGCTCGACCTATAACGATAACCCTGCGTGGTCTCCTAATGGGGACCAAATTGCCTACACGTCAAGAGTAGGTAAAAGGTTTCAAATCAGTATATACGATTTAAACACACGGCAGAGTAAGGTCGTAACGAAAGGCCCTGAAAGTTGTGAACAGCCAAGCTGGTCTCCCGATGGACGATTTCTTATTTATAGAAAGAGAGAGAATGGCCGGCACAATCTTTTTATCCAAAGGTTAGGAGGAAGCGAGTCAAGGCAGTTGACTTTTTCTGATCAAGGGCATAGTCCCGCATGGTCGCCACACAATAGAGACTAAATAACACTCTAGGTAAATATATTGAATTAGGGGTTGTTATTCAATCCTTTATACGTTATCATAAATTCATTATTATTGTAATTTGATTATAACTATAGGAAGATATTAATTAGAAATATATCCTAATAGCAAAAAACGCTGAAACATTAGTTTCAATTTGTTTGCAGATACTGCTACTTGTTTTAATAAGTTACCTAGAATTTTTTAGACAACGAATAAAATATAGGAACTATAGAAGGGAAGAAAATATGGTAATTATGAATTGGAAGGCAATCATCACCACAGCATTATGTGTGTTTTTAACAACTGCTTGTTCCAAGCAGCTTATGCCTCCAGAGATTGAAACCTCTGCGAATGCAAGTAATGAGTCGGACTTTACGGCTTCCTCAGAAAATAATTCGGAAGCTCAAGGTGGAATGGCTGGTGGGTTTTTCAGCGAAGAACCCCTTGCAGAAAATTCTTCTTCTTTTGGAAGTGCAGGTTCCAATGCGTTTGGTGAGTCAGGTGCCGGAAATAACTCAAGCGATTCCTTTGGTAACAACCCGTTTGATTCAAGTAGTCAAGGTGCATGGGATCCTAATACTTCTGGTTCTTCAGGTTCTTCAGGCTCTAGTTCTTCAGATTTTGGTTCTTCAGGCTCTGGTTCTTCAGGTTCTGGTTCCTCAGGTATTCAAGAATCTCGATTGCAGGATTTCCAAGCATCAACCAGTTTGAAGGATATTCACTTCAAGTTTGATAAGTATGATCTTGATAGTGAATCGAGGACCATCCTTAAGGGTAATGCCGAGTATCTAAAAAACAACCCCGGCATGCATATAGAAATTCAAGGTCATTGTGATGAGAGAGGTACCAATAATTATAATACTGCATTGGGTGAGCGTCGCGCTCAATCCACGAAGCAGTATTTGGTATCACAAGGCGTGAATTCTAGTAATGTACACGTCGTAAGCTTTGGTGAAGAAAAACCATTTTGTTTTGAAAGTGGTGAGTCCTGCTGGTATGAGAACCGACGAGCACATTTTATGGTTTCAAAATAACTATTCCTCTCCTCGTTACTGACGAATTAGAATAGAATAGTATATAATAAGGCCGTGTTGAGGATTCTTCCTCGACACGGCCTTATTTTTTTGAGATCAAGAACTTGGAATCAATAACCAGAGATTATTAAAGAATGAGCTGAACGCATGACGGCAAAACTCACATGGACACTTTCTTTTCTATTATTCTTATCACTCCTTTCCTCTACGCCTGCCTTTGCCCAGATTTTTGGTGCGGACGACGAAACCTTGGACAAGATATTTATTGGGCTTAAAAAAATAAACTCCCGGTTAATAAATCTGGAAACCGAGGAATTGGGTAGCTTAAAAAGCCAATTGGAGAATATGCTCCGCGAGATAGAAGAGGTCAAGCATGCTCTTCCGCAACTTCAGGGGATGGTGGAACAAAATAAATCCGATACTTTGAACGGTCTTAATACAACCAATGCCAAGCTAAATGATTTACAGGCAGAGGTTAAAAACCAGGTTTTGAGCAAAATCCATCAGCAAAACAAGATTCTTAAACAATTTGGTTTGGACCAAGAACAATTTCGTTTGGATCAGGAAAATTTAAAGGTGGGATTGGCTCAAGATATGGAAAAATTTGAACAATCCAACAAAATAAATTTTCAAGAACTTTATGCAGCTAATAACGAGACTTTAGATCGGGTAGTTCTACAACTAGGAGTTCAAAGCACGACGACTAAAAAAGGCTTTGATGACACTATTGCCCTTTTTAAAACAGACTTGATTCCAGCTATGGCTGAAGCAAATGAAACAAACCGGCAGCTGGTTATGGATCAACTGGCAAAAGCTAACGCCGATAATAAAAATACATTGGAAAAATTTTCCGCAAAAAACCAAGAATTGAACCAAAAGTTGATTAAAATTCTTGAGGAGAGTCTCAAGCAGGGAGTAGAAACAAAATCGACGCTTGATTCTATAAACAAAGGTATTGTAAATATTCAAGGCGCGTTGAGAGGAACGAGTCAAAATGTGGCAAATAGTAACCTCGTTGTTTCTAAGGTCCAAGCAGCCATTATCCTCACCAACAAAAACCTGAAAGTTGCAGATGAGAAAACTAATAAGTTGGCGGAAAGCTTACAAGCCCTTCATGCTCAGAATAATGCCTCTAATCAAGCTCTGAGTACTCTTAAGACGAACCAAAAACAGGCAGGGGAGTTCGATAAACTCGCAGATGAAAAATCTAATAAACTTATAGATCTCACCACAAAAATTGCTACCCATTCCGCAGATTTACAAAGTCGGATTACTGGTCAATTGAAGGAATCGGAACAAAAAGAAGAAGCTCGTACTACCAAGGTAGATCTAGCAAATGAGAAACTCTCCCGCTTGATTGAAATTCTTAAGTCGATTGTTAAGGAACAGGCAAAGTTAGATCCTGTTGCTAAGACAATGAATGAATTGAAAAAAGAACAGGTGGCCTTAAAAAAAGCTCAAGCAGACTTCAAGAAAAGTCAGAAGAAAATCGAATTGAGTTTGAAGAATAGTCAGCAAGAGATTAAGGAAGCACTTGCTGATTTGCGCCGAAAAGCGAATGTCAATATTTCACGAAGTGATGACATTAAGAAAACCCTCCGTCGATCAAGTCCTGCTAAAAAATAACGCATATGGTCGGTAGGTTGGCCGCGAGCATATTTTTTTATGACTTGGCTGATCGATGACGTGTACTTTTTTGCCTAATTATGGCTAAAACCACTACTAACTTTGTATGCCAAGAATGTGGATATCAAACCCCTAAGTGGATGGGGAAATGTCCAGAGTGTTTGGCTTGGAGCAGCTTTGCTGAGGAAACCACGCGCCAGCAATCAGCATCGCATAAGTCAAAACTAAGCTCAGAGCCCTCAGTATTAATCCCTATAACAGATGTACAATCAATTGTCGAAAACCGTTTGACTACAGGTATTAAAGAATTTGATCGAGTGCTAGGTGGAGGTATGGTAGAAGGATCCCTGATCCTGATTGGCGGGGAACCCGGTATTGGGAAGTCGACTCTAACTTTACAAAGTATGGGCCACTTGGCTAGGTCGGGAAAAACGGTTTTATATGTTTCTGGTGAGGAATCAGGCTCTCAGATCAAGCTTCGTGCAGAAAGATTGAATGCCTTGTCTGAGAACCTTCTGGTTTGCTCAGAAATTTGCTTGGAAGATATTATTCAGTGGATAAAGAAAATAGAACCCCATGTGCTGGTGTTGGATTCTGTGCAAACCTTTTATACTTCAGATTTGCAATCTGCTCCGGGAAGCATTGGTCAGGTGCGGGAAGTAGCCTTTAAAATCTTTCAGTTCATTAAACAACGTGGTCTTCCAACTCTTTTGATCGGGCATATTAATAAAGATGGAGCAATAGCCGGCCCTAAATCATTAGAGCATATTGTAGATACGGTTGTTTATTTTGAAGGCGAACAGGGTCATGCATACCGAGCCTTAAGGGCAACTAAAAATCGTTTTGGCCCCACTCCTGAAATTGGAGTGTTTCAGATGGAACAGAATGGATTGGTGCCGGTAGAAAACCCATCTGAATGGTTTTTGTCTGAACGCCCAGAGAATTCATCGGGCTCTGTCGTTGCAGCAACTCTCGAGGGAAGTAGAACCTTACTGGTAGAGGTCCAAGCCTTAGTCAGCACTTCTTCTTCCATAGGTATGCCAAGAAGAATGGCAACAGGTTTTGATCATAATCGTATGTCTCTATTAATAGCTATTATTGAAAAGCGTATGGAGTTTCAACTACAAGGTGAAGATATATTTTTAAATTTAGCGGGAGGAATAAAAATTACAGAGCCAGCTCTGGACTTGGCGATAGTAGCTGCTATTGCAGGAAGTTTTCGAGATAAAGTTATCGATCCACTAGCTGTGCTGATTGGGGAAGTTGGTTTGACCGGGGAAGTGCGCTCGGTAATGCAGTTGGATGCCCGCATTCTGGAAGCCAAAAGACTTGGTTTCAAAAAATGTATTATTCCGTATTCTGCTAAAAAAATAAAGAAACTTCCTGACAAAGGAATTGATTTTTTATTTGTGAAGAATCTTGCTGAACTTTTTGAACACTTATTTGAATAGCTAATTATGAATGTATGCGCGATCGTTCCCGCAGGAGGACAAGGCAAACGTATGGGAGGAACCGTCCCAAAACAGTTTCAAGCGTTGATGGGACACCCTATCTTATATTACACTTTAAAAACTCTTCACGACTCAAAGCTTATTGATTCATTAATCCTTGTGGTTCCAGAAAAGGAATTTGAGGATGCTCGTGCCGACTGGCTGGGGCGTCCCTCGATTGTGAAACAAGTTGTTATGGGTGGTGAAAAAAGGCAAGACTCTGTTTTTAACGGATATAAATCTGCTCCTGCAGATACAGATATTGTTCTTGTCCATGATGGAGTNCGNCCTTTTTTNTCTAAGGAAATGATTAAGGAAACTATCAATATTNCTAATAAATNTGGAGCGGCAGTCACGGCTATTCCCATTCACGATACGATTAAGCAGGTTGATGATACTGGCAAAGTTCAGCGAACTTTAAAGCGAGAGGGTATATGGCGTATTCAAACTCCTCAGGCTTTTCGTTATAACTTGCTTGGAGAGGCTTTTCAAAATGCACAAAGTAACTCCTTTTATGGTACGGACGAAGGAGCTCTTATTGAATATCTAGGTCAGGAAGTAAGGGTTGTTGATGGTTACGAGTGGAACCTCAAGATCACCCGCCCAGAGGATTTAATAGTAGGTGAAATTCTAGCTGCTAAATTATTTGCGGAAGATTGAAGAAACTTATAATGACAGCCCAAATAAAGTTGCTTCCAAAAAGTCTTGATATCATCTAACAAACTTTTACAAACTGAAAATTAACCTTATCTAGGGAGAAGTTGAAATGCTAAAACCAGGAACAGAAGCACCCGAATTTTCTGTAAAAGATCATAACGGAAACACTGTGAACCTAAAGGATAGCCGGGGGAAAAAAATTGTGCTTTGGTTTTACCCTAAGGCAGATACTCCAGGCTGCACAATGGAGGGGCAGGGATTTCGCGATGATTTTAAAAATTTTGAAGAAAAGAATATCCAGATTTTTGGAGTCAGTTTAGATAATGAATCAGACAATAAAGCTTTTGCGGAAAAGTTCTCTTTTCCTTATCCCCTGCTTTGCGATGTTAAAGGGGAAATTGCCCTAGCTTATCATGCAGTAAAAAGTGTCGATGAGCAATATGCGGCTCGTATTAGCTATGTGATTGGAGAAGATGGGAAAATCTTGGAAAGCATAGAAAATGTTGACACCAAGACCCACTCGCAAGGACTATGCTCCCGCCTCTAATTCCTAGGTAAGCGGGCGATTACAATAACCTATTCTAAATTTTTTTTCGGCTCAATATGTTATTTACCCAGCTCCCTTATGCTAGAAGAAGTGAACAATAACTAATTAAGTCGAAATAACTATTAGCCAGTTTGTGAAAACTATTATTAGTTGTCGTTATTGCTAGTAGTTGACGAGACGAGGGCGGGAATTGATGATTCATTTTAATTAAAATTTGGAGCAAAAAATGGGGTACAAAGAATCTTATATGCCAGAGCCTTTGGATGATGCGCAGAAAAAGAAAAAAAAAGAAATTTTAAACACACGAATTTCTCCAGTCGATTTTGAGAATATTAATGATGTGGGTGACTTGGTGGAGTCTTTTGGGTCTGCATCCATACAGGCGAGGAACCTTGGGCAATGTGCCAAGATATTCGGGAATATGCTTCAGGATGAAGAGAAACCTACTATCATTCTGGGGTTGGCGGGGCCCTTGATAGCGGCAGGGCTCAGAAAAGTTATCCGCGATATGGTGCATTACAATATGGTAGATGTGATTGTTTCTACTGGAGCTATTTTGTATCAAGACTATTATAACGCTCTTGGCGGCGGCCATTATTATGGCAGTCCTAATGCTGATGATACTCAACTCAGAGATCTCTACATTGACCGTATATATGATACTTACGTTGATGATGAGTTATTTGTCGAAGATGATACTCTTGTCGGTAGGTTCGCTGATACTCTGGAACCTGGGAATTATTCCAGTAGAGATTTTATTTCCCGACTTTCTGAAACTATCGATGATGAAGACTCTATCCTCTTTACTGCTCGAAAAAATAATGTTCCAGTTTTTAGCCCAGCCATCAATGATTCCAGTTTGGGAATAGGATTGACGGAACATTATTATAAGGCTCGGAAAGAGGGACTTGCTCCCATTACCATAGATTCTATTCGCGACAATTATGAGTTAACCCAGCTTGTGGTTAATTCAACGCGAACGGCGGCATTTTATGTTGCGGGAGGAGTGCCAAAAAATTACATTAATGATTCTGTAGTTATGGCCTATATCTTTGGAAAAGAGACTGGTGGTCATAAATATGCTTTGCAGGTGACTACCGACTCACCTCATTGGGGCGGATTAAGCGGTAGCACGTTGGCCGAGGCGCAGTCGTGGGGAAAAATTAATAAGGAGGCTACACACAGCATGGCATTTATAGAGCCTAGTGTTTCTCTGCCCTTAATATATGGTTATGCGTTTCAAAAAGGACTCTATAAGGGGAGGCCTCGCCTTGATGTTGAATGGAACGGAGATACTTTAAAAAAAATTGCTCGTAGACCAAACTGATACAATGATAGCGTTATCCATTGGCCAATGGGTGTGAAGCCAAAATAAAGTAGTTGTAGATCGTTAGCAATATTACTCGCAGCACACAGACTTTGTTAGTTAATAGAATTGAAATCGAGACATATTCGAGCCTCATCCATTTGAGGGGCGGTCTCGAGTTTGGACTTGATATTTGCTGCGAGAGTCTGGGAGCCTTACATAGTTTTTTAAGAGTCGATTTTTATGAAGACATCCACAGAAATTATAGCTTGGGTTCCTGGGGTCAAAGTTTGGATATCAAAATACTCAATATAGATAAGTAGTTATTCGGCAGCTAGAAGCGTGGGTTTAAGCCATAAAGCATAGGTAAGTCCAAGTTCAGGCATGATAGTTCAATAGGTTCTTTATAATTTTAACATTGGCTGCTGGAAAAGGATAAGTTTGTAATTCGGCAGTTTTTACCCAGTTCCATTCATCACACTGGGAAGGTGAAATTTGACCTGAGCGTATTCGACAAAGAAAAACATGTAGAGTGACTCTGAAACTGGTATAGCTGTGTTTGATGACCATGAGTTTTTCATCTATGTGGAGAGTCACTCCCAACTCCTCATTAATTTCCCGGTGCAGGCATTGCTCTGGAGATTCTCTTGGTTTAAATTTCCCTCCAGGAAACTCCCATAATCCACCAAGCAGTACGCCAATTTTTCTTTTTTGTATATATATTTTTTTGCGTCGCAAGATGACTGCTGCGCTGACATTAATTTTTGTGGAAGAGACTCTTTCTGTTTTTGGGGGATAAAAATTCTGTTGTTCTGCCTTTTGTGCTTTGCAGTTTTGTTTCAATGGGCAGAGTAGACAATGAGGATTTTTTGGAAGACAAACTGTGGCACCAAGTTCCATGACGGCTTGGTTGAAGTTACCGACTTTCGAATCAGGAAGAAGGTTTTCCATAATTTCCCATAATATATTTTCTGATTTTCTAGTTCTTCCATTTTCCTTAAGAAGAAAAAGTCTCGACAAAACCCTTTTGACATTGCCATCAAGAACAGGAACTTTCTGCTCAAAGGCAATACTTAGAATAGCTCCAGCTGTGTAGCGACCGACTCCGGGTAGTTGTATGATTTCTTTCATGGAATCAGGAACTTTTCCAGAATGATTATTCAGGATTATTTGTGCGGTCTTTTTTAAGTTGCGGGCGCGAGAATAATATCCAAGACCTTCCCAGTGTTTTAAAACAGTGGACTCTCGAGCTCGTGCCAATTTTTGAATGGTTGGAAACGATTTCATCCATCTTTCAAAATAAGGGATGACTGTTTTCACCTGAGTTTGCTGCAACATAAACTCTGAAACAAGAATGTTATAGGGGTTGCGGTTATTCCGCCAGGGCATAGCTCTTTGTTCTTTTATATACCAATCTAGCAGTTTTTTTTGAAGCGTTCTTTTTGAGGTGCTATTTAGCATTTGCAATAGTGGTCAGGGCTGAAAGACTAACATGGATGGTGATGAGAACATTCAAACACCAATAGCATTTTTGCTCCAGATGACTTTATGGAATTGAGTCTGAAGTCTTACCGGTAACCGGTCTTTAAGGATCCATTTAGAGAGGTCTTTTAGTTCGAGCTTGTCATAAACCGGGGAGAATAACACCTGAACGGATGAAGGTAGGTCATATTTTTGCATTAAATCACGGCTCCAATCATAGTCCGCACGATCGATAAGGACGAATTTGACTTCATCATGTGGTTTAAGCAATTTCAGATTTTCAAGATGGTTCTTTTTTTCCTCACCACTTCCAGGGCATTTGATATCAAGAATTTTTATTACTTCGTCTGGAACTTTGTTGATTGATATAGCTCCTCCTGTCTCTAACATTACCCGGTAACCTTTATCTAGAAGTGCGTTCATAAGAGGATAAACATTTTCCTGCATTAACGGTTCTCCACCTGTGATTTCGACCAAAGGTAAAGAGAAATTTTCTACCTGAAATATTATATCTTCCAATGTGAGATCACTGCCTTCATAAAAAGCATAAGCGGTATCACACCAGGAACAACGAAGATTGCAACCCGTTAATCGAATAAACACACAAGGCAGGCCTGAATAAGACGACTCCCCCTGAATGCTTGCATAAATTTCGTTGACTTTAAGCATGTGGCTTCATAGATTGAATCTAGATTTTGATTAGCAAATGAACTATTCTAATTTTACAATATTTTTATGGAGAGGTTCATTAAACTTCGTAAACTCCATATGTAATTTAATGTAAAACAACAGGACTTTAGCCTCGGCAAGAAAATATACTATGGGAGTAATTTATCTTAACCTTAAATTCCTAATCGACTGGTAAGGATTTTAGTTCCCATACGGGCTTTAGCAGTAAAGTCGGTCCAGGATTTTAACTGGGTTATTTGTTTCATAATATAGGTAGGGCTACTGTAGAACCGGGCATGACATTGATCCTGAATTTCACGTAATTCTTCTTCAGTAAAATCTTTATTCCAAAAGCGAATTTTAAATTCAGGGGTAGGGTTTTCAGCAAACTTCTGCCAATAATCTTCTGGAACGATACCTTCATTTAACATTTGATAATAGAGCTCCACCTTTGGGTAAGGTGTGCAGATGGAAAACTGCGCATAATCAGGCTTAAGTTTTTTGGCAAAGTCCACGGTGGCGAACATTTCTTCTTTAGTTTCATGAGGTATACCGATCATCATGTAGGCAAAGAATCCAATATTAGCATTACGGGTCATTTTGATTGCACGTTCTACTTTTTCAGGTGTCTGTCCTTTTTGAAGGTACTGCAAATGTTTCGGTGTCGCTGACTCAATGCCAAAATGGATGCGGTAGCATCCGGATTTTTTGAGCGCGGCCAATACTTCCGGATTGATAGTGTCGACCCGGGCGGAAATTTTGAAATTTATTTTGATTTTTCGCTCAACAATCAAATTACAAATTGCCAGCACATTTTTTTTGTCTATGGTGATGGTATCATCCACAAAAAATAAATCGTCCACTCCCATTTTTACCAGTTCTTCAATTTCATCAACGACGCTTTCGGGGCTGCGGATGCGAAACTTGGTTTTACGGATATCGCAGAAGGTGCAAGCAGCTGGGCACCCTCTAGTCGCCTGAATAGTGAAGAACTGTCGACCCTCACCAATAATATGTTGATAGCTTGAAACATCGACAAGGTGGCGGGCTGGAAAAGGCAGCTTATCAAGATCAAGAAGCTCAGTTTCTGCCGGGTTGATATATGGGACATTATTTTTTTTCCAGCCCAATCCGTTAATGGCTGACAAAGACTCTTCTTCTTTTTCCAGTGCTAGAGTAAGACGGGTAAATATTTTTTCCCCTTCACCAAAAACTACATAATCGATTTCCGGCAGGCTGAGAGTTTCTTTCGGATATAAGTTGACGTGAGGTCCCCCTAAGCAAACCTTTAAACTTGGATTTTCAAGTTTAAGGACTTTTGCTGTACGAAGGGCATCAAGTAAATTGAAAGTCATGATGCTCATAGCAACCATATCCGGTTTAATTTCTCGAACACGTGCAAGCATGGTCTCTTCCGAAACGTTTTCTGGTGGACAATCGATGAAAGTTGCGGTGTTACCTGTTTCTCGCTCATAGTAGGCAGCTACATAGAGAAGCCCGAGTTTCGGGTAATAGCCTTTACCTCCTTCCAATGCTTTGGGTACAGAAGATTCTAGCGAAACAGTTTCTGGTGGGACAAGAAATAAAATTTTCATAGGATTAAGCTAGTTTTTCCTTTAAAATCAGTCTCTTAATATTACCACAGAAAACCTGAAAGGACAGCTTGATGCCTATCGTTACTGTGACAAATATGTTCCCCAAAGCTGCGCTGGATAAATTGGAAACACATTGCGACTTAAGAATTAACCAGACTGAAACTCCACCTACAACTGAAGACCTTAAGAAATATGCCTTAGACAGCATGGTGATAGTAACTTACTTATCGGACAAGATTGATCGGGACATTATTGACAATGCAAAGAATTTGAAGCTCATTGCCAATTATGGAGCTGGATTTAACAATATTGATGTAGCATATGCTGCGAAAAAGGGTATATGGGTGACCAATACTCCGGCAGTTCTGCATGAAACCACTGCTGATTTAACTTGGGCGATGATTCTAGGTGCTGCAAGACGCATTGTTCCAGCCGAACGCTTCACCCGTGAAAACAGGTTCAAGGGTTGGCAGGCAAAAATGTTTCTGGGGGGCGATGTTTACGGAAAAACATTGGGCATAATTGGCTGTGGTGAAATCGGCTCGGCAGTTGCTCAGAGAGCTTTGGGTTTCAATATGCGAGTTCTGTACTTTAATCGTAATCGCTTGTCTTTAGAGAAAGAAAACGCATTGAATGCTTTATACACTTCGATGGAAGAATTATTGCGACAATCCGACTTTGTTACTGTTCATGTCCCTTTGTCTAAACAGACCCAAAACATGATTAGCAAAAAACAATTTTTAATGATGAAGCCCACAGCTTATTTTATTCATACTGCCAGGGGTAAAGTTGTGGATGATCAAGCTTTGGTCGACACCTTGAAAGAAGGAAGAATTGCTGGTGCAGCACTGGATGTTTATGAAAACGAACCAGCTCTTACCGAAGGAATGATCGAGTTACAAAACCTGATGTTGCTCCCGCATATTGGCAGTGCCAGTCATGAAACTAGAGACAAAATGGCAGACCTTGTTGCTGACAATGTGTTGGATGCTTTGGCAGGTAGATCGCCGCGCTGCCTGGTCCCTTCTTGGGGAAAGTGATATTTTTTAAACATTAAAGCGGAAATGCATGATGTCTCCGTCTTGTACGACGTAATCTTTTCCTTCAACTCTGAGTTTTCCGGCATCTTTAATAGCCGCCTCTGATTTATGTTCAATTAGGTCTTCGAGACTGAACACTTCGGCGCGGATGAATCCTTTTTCAAAATCAGTATGAATAACTCCTGCGGCTACTGGCGCTTTCGCATTTTTTGGGATTGTCCAGGCTCGGGTCTCTTTTTCTCCTGCCGTGAAGTAAGTAGAGAGTTCTAGTAACCCATATCCGGCAGCGATCATACGGTCAAGTCCGGTTTCGGTCAGACCCATTTCTGCCATAAACATTTGTTGCTCTTCAGGATCTTCGATCTCCATAATTTCGCCCTCAATTTTTCCTGCCAGAGCAACTACTGATGATCCATCCTGATCAGCAATCTGTTTTACCTTCTGGACAAGCTCATTATCCGTGTCAATGGGGTCCATGACATTGCAGATATAAAGAACTGGTTTAGCACTTAAAAGGGTTAGACTTTTAACATACTGTTTCTGCTCATTGTTAAAGTCGGTAATAGTTCGTGCCGGTTGGTTTTTATCAAGAGCATCAGACAATTTAGCAAGAACTTCTACTTGCATACGAGCTTCCTTATCTCCAGATTTTGCCAACTTTTCAATTTTGGTCCTCCGACGATCTAGAGATTCCAAATCGGAAATTATCAACTCGGTGTTTATTGTGTCAATATCGGAAACTGGGTCGATGGTGTCGCTGACGTGGGGGACATTACCATCCTCGAAACAGCGAACTACATGAGTGATAGCATCAACCTCGCGGATGTGGCCGAGAAACTTATTCCCCAGACCTTCTCCTTTGGATGCCCCTTTGATAAGTCCGGCAATGTCAACAAACTCCATGGTTGTGGGGATAATTTTCTTAGTCTTGACGTAGGAAGTGATGGTATCCAGACGTTTATCGGGAACTGGTACGATACCGCTGTTTGGTTCGATAGTAGTGAATGCATAATTCCCCGCCAACGCTTTAGTGCGTGTTAAGGCACCGAACAGGGTTGATTTGCCCGCATTTGGAAGGCCTACGAGGCCACAGGTGAATCCCATATTAAAAGTGACTCCTTTAATTGTTGTTTTGCGCTGAATTGAATGACTTTAAAAAAAACAGGCACAAGAATACCAGAAAAGCGTAGACAGCGATGACTTTAAAAAAAGTTTGTGGGGTCATGAAGCTGAATAGAGTGAGAAAAAAAACTGCTCCGACACTGCCGTAGGCACCAGCCATTCCGGCCAGTTTCCCAGTAAGCGGCTTGGAGATCAAGGGAATTACCGCAAAACATGCCCCATTCCCCGCCTTTAAGAAAACGGATCCTATTATTGCAAGAGTTATAGCGCTGGTAAGCTGCCAGCTAGAATCTATTTCACTCATCAACCAGTGGCTCACCATTCCCCCAAAAACCATGATGAAAAGGGTTCTACGACGCCCGAACCGATCAGAAATCCATCCTCCTCCTGGTCGAGCGACAAGGTTCATGAAGGCGTAACTAGCTCCAAGCATTCCAGCTAAGCTTACAGAAATTGAGAAAGTAGTTTCTAAAAATTGAGGAAACATTGAAACGACTGCCAATTCGGAACCAAATGTTAGAGAATAAACCAAACTTAATATAGCGATCTGACTGAACTCATATTTACTTTCTTGAGAGATGGGGTGCTGTATTCGAAGGTAATTTGTTTTCCAGCATCGCATTGCGTTTAGCAAAAAAAGAAATACCAAACTAAGAATCACTGTTATGGAAAAGGAATTAGAAATCAAAGAAAATGGCTGCCAGGAAAGCTTCCAGATGAAAAGAGACATAGCCCCGTATACGGGTAATAGAAGCATGATTTGCAAAACTAGGTCTCGGCGAGAAGTTACCTCAATCACACCATGAAGGTCGACTAAAAAACTCCGTTTTTTTTCAGTAGCATCAGGACAACACCTGTAATAAAGGCCTGCCCAGATGAGACAAGCAAACCCAGAAAGACTCGTTGCTACACGCCACCCAGTTTCTTCTGAAAAGAGCAGGGCGACCAGTGGAAGAAAAAATGCCGCAAATGCTGATCCGAAGTTGCCCCAACCTGCGTAGATACCCTGGGCTGTTCCCATTTTCTCAGGAGGGAACCATTCACTAATCATTTTTATACCTACAACAAAGCCGCCACCGACAATTCCCATCAACAAGCGAGTGATCAGTAATTGCTTAAAGTTTTGCGCTAGAGCGAACCCGAAACATACCAATGCGGAGAAAAGTAATAATCCACTAAACACTTTTTGTGGTCCATACTTATCAACCCAAAAACCGATGATGATTCTGGCGGGAATGGTCAAAGCAACATTACAAATCATCAACACATTTATCTGGTCTGCAGATAGGCTCAAAGCATGCATGATTGTGGTGTTGAATGGAGCCATGTTGAACCAGGCGACAAAGGTCAGAAAAAATGCCAGCCAGGTCATATTAAGAGTACCCCATTGGGTTTTATTAAAACCTAGCATCTTGATGATAATCCGTTAGTTTTTTTTAGGGGTGCGCGTGGAGTTAAAAAAATCATAGAGCAGAAAACAAAAAGAGACTTCATTGCGGGATTAAGCCATTATCCTTGTTAAGGAAAACTATGGAAAAGGATGATTCTGACAGCCGACACTTGTTAGCTATTTACTTCTGGTTGGTCATCATCTGATGAGATTTTACAACTCCACTCTGAGTAAAAACTATGATTATATCTTTGGTGATATTGTTGCCTAAGGCGTTGTAAAAATTATATTCATAAGTCCAAGTCTTGTAGCCGTTTTGAACTCCCTTTTTAAAGGGAGATCCAAACATAGCTTGAATTTCTTTATGGGTAGTTGTCCCTACGACAATATTTTTATGTAGAGACTCATTAAAATTTTTCCCTGTAGTACCGCAACCAATAAAAAGTAAACTAGTGAAAAGAAGAGTATTTAATCCAAGAGTATTGTGAGCTTTCATTAATCTGATCCTCCTCATGATGCCAGAATTTTATATTTTTCCCGATGCAGTTTCAGATTCACATTAAATGTGATTTCCATATTGCTCTGTTTTTCTATTTCTTCAAGAAAATTACTTTCTTCCTCGAACAGCATGTCATAAACCGTAGGATGCATTTCTATATCGATTTTCTTTTTGGTGATGTTGTCGGTTCCTAGGCGTTGAATTTCCCGGATGATTTCGTAGCAGACGGTCGAAGTTCCTTTAATATATCCTTTACCTTCGCAGTAATCACAGGGATCACAAAGTGTTTGTGCTAGACTTTCGCGGACGCGCTTACGAGTCATCTCAACTAGCCCAAGTTCAGAAATTTTAAGAATACGAGTTCGTGATCGATCTGGCTTTAGTGCTTGTTTTAATGCGTTGGAAACCATCTCCTTACTTTCTTCTTTGGCCATGTCGATGAAATCGACGATGATAATACCACCGATGTTTCTGAGGCGGAGCTGGTATACAGTTTCTTTGACCGCCTCCAGGTTGGTTTTCAGGATTGTATCTTCAGGGTCACTATGGCCTACATATTTGCCAGTGTTGACATCAATGGCTACCAAAGCTTCAGTTTGGTCAATAGTGATATAGCCACCGGACTTTAGCCAGATGGTTCGGCCTAGAGCTCGGTTGATATCCATTTCGATTCCATAATGATCAAAAATTGGCATTGGGTCTTTATACTGCTCAACCTTGTTTGACAAATGAGGAAGGTATGTGGAACAGAACTCTAGACACTTGGTAAAATCTGACTGAGAGTCAATTACCAACCGCTCAGTATTGTTGGTGAAAAGATCCCGGATAGACCGAAAAATTAAGTTCAAGTCCTCATAAACTAAATGTGGAGCACTTAAATTTTCAGATTGCTTTTTAAGGTTTTCCCAAAGGCGGTGAAGAAACTTTAGGTCTGAGTCAAAATCCGCACGAGTAGCGTCTTGACCAGCAGTTCGAACAATATACCCTTCTCCGGGGTTGCCGATTTCACCAAGCAGTGTTTTCAGTCTTTCTTTTTCTTCCTCTTCCTCGATACGCCTTGACACGCTAATATGATTGACAGTTGGCATATAAACCAGATAGCGTCCCGGAAGGGTGATGTAATTGGTGATGCGGGCTCCCTTGGTTCCTAGTGGATTCTTGGCAACTTGCACAAGAATTTCTTGGCCCTCCTGTAGAATATCCTGGATACGGATCCCATGGTTGGGGCGGCCTGGTTTTCCTGCAAAGGTTTCTTCTGTTTCATCAGCCAGAGGAGGAGGATCTATATCGCTGTGTAGTCCTAGTATATCGACAGCGTCGATATCTGCGACATATAAAAAGCCAGCTTTTTCCATCCCAATATCGACAAAGGCCACTTGCATTCCAGGGAGAATTTTAGTGACCCTACCGAGATAAATATTTCCAACAATTCCCTTCTTAGTTTTATGCTCTATGAACAACTCAGAGACCTGGTTGTTTTCCATCAGAGCAACACGAATTTCACGCTGGTTAGAGTTTATTAGTATTTCAGAAGACATGGGTTTCCTTATACCAGCTAGAGTATTAACTCAATTATAACATGTGGATTGCTACAGAGAGAAAAAGCTTTTGCTCTTAATGTATTGACCTGCGCATTTCAACATTGAGGAGTAGACCTATTGCAAAAAAATGAGTAATAAGGGAAGAGCCGCCATAACTAAGGAATGGAAGAGGAATACCAGTGATGGGGAAAAGACCAATTGTCATGCCAACATTAAAGATTACATAAAATGTGATAGAACTGACAAGGCCTAGGGAAAGAAAAAAACCAAATCGGTCTGCAGCTCGAAAAGCAATGTTTAAACCCTTAAGAATGATAAAAAGAAATAACGAGAGAAGAACGACCACACCAAAAAAACCTGTTTCCTCCGCAAAAACTGAGAAAATAAAGTCTGTGTGTTTTTCTGGTAGAAAATTAAGTCGGCTTTGGGTTCCTGCGAGCAAGCCTTTCCCCCAGAATCCACCTGAACCAATGGCGATTTTTGATTGGATCGAGTGGTAGCCGGCTCCGAGTGGATCCATTTCTGGGTTGAATAAGGTCAAAAGTCTGGTTTTCTGATAATCTTTCAGGAAGAGCCAGAGTGTTGGAGCCAGCATGAGGCCACCTGTGAACAATTTTATCAAGGTCATTCTTTTCATTTCAATGGCGGCAACGAAAACCAGAAAAATGAAAAAAATCATCATGGTGGTTCCCAGGTCTGGCTGGACAACGATGAGTCCCCCCAGAGCTGCAGTTATCAAAGCAGGAATAATCAGATCTTTTAATGTGTATTGGTTCGACATTTTTCCTGATTCGAAGTATTTTGCCAAAGTAATGATCAACGAAACTTTTGCAAACTCTGAAACCTGAATACTTAAAGAACCTATATGAATCCAGCGTCGGGAGCCCGATGCGACGACTCCGTAAACTAAGACATAGGATAGAGCCAAGAGGGTTAAAGCGTAGATGAGGTATGCATAACGGCTGAATAGGCGGTAATCAAGTGCTAACGCGATGAGCATGGCTACCAGCCCATAGCAGATCCAGTAAATTTGCTTGATATAAAGGTTACGAAAAAAAACTTCTGGACGACCGTGATTTGCACTATAGATGGTTACTACGCCAAGAATAGAAATGGCGAGGCATGTCAGAAAAAACAGCCAGTTGAAATTAGAAACTAAGCGCCGGTCAATCATGCTAAGATACTATCATAAAGCATTGAAAATTATAGGCATTTTATGTCTCGCTTTGATCGCGTCGTATAGCATTGAGGGGTGACAGTTTGATTTAATGAGGAAAATAGCTTTGAACTCAATTTTTTGGAGTGTTGTGCTTGGATTGCAAATGCTATTAAAGAGTTAACATGGTTTAATGATTTGGAGAACGAGAATGAGGAACCTGAATCAAGACAAAGATCGTAAACAAGAGAAACTTCCCCGCGATAAGGAAGTTAAGGATGATCTTGAAAGTAAACCTTCACGTTTGGCAGAGCGGAAAGGCCAGAGACCGGCATTTCCTTTTAGGAGAAAACCTGTATAAACGAGGCTTTGTTTATTTCGGGTTTCTATAGCCTCATCAGAATTATTCTCCCCATTAAACATTAAGAAATGAAATTCTAAATAGAAGGTCAGGATCATATAGAATGAAGAATTGCCCTTGCGGTTCAAACTTCCCTTTTACTGATTGTTGCGCGCCATTGATACGAGGTACTGGTTTTGCCGATACAGCCGAAGATTTAATGCGATCGCGTTATACCGCGTTTACGTTGAAAAACTGGGAATATCTGGTTATTACCAGTCACCCGGAAGAAAAAAAAGAAATAGCCAAACTGGGTCCAAATCTTATCGAGGATGAGGTGGTTTGGAAGAGACTGGAAATTATGAATACTCGGGCCGGAGGTAATGATGATTCCCAGGGACAGGTAGATTTTGTAGCGCATTACACTAAGGATAGCGTTGAACAATCCCTTAGAGAATCATCTCGCTTTTATAAAATCAATGGCCGTTGGGTATATAGTCGTAAAGACTCCACTCTGCCCCCTGTCCCAGCTGCAACGCAGAAGAAACCCAAAACCGTTGTTCGAAGTGAAGCCAAAATAGGCCGTAATGATCCTTGCAGTTGTGGGAGTGGAAAGAAATATAAAAAATGCTGCGGCTAGGCTAAGTTTTTTTGTCGGGAGTGGATGGAGTTTGGTTTGGCTTTT
>PAJA01000067.1 GCA_002705185.1 Nitrospina sp. | reverse complement strand
AATAAAAAACTCAAACAGGTTTTCAATCAAGAAATGCCACAATGGCAGGATGCCTTAAAGCAATGCCTAGACGTCTCGCCAAAGTGACCTCATGATCGTTGAACATTAACCTTGATTTTTGTTGGTGTATTTGGGAGAAGTAACTTGAAGGGAACAAGTCTGTTGATATATATTGGCTCGTATCCACTAGATAGCGCATATATCTGAACAGTTCCCGTCATTAATTGCTTAAAAACGGAAAAACTCTTGCCTGATACTAATTCATTCAAAACCGATCCCTTGCTTCCAGCTTTGGACAAACTCATTCAATATTCTTTATTCACATTTGTCGCCTTTGCCATGTTTTCTATTAGCGTCACACAGATATCATTCGCAATAGGCGCTTTGTCATGGTTATTGAAAGTTCACCTGACTAAAACTTGGAAAGAAATTAGCGGCACACTGGTTGGTATTACAATCTTGTGTTTTAGCCTAGCATGTGTTTTGGCGATAATAACCTCGGTTGATTTGGAAAGCAGTATAAAACACCTAAAAAAGTTGTTTCAATTTGTCATATTCTTCTGGGTAGTCAATACAGTCCAAGACAAAAAGCAAAGAGATTTACTGATTAGTTTTCTTGTTATTGCAGGAGTAGTGATGTCTTTGAACGGGCTCTCTCCATATTTAAACACAAATTACATTTCCCATATATCACAGAGACTGACAGGTACACTGAGTAAAGGATCAACCTTTTCAGGAGTTTTAATGCTTGCGGGTTTGGTGACATTAGGACAGTGTTTGTTTCACCAGCCTAGAAAATATTGGTTAATAGGAAGTATTGGAGTTATCTCTCTTTGCCTGTTGATGTCTATGACCAGGCAAGCTTGGCTTGGTTTCTTTGTAGGGGCCGTTTTTCTAGTATTCTTCTGGAATAAAAAATATCTTCTGATCTTTCCTTTATTAATAATAGTTACTTTATTATTTGCTTCTGAACAAGTCACAGATCGCATATATAGCTTCAAAAATTTCAAAGATGGTTCCTTTCAGCAAAGGGTATCGTCATGGAAAGGTGGGTGGAAAATTTTCAAGGATCACCCTGTGACAGGTTGTGGCTTTAAATGTGTGGATTCCATTCATTCACAATATCCTGATCCTACAGGATTTGTTGCTCGATTCCGAGGTATGCATAGCAATATATTCCAATTGCTGGTGGACACCGGAGTTGTAGGATTTGGAACTTGGCTTTCAATTTGGGTCGCCTATTGTATTGAAATTTTTAAACGGCTGCGGGCTTTAGCTGAAGAAAAATCTCAGGATAATGCTATTGGAATACTACTGGGAGGCTCAGCCGCAGTTCTTGCCTTTTTGGTGGGTGGTGTTTTCGAGACCAATATCTATGATTCGGAAGTGGCGATGTTCTTATATTTTATAATGGGTCTTTCTCTGGCTAAGGTTGAAAAAGCTCCTGCATCCTCTTTAGCCCAATAACCAGGGAGTTTAGCTTATAATTCTTTTTTGATATTTTATTTGAACAACCCTTTTCTCCAATGATGAGAGTTAAGAGATTGTAACGAAAATGACTCCAGGACAAAGATATTTAATATTTCTAGGAAAAGACGGATCGGGAATAGTGGTTGAAACACAAAATACTTTCAACTTGGAAAAGTTAAAACAGGAAGCGATTTCTAAGGGAATGGCGTGCCGGCCTCTGACCATTGAAAGTTTTTATCCTGATTACCGCGGATACCGTTATTTTGATTTGCGAAATGCTATCACCCATGAAACATTCAGCCTGGATTATATATTGGAATCCTGGGAAGCTGACAAAAAGCATCGTGAGGGCCATGAAGGGACTGAAGAATGGTACATTCATTAATAACTACTAAATGTTTAATCTCTTCAATATCGAGTTAGTCTGTGGAACAGTATTTTGAAATACTCAAGCTCAAGCCTGGCGCATCTATTGAAGATGTAAAACGGGCCTATAAAGCCCAGGTTAAGGTCTGGCATCCCGACCGATTCCCATCCGAATCCCCACAGCTGCAAAAAAAGGCCCATGAAATGTTCCAGAAAATCACGGCCGCCTATAAAAAAATCAGTGATTCCCACACCACCCAAAAGTTCAGTGAAGCTTCGGGTTGGAAAGGAAAGTCCACCCGATATACACGAGCATCTCGTAAATCCACTCCTCCCTCGGAGCCTCATTCCCAAGAACCCGAATCCGTTCCCGGATTCGCTACCCGGGTCTGGCCCAATGGGGATAAATATGAAGGGCAAGTATTTCAGGATCAGATGCATGGCAGAGGAATCTTCACTTCTTCCCAAGGCTATGTTTATACAGGTGAATTCAAATATGGAAAACCTCATGGCCTAGGCAAACTAGTTTATGACAACGGCGATCATTATGAGGGGGGGTTCATCAATGATATGCTCCACGGTAAAGGGAAATATCATTACGCAAACGGAGATCGTTATCAAGGAGATTTTCAGAATGATTTACCCCATGGACAAGGTGTCTATATTCTGGTAAACGGTAATATTTACTCGGGACTATGGGAAAATGGTGGACTGGTTTCCTGACATCTATTATCGCAAGATTCGCTGCTAGAGACTTTACATACAAAAAAGCTCCTCAATCTTTCCTTTCAATCCTTTTGATGATTAACCAAAGAAAGATAAACATTAGTAAAGCGATATCGTATATGCTAATTATTTTGGTTTTCTAATTCTGTTACCCACAACCTTTTGCGTTCTTATAAGTTTCTACAAGTCTTCTATTCATTTGACGACCCAAAATATTTCAATGACTCTAAAATCATAAATCTGGAAGAACAGCTTCTATTACGAGTTACCAATGAAACGAGTATTGCTGACTAAAAAGTTACCATTACACTGAAAATTTTCATCTACTACAAACCTGTATGTCTATCACAAAGGCCTTCTATAAAAAACGCAAATATAATAATGACTGACAAGGTCAATGGGTTCATCATTCGATACAAAGTTATTTCTGTGGTAGAATTCGTCACTAGCCGCTACTCTTTTTTGTAGCCACTACCTGCAGGTTTTCTGCAATACTTAGCAATACTCTAATAGAGGAAATATTATCATTCAGATTCCGGGAGCAAAACAACTCTCGCCCTATCTTGAAAGCCAGTCTTCCGGTTTAAAATTCTCTATATTGTCGAGCGGTAGCGGCGGCAACTCGGTTTATATCGAAGCAGAGGGAAAACGTATTTTGATTGATGCCGGGCTGAGCGAAAAAAAACTCTCTCAACGCATCGCTCTCATTGACCGACCCCTTAGTGGTTTGGATGCTGTTTTCGCCACGCATGAACACTCTGATCATATCCGTGGTATTGGGCCACTACTGAGAAAACATCAACTTTCGCTATTCACCACTGAAGGTACCTATAAAAAGGCGTACCGTTCCATGGGAAAGCTCCCTGGTTTCAATCCGATTCGTGCAGGACAACCTGTAGATTTTGGCGAGTTAGTGGTGGAACCTTATGCCACTCCCCATGATGCAGAAGAGTCAGTCGCCTTTGTCATACATTATCGAGGGTTGCGTCTGGGGATAGCGACCGATCTTGGTAGAGTGACGCAATACGTCATAAATAAACTGCAAAAACTAGATGCTTTGCTCATAGAAGCCAATCATGATGTGGATATGCTGGATGCAGGCCCCTATCCATGGGTAACCAAGAGAAGAATTAAAAGCGATGTTGGGCATCTTTCTAATGAAGCTTGTGGCGAACTTCTTTCATCAGTCAAACACTCCGGATTACGGATCGTTGTGTTGATGCATATGAGCGAGACCAACAATCACCCCGAACTGGCTCGAATCACCGCCCAACAAGCTTTGGGACACGATTCTCCAAAAATGATCATCGCTGAACAAAATCATCCCACTCCATTAATGCTACTATAACTAGAAAAGGTAAGACATAACAAATAATGGGTATGTCTCACTGAAAAAGAGTTATCTCGGCTTGAATGGTCATCTCCCTATTCAACCTAGAAAAACAGTTCATGAATGATACTCATAAAAAAATAATTGGTAGTTGGTTTGGAATGGCGGTTGGTGATGCTATGGGCCGACCTGCTAAAGGATTGAAGCCCGCCGCCATAAGACAGATTTTTGGGACGATAGACAGCTTCAAGGATGTGCGCCCGATGATTGGTAAGGGAATTAAAGGTTACCGTATGCAAGGGTTGTATGGAGCCCCTACCCAGTGTGCTCTGGCGGTGGGCGATGCCTTACTTAAAAACAAAAAACAATTTCTATCAGAATCAGTGAAAAACTTTCAGAACCTAGCAAAATCGGGACCAGAAGGTTTTTTTGGAGTCTACCGCAACCACTCGACTTGCTTATGGCGAGCTGTTGACCTTCTAGATAATTTTAAGGAAGGTCAGGTCTCGGATCAGAATTCTTCTACCTCTTTATTTGTTAATCTGGCTATCCCTCTAGCTTTATTCCAAGGTAAATGGTCGAAAACTCTAGCGAAATATTGTTATGAAACTTGTTTATTAATGAGTCGAAACCGATTTGAAGTAGTAGGAACTGTGTTAACTGGGTTTTTAGTGACTCGGTTTTTGGCTTTAAACCACGAAAAAATTTCTTCTGTTGATATTTTGCAAGAAGCGGAGGAAGTATGTCGTCAGGCTGAAGCGGACTATCAGTTGCAATTCCCGGAATCGCAAGATGGAGGACTTAACGGCATAAACGCTTTGAGTGAAGCTCTGAAGGGTTTGGCAGAAAATTTCAACAAACCAGATCTCTTGCAATGGCTATCAGAATATTCCAACTCTTTTACCATACTGGAAATCCACCACCCGTCACAAGGTTTTGTAATCAATTTACTACCACTGGCTTTATATTGTGTGCTTCATCCTCCGCAACAATATTTCGGCGCTACCCTCACACATGCTCTAAGTCACGGACGTGAAACCGAAATTCTGGGCGCCTTGACTGGAGCTTGGGCCGGGGCGTTGTATGGGTTCGATAATATCCCAGAGGCTTGGAAAACAGCGTTGGTCAATGCCAAGGAAATCCGTTTACGAGCCGAGTCTTTATCGACACACCGTATAAAAAAAGAACAAAAAGATTTGGTAACTATGGAAGCTGGCCTAACTTCCAAGGAGTTTGAAGAAAGTAAACGCAATCCACCTAAAGAATCAAAGAAAAGCACTCAGATAAAATTGCAGGATCTCTGGGATGATGATGAGACTCCCGTTCCCTCGAAAGAGGACAGAGCGGAATGGCGAAAATTCCAGAAGGATAAAACCAGATCAAAGCGGGATCGTCGTAAAAACATCCCTTTTCCATAAAATATTTAGCATCTAACGTTAAGACTTTTTAAGGACCTTTACTGAAAATTTCAAAACGAGAGAGTTTTTTGCGGCTATTAGCAACAAGTACCTAAGATCGCCAATACCAGCCTGACCAAATAGCAGAAACTTGTTGCCCGGTGACCCCGCAGCTAGTCGTTGGATAAGGAAAAGATCGCGTCTCGAGTTAATTCGAAGTGTGGAGTGCTCTTACCACTTCCTGAATGTTGCAAAGTATCTAGCAATAAATAATGCAGCAGTGGATGTTGCGATGGGTTATTTTCTAGAAGATTTCGGGCTTTGTCTGGTAGACCATGCTCGATATAGAGAGTAGACAGCAAAAGTATCAACTGTGACCGTTCTTCTGAGTTTGAGGTTTCAAGCGACTCTTCATAAGACCGCATAGTTTCCTTATAAGTATCAGAGTCTCTTAGTTCGATCTGCGCACGTATCAGACAAGCTTTATTACGGGTTTTTTTAAATCCGGTTTGCCATATTTTTATCGCCTGCTTTTTTTTTCCAGATTCCATATAGGCATCCCCCAACGATAAGTAAGCGGGCAAACATTGTTCATAGCTGCGGAGAGCCTCTTTAAATTTTGAAATAGCTTTGTCACGGTTTCCAGTTTTCAAACTTAAGTTTCCTAGTTCAAAAAGAAATTGGCCTAGATTAATTTGTTCTTTTTTCCTTTCGTCATTTGTGCCTTGCATAAGAGACAAAACTCTTCTCTGCAAAATGCAAGCATTCTTCCAGTCTCTCTGTTTCACATAAGTGTCACGAAGGTAGCGAAGTGGCGTCACTGTTCCCGGCCTAATCCCTTGCATTTTTTTCAAGAACGCTATTTCTTCACTCTGGCGATCAGTCTTAGAATAAACTTCAGCTAGAGCACAGAGAGCATGGATATCTTTTGGCTCTAGTGATAGTGCTTTCTTATGNAAAATTTCAGCCGAGTCGTATTTTCCTGAAGCAGATAGGATTCGCCCCATCAAATTGATTGAAGCGACATGTTCTGGCGAGGTCTCTAGAAGCTTTTCAATAAGGGTTTGCGCTTTATCTATTTTCCCGCAGATGTAGAGGCTTTCACCCTCTTTAAAAAGTACTTCAGCCTTGTTATTTTGTTTTTGGATCTGGTTATTTTTGAAACTAATTTTCCANCGTGAAAACGCATTTTTGAAATTAAAAACCCAGAACAGAAAAACCGTAATAATCACACCAATAAGAATAGAACCCAGCAAAAGGAGAACGGTAGGTAACTTTATTGACTGGCTTTGGGTGATGTGAAGCACCGAATCATGGGGGTTGAGAAACGCAGTATAAATAGAAAGTAGCGTAAAAATCAGGAAAAAGATGATTTGCTTCAAGGACACGCTTAATTCTCCTCAAATGGATTTTCACCATTGATGCTGATGATCTTGCTATCCTTCTCCATTTCGCTTAGACACTGAGTACAAAANTCTGTGTAAGGCACAACTTTTAGTCGAGCTTCGGGAATNGCACTCTCGCATTGGGCACATATTCCATATTGGTGTTCTGCAATCTTTTCGATAGCAATATCAACCTGCTTAAGTTTTTGCCATTCTTGCTCTCCCAATTCTCCTTCCAGCTGACGATTATAGGTGCGGGCGGCATCATCGCTAATATCTGCAATTTGCCCGATTTCGCTCTCTTTCACACTTTGGTTGGATTTTTCAACATCTCCAAGTAGTTCGGAACGAATGAACTCAAGCTGGGAAAGAAACTGGTCTATTTTTTTTTTATTCATTATGTTGTAGTTTAATGTGAGAAGAGAATATTTTTATTGGCTTAATGCCTTAATAACAGGAACATCCCCCCATAGACGCTCGAGGTCGTAATGAATTCGTGCTTCTTTATGAAAAACATGTACTATTAAATCCCCAAGATCTACAACCACCCAATTACCTCCCGAATAACCTTCTATAGTTAGAGGTTTATTNTCAGTCTGGTAACAATTATCCAGAATGGCATCAACAATAGATTGCACGTGAACCTTAGAGTTCCCNCTGCAAATCATGAAAAAATCAGTCAGATCCGAGCGGTTCCGCAAGTCCAGAACGAGGATATCAAATGCCTTTTTTTCTGCGGCAGAATTCACAGCTGCCTGCTGCAAAGTACTTAATTGCTCTATCATTCAAACCATAATTGGAGGGGGCTCAGTCCGATATAATTGGTGACGCATAATATAATGATCAACTGCAGGGGGCAACAAATTTTTAACTTCTTTTCCTGCTTGCACTCTATGCCGGATTTTTCTGGATGAAATATTTTGTGTTGGAGTTTGATACAGCTGTATGGTTTTTCCAGTATCGTTATTTAAAGTTATTGGTAACTTGAAATCATTATTTTTTAGATGTTTTGTTTTGATTCCCAGTACCTGTCCCAGTTTCATCGAAATCTCTAACTTGACACCTGGGCGTGTGCCTACGAGTATATGGCATAGTTTTAATATGTCTGTAGAGCTTTTCCAAGTATCCAGTAACAGNAAGGCATCGGCGCCAAGAATCAGAAAAAGCTCCCAATCGGGGTGCTGCTCTTTCAAGCAGGATAATGTATCAATAGTGTAAGAAACACCGCCCTTTTTGATTTCCAGCGAATCTATAAAAAATGTGGTCTCTTGTTCGAGGGCCAGCTTAAGCATAGCAAGCCGGTGAGACGAAGAAGTAAGAAGGCAATCAAGCTTATGTGGGGAACGACTAACAGGTATAAAAAAAACCTTTTGTAAGTTAAATATTTGTGCAGTCTCAGCAGCAAGATCNAGATGCCCGTTATGGATAGGGTCAAAGGTTCCCCCCAGGAGACCCACTCGTTTTAGTTTATCATTCATAGTNAATAAATNGTTTCATAAACCCTNCGGCATGGCAAGGAATAATCAGGTTTATGGAAACCATTCTTAAAAAAATTCTAGCTATTAATTAAACTATATACATCAAAACTAACAAGTTNTTCGATTTNAAGATTCNATNCCTTGACTAAAGNTTAGCCGAATAAATAATAATTTACTAAAATATTAAGTAAAGGAATTATAATGAAGGCAGTATCAGTTGGACAGAAAACATAGGATTTGATTTATAAAAAATATATAACAATACATGCTTAGAGTTTCTTTTGTTCAACATTAGGGAGGAATCGAAAATGCTATTAAAGTTTAGACGGGTTCAAGATGAAAAGGGGTTCACTCTTATTGAGTTACTAATTGTTATCTCTATAATTGGTATTTTAGCAGCCATAGCGGTTCCCCAATTCGGCGCCTACAAGAACAGGGCTTATCAGGCAGATGCAAAAGCTAACCTTCATGACATCTATCTGGCCTGCAAAGCTTACTGGGCAGATAATACAAGCACCGATTCTTGTACGAAAGATCTTGCTG
>PAJA01000066.1 GCA_002705185.1 Nitrospina sp. | reverse complement strand
ATTGACCTTATACCTAGACTTTATCAACCTATTCCTAATGCTACTTAGACTTATGGGAGATAGAAGGTAAACCAAACATATAAATCTATAAAATTCCTGACCCTCTGGGGTCGGGAATCCCCCAGTGGTTAAATTATGTTTTACAGTCTTCAGGCTTTTATTTTATTCTTCTCTATTCTAAATCTATCCCTACCCTCAACAGGGTTTTCTGAATCGGTAAATTCAAAAGTACAGCAAGGTATTTCTCATTATCATGAAGGCGAATTTAAGAAGTCTGTTGAGAGCTTTTCTTCTGCAGGGATTGATCGCCCTGAGGATTCTCGTATCACCTATAATTTAGGTAACGCTCATTACAGAAAAGGAAAGTTTCAGGAAGCACTTCAGTCATATAACCAATCGGCTCTGGATGAAAAGAACCCAGATATCCAGAAAAATTCTATCTACAACACGGGCAATTCTCTTGTGAAGTTAGAAAAACTTGAAGAAGCTGCTTCGGCGTACAAAAAAGTTCTGACCCTAGACCCTAGCGATATGAATGCAAAGTATAACTTAGAATACGTCCGACAGAAACTAAAGGAGAAAGAAAAACAAAAACAGGAGTCTGGTAAAGACCAGCAAAAAGACAAAGACAATAATTCCAGTCAAGATAAAGGAGAAAACCAGAGTAATAATGAAGGTCAAAGTACAGAAAATCAGCCCCCCTCCCCTGATAATACCGAACCTAAAAATAAAAACTCAGAAAATAAGAACCAGGACAGCTCTGATCTTTCAGAGAAACCTTCACTAGAAGCAAATATCTCAAAAGAAGAAGCTGAAAAAATACTACAAGGACTCACAGAAGATTTAAAAGATATTAGTCGAATGCAAGCCGGCAAAACTAAGACCGTCTATGAGGGAAACGATTGGTGATATTGAAAAAGTATACAGCTTCGTTAGCCATTTTACTCTCATTTTTGCTGACCCCCGCACTAAGCACCATAGGTTTTGGGAATAATATCTCAGTAACAGCAACAGTCGACAAGACTAGTTTATCGATAGAAGATGTGCTTCGATTATCCATTGTCATTCAAGGAACTCAAAACACGCCTCCTCCAGAACTTCCATCCTTACCAAGTTTCAGAGTTGCGGCGGCAGGAACATCGTCATCCACTCAGTATATTAATACTCAACGCAGTGTTTCCATCACCCACAATTACCGGCTTACCCCGATGAAAACCGGGACTGTGAGAATCGGCCCTGCAAGAGTGAGAATAAATGGAGATACTTATTCCACCCAACCCATAACAATTGAAATACAAAAATCATCTAACAACTCAAGAACTGCCGGCAAAACAGCATTTGTTGAAGCAGAACTATCCAGCAAAAAAGGCTATATCGGAGAACAGTTAGTCTATACATTTAGACTCTTTCATCGTATCGATGCCAAGAATCTCAATCTACAATTGCCATTTGATAGCAAATGGTTCCACAAAGAAAACCTTGGAGAACCGAAAGCATATCTTAAAATCATAAATGGGATTAAGTATCATGTACAAGAATTATCAATGGCCATTTTTCCCTTAATGGAGGGACTCATCACTATTCCTTCTTCCATTATTGAGTTGGACCTTTTGTATAAGACGCAAAACCGTAACCGTCAAGACCCTTTTAGCCAATTTTTTAATGATCCGTTTTTTGGTCAGCGCACCCAAGTCCAGCATAAGGTTCTACGTTCAAAATCTCTTGAAGTTAATGTTCTGCCGCTTCCAAAAGGTGCACCAAAGGGATTTAAAAATTTAATAGGTGAATTTAAGATTTCTTCGAAACTTGGAAAAAGAAACCTTGAAGTTGGAGACACTACGACCCTAACAGTTACAGTTTCTGGAAGAGGTGATGTCAAAGGTGTAACTATTGAAGAACCAGATTTAAAAAACCACTTTAAAATCTACCCAGATAAACCCGAAGTAAAACAAATCGTTGATAAAAAACAAATTAGAGGTGAAAAGGTTTTTAAATTTGCATTGGTTCCCTTGGTGGAAGGCAGCAAAACCTTACCTCAATTCATTCTACCTTATTTTGACACGAACAAAGGCCAATATTACATCGCTAAAACCCAATCTATTACTTTAGATATAAAACCATCCTCTACAAAAGAAAAACTCAACCTAGTAAAGTCCAATCAGCAAAGTTTAAAAAAGGATAAACCTGAGGTCCAAACTCTCGGTAAAGATATATTGCCTATATATACCGAATTGGATGAGTTTAAAAATAATGACACCTACTCTTTAACTTTTATAGGGGTCACTTTTAGTTCACCCATTATTCTCTTCTTCATTTTATTATTTTTAATCAAATGGAAAAATCGCATGAAATATGACGTGGCTTTTTATCGACGTCGTAATGCATTCAAAAACGCTAATCAGCGTTTAAAAGACATGAAGGATCATTCTAAGTCAAAAGAGTTTGCCCGGCAGTTATCAGAAATTCTAAGAGGATATATTGGAGATAAACTTAACTTGAAAGGTAAAGCAATTACCGCAGAAGAAGTAGAGGCTTGCTTAAAAGAATCGAACTATCAACCCAGTCAGGCCGAAGATACACGAAAATTCCTAGAAAAATGCGAGACATTTCAATATGCTCGCATGAATCTTGGCAGTACAGAAGAACTGCTAGACGAATCAGTAACCCTGATCAAGGTATTGGAGAAACAATAATGAAATACTCTAATACTATTACATCCTTTTTATTTATTTTTTTAATACTATTCAAGCTACCAGTTGAAGCCTCTGACTATCGAAATGAATTTGTTCACGCCAATAATTTATATTCTAAAAAACAATACGCCAAGTCTGCTAATGCTTATGAAACCTTAATTCAAAAAGGAGTACGTAATGGGTATCTATTTTACAATCTAGGAAATGCCTATATTAGAATGGGGGAAACAGGGTCTGCTATTTTAAATTATGTTCGCGCAAAAAGTTTGATTCCTCGTGATGAAAACCTAGCAGCAAATTTAAAGTTTGCTATTCAGCAAACCCTCGACAAAATAGAACCTCCACCTCTTGGAACCCTTAATATTCTGTTTTTCTGGGTTAACGATTTTAGTTTGAATGAATTGATTTTTTTTTCTCTTTGCTTGAATTTTATTTTTTGGGTTAACCTTGCCCTTTGGTTGTACTTCCCATCTCTTAAAATTGCCCGTAATGCCCTTCTTTTTGTACTTTTACTATCATTTATTTCTGTTGGGATTAAAATTAAAAATGAATCCGATTTAAAATTAGGAGTGATTCTAGCTGAGAATATTGAAGTGAAGTCTGGACACTCTTTAGACACGATTACCTTATTCCAGCTACACGAAGGTGCTCTAGTTACGATCATCGGCAAACGTAATGGTTGGCTCGAAGTTCGTCTAAACGAAAAACAAAAAGGTTGGATCCCTGAAAATTCTTTAGGAATCTAACTTCTATTTAAAGTTACAACAAGCAATAGTTTTTTGATACAAAGTTTCCCTCTCTAATTTTCCTTGCTACAGGCAATTAGACCCACAACTCCTAAAAGGAGCAAAAAGATGCGAGATAAATTGCTTGACCGAGTAGGGGGCTGGGGTGCTATCCGCTATTCACTTAAAATGGCACATCGGGCCGGCGGCTTATGGCCAATGCTTAAAGCTCTGGCTTCCAGAAATAACTGTAAAAGTTGCGCATTAGGAATGGGTGGACAGGCCGGTGGAATGCGCGATGAAAAAGGTCATTTCCCCGCTGTTTGCAATAAATCTTTCATGGCCCAGGCCTCAGATATGCAAGGAGCTTTACCAGAAGACTTTTTCAATCGATTTAATATCCCTACTCTTTCAAAATGGTCTCCTCGCGAACTAGAATTAAGCGGACGTTTAACCGAACCAGTTTTTTGTAAAGCTGGAGATTACCAATATCATCCCATAAGCTGGATAGATGCCTTTGAACTTATAGTTGAAAAAATTAAGTCTACACCTGCTGATCGTTCTTTTTTTTATGCTAGCGGACGTTCCTCCAATGAGGCCGGTTTTCTCCTACAACTATTTGCCAGAATGTATGGAACAAATAATGTTAATAATTGCTCCTATTATTGTCATCAAGCATCTGGAGTTGGGTTAAGTCAGAGCATAGGTACCAGTACGGCGACTATTGAGTTGGACGATCTAGGTCACGCTGACCTGATTTTTTTGATCGGAGCGAATCCTTCTTCCAATCATCCACGTTTCATGCGAACTCTCATGGATGTTCGCCGACGTGGTGGACAGGTTATTGTGATCAATCCGGCAAGAGAACGTGGGCTAGAAAATTTCAGTGTCCCCTCTGATATGAAAAGCCTTTTCTTTGGTTCAGAAATCGCTAGTCTCTATATACAACCAAATATAGGTGGAGATATTGCACTTTTTAAAGGCATAGCAAAAACTCTCTTAGACCTTTCAGATAAAAATCCTGAATTACTAGACCAAAACTTTATTAATAGCCATACTAGAAACTTTAAAGAATACAAAGAAGATATCAAAGCGCTATCCTGGGAGACTCTGGAGTCCGCTTCCGGCATTTCACGCAAAGAATTCGAAAACACCGCAGATATTTATTCTAAGAGCAAAAATACCGTGTTTGCTTGGTCGATGGGAATAACTCACCATACTTTTGGTGTGGACAATGTCCAGGCTATCGTAAACCTGGCACTCATGCGTGGAATGGTTGGTAAAAAATATGCCGGACTCTTACCTTTAAGAGGGCATAGTAATGTGCAAGGAATTGGCTCCATGGGTGTAACCCCACAATTGAAACAAGCGGTACTAGACAATCTGCAGTCTAAATTTCCGGTAATTCTTCCAACAAAACCCGGTCTTGATACTTTAGCCTGTGTAGAGTCAGCAAATAAAAAAGAAATTGATTTTGCCTTCAACCTCGGAGGTAATTTATATGGCTCAAATCCGGATTCTCAGTTTACTCAGATGTCCCTGGGCAAAATTGGTTTTAGTCTTTTTCTTAATACTACCTTGAATCAGGGACATTTTCTTGGACGCGGTCAAAACAGCTTAATTCTTCCTGTTCTTGCTCGGGATGAGGAGCCAGAACCGACTACCCAAGAAAGCATGTTTAGTTTCATAAGGCTCAGTGATGGAGGCTTTAAGCGCTATTCTGGGCCTAGAAGTGAAGTAAAAATAATCGCCGAGATAGCTCAGAGAGTAATAGGTAGTAACGAACTACCCTGGGAGTCTTTAAGTTATACAGGAAACATTAGGGAGATCATCAGTCGCATTATCCCAGGCTTTGAACAATTGAAAAATATTGATCAGACAGGAAAAGAATTTCATATTGATAAAAGAATTCTCCATACTCCCCGGTTTTCACTTCCCGATGGCAAAGCCAGTTTTAAAGTCTGCCCTATTCCTGCCGTTAGAGGTAACAAGAGAAACTGCTTTACTTTAATGACAATTCGATCGGAAGGGCAATTCAACACAGTGGTGTATGAGCCAGACGACCGATACCGTAAAGTTACAACCCGAAATGTTGTTTTAATGAATAAAAAAGATATAAAAATGATCGGATTAAATCAAGGTGATATTGTGAGAGTAAAGAATAATACAGGAATAATGACAGGGCAAAAACTACAGGCTTTTCCGATAAAACCAGGAAACATCATGATGTATTATCCTGAAAGTAATATTCTAGTGCCACGCCAATTTGATCCTCAATCAAAAACCCCTTCATTCAAATCCATCGAAGTATTTCTGGAAAAACAATCATGAATTCAGATCGTTTAATTCATTACAAAGTTTATTTATTATTTATTTTATTGTCAGCATTTTTTCTGATAATGCCAGAAAAATCTTTGGCGAAAAAATCCCACCCTTATGTCAAAAAAATCCGTGTTATCGGTAATACTCTAATTGACTCTTATGATGTAGATAAGACTCTTGATTTAAAAGAGGGGCTAACTATGACACCGGAAATCATGGACATGGTTGTAAGCGAATTAAAAGCCAACTACCAATATCACGGGCACTCTTTCATTGATGCATACCCAGTCCTTAAAATTAAAAATGGAGTCATGACTATAAAAGTTGACGAAAAAGATGAGTACAACTGGGGTAAGCCAAGAGCTGAAAGGGCTGTACTGAAAAAAGCATTCCTTTATGACATAAAACTCACAGACTCGAAAAAACAAGAAATCGTAGAAACGTTACTTAAGGGCTACAGGAAACAAAGGAAGGTTGAAGAAATAGTGGCAAAATTCCTTGTAGAAAAACAGAGAAGACGTATAGAAGAAATTCAGTCAAAAACAAGAGCTGCTATGCGTGAAAAAATTGCTGACAAAGTCAAAGAGTACCAAGCAATAAAGAAAAATATTGAAGAGCAGGATGCCAAAAGAGTTGAAGCAATGAAGAACCGTATAGTATCCGCCGGAATCAAAAAAACTGATGACACAACTGAAAAAAAATTAAAAGTAGTATCTGATGAATACACAGATCTAGATGAATTTCTAGACAACGTAATGTTTGAGGAAATGTTAAACCCAGGACTTTAGCCTTGCAAACATCTTTGACAGATATATATTTAGAATTACCATAAAGAATATTGGCCAAAATTTTGGGAAACATACCTTAACATCAAGAGCCTATTCCATGTCGTTTTATGCTTCCTTACAGAATATTAACTACAATGCCACCGAAACTTTCGCAATAATATCGACCAAAAAGATTCAATTAATTATCTTTTGCCTCAAAGAACGAATGATACTTCTCTACAAATCATCATTCATCAAATTTATCGACTGAAAGAAATCCATACAATCCTCAACGATCCAGTTAATACATGACAAAAGACTATGATCAGAGTTCAGTTCTTTTAACTGGCACTTGGGATGCAAACTGGCAAAATCTCTTGACTCCTGAATATCAACCGTTTCATCATGAAGTCCATGAATTATACGAGTTGGAATATTACAGTTTAGAGAAAATGTGTCCCACGATACGGCATCACGAAATAAATTAGTATTTAGATCGACCTGGGCATTATAACGATAGTGATAGACTTGGATCAGATCCTGAATTGAATCGAGACGATTCTTATTCCATCCCATAGTTTCCATCCAGCGATTAATAAAATTAAAACCGGGAGCCATCAAATACAAAGCTTTTATTTCTTTTCTAGTTTCTGAACTCAGTGCTGCTATATAACCTCCCATACTACTTCCTATCAAAGCAAAGCAAGAACTAGGTTTGCTATCAATAATGCTTTGAACTAAAGCAACTTGTTTTGTAAGAGTAAGGTTTTCAAAATCATCCTGTTGCAGATCTGGAATCGTAAGCGACAACCCGGCTCTTCCAAAATGATCTTTAAAGATACAGGCTTTTTGGGAATCTGGCCCCGAAGCAAATCCGTGCAGATAAATGAATTCAGTCATCAAAAAATAGCCTGACGATCATTTCTTGATTCCAAAGACTCTACATTCTCACGCATTTTCCACAAAAGAATGAGTCCTGGTATCGCGGCTAAAAATGTAACCAGAAAGAACAAAAGCCATCCATATGTATCAACAAGAAAACCAGATGCAGGACCGACAAACACACGACCCAAGGAGGCTAAGGCAGATAAAAGAGCGAATTGAGTTGCAGTGTAATTATGGTTACATAACGCCATCAAAAATGCCACAAAAGCAGCGGTTCCCATTCCACCAGCTAGATTTTCAAAAGCAATTGTAAAAACTAGCATGGCATAGCTCTTCCCAACAATTGACAAAACCATGAATGACAAATTAGAGACAGCCTGCAAAATACCAAAAATTAACAGAGACCTATAAAGACCTAGGCGAGTCATAAGGGTGCCACCGAACAAGGCACCAACTATCGTGGCAGCAAGCCCCATACCTTTATTAATGGCTCCTACTTCCCCTACAGAAAAGCCTACACCACGAATTAAAAAACTTGTAGTCAAGCTGCCGGCAAATGCATCCCCCAGTTTATAAAGAATAATAAGCGTCAGTATCATCCAGGCACCATCACGGGCGAAGAATTCGACTAAAGGTCCACGAACCGCCTCATTCATAGTCTTGGGCTGCGTTCCAGTCACCTCAGGTTCCGGACCTAGCCAGACCGCAGTTATTCCCAAAAGCATCAACAGAGCTATAAACATATAGGTAGAACGCCATCCCAAAACTTCAGAAAGAATCAAAGCAAAAGCTCCCGAGACAAGCATCGCAACTCGGTATCCTGTAACAGAAACAGCTGCACCCAGTCCTCTCTCATCTTCTCTCAGTACTTCAGCGCGATAAGCATCTACAACAATATCCTGTGATGACGAAGCANAAGCCAANCCAAAAGCAAGAAAAGCAAAGACNAAAGTTGACTGANCAGGNGAAACTAAGCTCATCNCAAAAATNAAAATAAGTAATATAAATTGGGACACAAAAATCCAACCNCGNCTTCTACCAAATAAAGGANCTGAGAATCGATCAAGNAATGGAGCCCAAAGAAACTTCAAGGTATAAGGAAGGCCCACTAAACTAAACAAGCCAATAGTTTTAATATCAACACCTTCCACGGTCAACCAAGCCTGTAGTGTTCCACCAGATAATGCCAAAGGTAAACCCGAGGAGAAACCCAAAAACAAAACAACAACAATTCTTCTATTAAAATATTTACTCATATATATCAATCATTTAAGTATAGAATATTAAGAGTTTACATTTATCAAATAAATAGCAAAATTTTAAACACAAAACTCTTATAACACTAACAAATTGAAGTTTCAGGAATTTTAATAGCATGCCAACAATAAGCTTTACCAGCAAAAGAAACTAACAATAAAGGCAAACAACAAACAGAAAAACATACAGGCATATAAAAAAATAAACAAAATATCCATAAAATATTGATTTTATGTAACATTTAATAAGTTATATACCGATATACAGAAAGGATGAGAATCAATATTTCAAAAAAATTATAAATAAAAAATTCAATAACTATTCAAATTGAAGGAAAGTCTATAATGAAGGAGTTAATTCATTGGCAGTATAAGAAAAAAAGCATATATAAAATATAAAAAACAAAACAACAAGAAAAATGCAAATTCCAGAAAAATATATTTTTTTTATAAAAGAGCGAATAAAAGAGTCGAAAATGTTTCTAAACAGGATCACTATCTCTAGCCAAAAAAGAGACATCAATATAAAGACCAGAATAAATACTTATAAAAATATAGTCAAAGAACAAAATGCAATCATAAACAAATTAAAGGATGAGACATCCAATCGAATTGCATACGCTAAAGGTGAAGAAATACAAATACTAATTAGAAACAACGGAGAGGCTGTTAACAATGAAATAGAAGGAATCAAGAAAAGAATTACTAATCACAAAGAAAAGCTATCTCAAATAAAGAAATCCATTGAAAAAAAAGAAAACAATAATAAGGACGAACAAAAAAGAATAAAAAAATTAACCGAAGAAATAAAAACTCAAGAAAGTAGCAACGAAGAGCTCAAAGACAACATAAAAGAAATCTCCACCAAAGCCAAGAAAAATAAAAAACAAACAACCGAAAAGAAAGAGACAAAAAAGACTGAAGAGTTTGAACAACAGACACCATCCCTTCTAGAGCAACGGTGCTTAGCAGAGTGTGAGGATTTATATGAAACTTCCGAGGAGATAATAAATAAAAACACCAATTTAAATGAGCTGACAGAAGCCAGAAATATTTATCTAATACTTATGGCAGAAAAATTATCAGGAAAAGGACAACACAAAACAAGGAAGGATGTTTTTATTGAAAATACAGCCAACAACTTATCAAGCTATGGAAAGTCTGTAAATCTAGATATAAATGATAAAAAAGAAAAAGCAGCAAAAATGATTGCAGAGAACGCAGAATTAGAAAATGAAGTATCAACCTGCAAACAGGATTTAGAAACAATGGAAGCGACAAACAGTAGAAACTCTGGGGATTCACTTGGAGGCTCAAACTTTTTTGTATCTTTCTCTGACATCATATCAGTTTTACTTTGCTTTTTTATCCTCTTTTTTGCAATAAGCAAACTAGATGGTCAAAAAGCACAACAACTTGCCTCAACATTTGTGGAGCAAAAAACAAAAAGGATAGTTTTTAATGCATATGCCAGCAAAAATGATATGGCCATGCTAGTAAAAGTAAAAGAATTGATGCTTGATAACGTAAGCCCAGAAGCTATCACTGAAAGCAACACCAAGACTATTAAACATATTATATCCGGAGCAGATTTCTTTGCTCCAGGAAATACAGAAATATCAGATGATGGAATTGAGCTATTAAAAGAAAAATTCGAAAATGACCTAAATGGCAAGGTCATGGAAATAGTAGTAGAAGGTCATACAGATGATAAGGAGTTATTTGCATTCCCAGAAAAGCTAAAGAAATATGGTAATAGTATCGGCCTTTCCGCTGCTAGAGCCGTAACAGTTGCAAACTTCATTGAGGAAAATTTAAACTCTTCAAAAAATATCATAGGAATTAGAGCTTATGGTTCAAACAGACCTTTAAAACCAAACACTTCAGATCTATTTAGAGCTCTAAACAGAAGAGTAGTAATAAAAATAAAAAAAGAAAACATAAAAGAGAAGAAAACAGATAACAAAATAGATAACAAAATAGATAACAAAATAGATAACAAAATAGATTAATTATAAAATCACAAGACTTAAAACTTATTAGTAATTAACTAAAATTTCATCCAAACCAATCTAATTAAATAGATTTTATTTTCTTGAACAAAACATTTAAAGAAAATTTATATCATGGAAGAAACACAAGAAAATTTATCTGATCTAGAAAATTATCTAAATGATGTTAAAAGCAATATTCAAAGTATTGCTTCTTCCGAAACCGAGAAGAAAACATCTTTTGATGAAAAAATTAAAAAATACAAAGAGGTTATTCCTTTACTGAAAAATGAATCAAAAAGAAAAGAATCTAAACTGAACCAAATTAACCAGAAAATATCAACCAAAACCAAAATATCTAAAAGCAAGGAACAGGAAGAAGAAATTGAAAAACTAAATCAATTTGAGTCGACACTGATAAAAAAAGTGTCTGATGAAAATAAAAAATTAAAATCAGCTGGAAAAGATTCAGATCAACTCGCAACTCTCGAATCAGAAGCTGCTAGATTAAAATCTGACAACTTAATGCTTCAAAAAGTCCTTAAAGAAACTAAGGTAGCTGCTGATCAATCTGAGGATGAAAGTGATAACGAAAATTTTGATGATTCTGGTAACAAAGGCTTAGATGGCCCTCAAAATATTATAAAATATACAAGTTTAGTAGACGTAGCAAATAAGGTAATGAAAGGGTATTACGAAGGTTGCGAACTCACTCAGGCAAGAAATTTTTATAAAGAAATTATAGGTGATGAAGGTAAATATAAATTGGATCAGAAAATCACTGAAACATTCGTCCACGATACTATCCGTAAACTTAAAAATTACGAAACAGAATACCAAGCAAAGTTGTCAGATTTTATAAATGAATCTACGGATGTTGAGCTAAAGAATCAAGCACTAAAAACTGACCAACAAGTATTTGAAAACGATCTATATATAGAGACTGCAAAGAATAAAGCTAACTCTGGCGAGTTTGTTGGGGGTGGTGATTTTTTTGTTTCTTTTTGTGATGTAATGTCTGTTTTACTTTGTTTTTTTGTAGTTTTTTTTGCAATAAGCGATCAAAGCGCCGAAAGCTTTGATGAATTTTTTGCCACATGGCCATACAAAAATAAAAATAAAGATAGAATAAGACCAAACAATGTAAGCTTAAGCGGAGAAGAATTAAAAATAATCGGAAGAGTTAAAGAATTAGTTGAATTGGGTATTAGTCCTGAGGCTATTACTAGAAACGATACTAAAATAATTGAATTAAAGGAGCCGAATAAAAATCTCTTTGTACCAGGTAAAATTAATATTTCTTCTAGTGGTTCAAGTATTTTGAAGAAAAAATTAAAAAACATCTTATCCAAAGGTGGAATAAGGCAAATAAAGGTGGAGGGTCATACTGATGATGAAGAGTTTAATAGGTATCCGAAACTAAAGAATAAATACTCTAATAATTTAGCTTTCTCAATTGCACGTGCTAGCGTCGTCGCACAAATTATTAACAAAAGTTTCAAATTCCCGGAAAATTTAACAATTATAACTGGTTATGGGTCAAAACAGCCTGTCAAATCAAATTCTGGTAATAAGATAAATAGTAGGATAGAAATCAAGGTTCTACAGGATAAAAACATAAAAGACAGTTCAAGCTAAAAAACTTGCAATACAAACTATAAAGTTATCACTACTTATATTCGCTAAAGAATTATATAAATATCACTAGTTTTTGAAAATTAGACTCAAGAAAAATTAAGCTTGATAAAACAACAATTTTTCAAAAATATTTAATAAAAAATAGGTTTTATAGTGTTTACTTGAAGTTGAATTTATTTGGAAGGATTAATTTTTAGTTATACGGAGATAGATATTAAATGGGTTTGTCACAAAGGTATGATTTTGGAACATTTATCGGAGCTTTTGGTGGATTGCTATTAATAGTCACCGCAATCATGAGAGGCGGTAACATTGATATATTTCTTAGCATGAGTTCATTAATGATAGTAATGGGGGGGTCCCTTGCAACAACTTTTATAGCCTTCCATTATTCAAAGATTTTTGCTTTGGTGCCAGTAATTGTTCATGCATTTAAACCTGATAATCATCACCCTCTCGAATTTATTAATCTCATTATCCAACTATTAAAAAAATACAGAGCAAATGGTAGAAAAGCTCTAGAGAACCACCATGAATTTTTAGAAAATCGATTTTTTGAGCAGGGCATAAAGATGATAATCGATGACTATAAAGTAGAAGAGATTAATGACCTAATAGCAAAGTCTATTAATGCCATAAAAGAGCGTCATACACAGGGGCAGAGTATTATAAGGTTCATGGGTGCCCAAGCTCCAATTTTTGGGATGATGGGAACTCTGATAGGCTTAATTCAGATGATGGAGAACTTGTCAGATCCTAGCGCAATTGGACCAGGCTTAGCTGTAGCACTGAATACTACCTTTTATGGAATTTTATTATCAAACTTAGTATTCAACCCACTTGCTGTTAAGTTGTCAACTCGTACAGATAGCGAAACACATTTAATCAAAGTTATTCATGCAGGAATTTTGGGAATCAAAAAGAAATCTCATCATTTACTTGTGGGTGAACAAATGAATGCATTCTTATCACAAATAGAACAAACAGATGGCAATGAAACTCCCGTTGCGCCACCAGCATTAAAAAAGAAAAAGAAAAAGAAAGTATAAAAATAAACTGGAATTTAAGATAAACCTAATAACATATGTAAGTCTTTTGATAGTTTTTATAGTATAAATAAGAATTCATAAAACGGACGATACTTAGTTATGGAATCAGCAGAAACAACTCCCAATGGCCCAGCAGAAACTGCGAATCCAATTCCGAAAACCCCTATTTTAGAGGAAGTCACTCCAGTACAGAATCCAATAAAAAATACTCACAAAGGAATCCATGGAAAAACCATAAAAAAGATTCAAACACCAAATATTTCAAAAGACGACGCAACAATTTGTTCTAACCGGCAGGACTATTTAATGTTTAACCGCTTTAAAATAGACCGCACAATGAACACTCTTTCTAGAATTGATCGTCTAATATTCCTTGTTCTGCCCCGCCTACTCCACGTTCACCAGGAGGGATTACCCGGTTATTTTGAAGGTGACCCCCCCTGCGGAATACATAACTTTCAGTTGAATAAAGAAGCTCAAATTGCCGCCGAAAAAATGTTCCCCGAAGTTATCATTCGTAGAAATCCAAATCTAAACCCTGTAATACACACTGCCCTGCTTATGGGCAGCCTGGGTTCAATTGCCCAGACCAAAAAGTCCGACCTTGACTATACCTTGCTAGTTAACAAAAGTGATTTCACTGAAGAGAGTATGAAGCTATTTCAGAAGAAACTTAACTTAATAGAGACTTGGACTTGGGATAATTATAATTTGGAAAGTCATTTTTTTATTAATGATTATGAGGAAGTTAAAAATAATATTTTTGGAGAAAGTGATAGTGAAAGTACAGGGTCGGCTCTAGCAAAACTTCTCAAGGAAGAAATGTACCGAACTATGATCATCGTCACAGGAAAGATCCCTTTTTGGTTGGTTGCACCTGTAGACTGTGATGATAAAAGTTATGATGGGTTATATAAAAAGTTAACCTCTGGACAAACATTGCTCAAGAAAGAAGAGTTCATTGATATGGGTAATGTCGATGATATCTCTCAAGGAGAGTTTTTTGGTGGATCCATTTGGGCTCTCATAAAATCTTTCAAATCTCCTTTTAAGACGCTCATGAAAATGGGGGTGCTAGAAGAGTATATGTTCGGGGATACGAAATCTAACCTACTATGTCATCAGGTTAAAGGTAAATACTTTAATGGTACCGCTTATCTCGACATAGACCCCTACCTAGGAATGTTCGAACGAGTACAACAATTTTTTAGAGAATCAAAGTCAGAAGAGGATGTTGATACACTAAGACATGCTTTCTATTTAAAAGTTGGTACTCAAATCAGTGTTGAGGAGTTCAATAAAGGCTCGGACAACTGGAAAAAAGAAACTCTTATCAAAATGATTAAAGAATGGGGTTGGACTGCAGAAAAAATAGATCGTGTAAATCAGTATGCCGATTGGCAAATGATGGAAAAGGTAGAATTGGGTAATCGAATTAATAAAATTTTGATGGCCTCCTATAAAAATATTTCAGTAAAAAACAAAGAGCTTGATCCAAGTGAAAGCTTGATTACAGAGAAAGATACTCATCTTTTAGGTCGGAAACTTTTTAGTTTTTACAAACCAGCCCCAAATAAAGTCGATAATTTGGGAGCGTTAGTAGATGGTAAAACTGCAGAAAGCGAATTAACTTTTATTGGTGGTAAGGTTGATGCAACTGATAAAAAAAGTAAAACGGAGTGGTATCTACTCCGAGGTAAAATTAATACTCTTGCAGAAGTTGACAAAGATAGTGTCATCAGAAAGTCAGCAACCCTGCAGTTTCTTTTGGCATTTGCAGTGTTTAACAGTCTTTATAGCGAAAAAACAGCAGTTTGGTTAGTAGGTGAAGGTGAGTCAATTAAGGAAAATGAAGTAACTTCATTACTCAAAATACTTAAAAAATTTATAGAGTCTGTCAACATAGCAGCATTATCTAATGAAGACCTGTTGAGCAACTCTGAGGTTTCTCAGTTGTTCATGCTTGTAGACTTTGGCAGTCCTCCACCAGCAATAATAAGTATGGGGAACATCAAAGATTGTAAAAATAAACCTGAATTAAGTAAGTTTGTAAATGAGCGAATAGAGCGCATCAAGAACATCACAACTATTTACTTAACCTCTTGGGGTGAGCTTTACTGTAAGTCCTATGCAGGATTAAACTGTCTGACTCGATGTATCTCAGACTTAGGACCTCAACTTAAACGAGAGCGGGTTCAAAATACTGAATTTCTTAAGGTTTATATCCCTAGCGGCCGAAAAGAAATACTAACGTTACCTTGGTTGAATAGCTATATCACGCAATCATTAAAAATTAAAAGTGCAGCTCAAACTCAAAAAGTTACAACTTAATATTACGACTTTATAATGCTGGTTTATNAATGAANATATTTATAAATCATGAGAAAAAGCATAAAAGCTGACTTGTGTTAGTAAGAGNANTTTATAAGCAATGCTTCATATCAAAAAATAATTAGCAAATAAATACTTTCCTACCACCATTTCAATTGAGGGAATAAAAGTAAATGTCAAATGTTGATGAAATGATCGCATTAGTCACGAAAGAGCCCAAGCAGGACGGGGGCGATTTCAGAGGATTTGATTTAAACGGTATAAGCCTAAATGGTGCTAGTTTTATTTTTGCCACTGTGGCGGAGGTAGTCATGGACGAGTCACAACTACTCGACATTGATTTTTCTCAAGCAAACATGGAAAAGTCATCCATGAAAAATGCAAAGATAAAGAACGTAAATTTTTCAGGGTCGAACCTTGAAGATGTAAATTTTGAGGGAACCACTCTAATAGGCTGTAATTTTAAAAACACTAATCTGACTGGGTGTGATTTCTCTGAAGCTAAGTTGAATGAATGCGACTTCCAAGGAGCAAACCTAAGCCACTCAAGCTTTTATTCTTCAACTATAGACAACAGTAACCTAGGGTTTGCCAGAATGATGTACGCTTTTATGAAGCAAACAGTCATTAATAAGTCGCGGTTAGGTGGCATCAATGCGAGAGGCTCGGACTTTAGTTTTTCCAAGCTCACAGAGGTAAGTTTAAAAGGGGCAATTTTGAAATATGCTGATCTGAATTCTTGCACTTTAAAGGAGGTTAATTTAACAAGCGCAAACCTCATCGGCGTCGAATTGAAAGATGGTCAATGTTCAGGGGTTATTTTGGAAGAGGCTAACCTTGAAGGCTCCAACCTTACTTACGCAATTATGGAAGGCTCTAACCTAAAAAATGCTTTTCTTCTGGAAGCTAATTTACATGGCACCAACTTTAAAAATGCCAACCTTTCAGATGCCTATCTCCTAGACGCCAACATCTCTAAAGCTATCACCGAGGGTGCCAACCTAGATAATACAATACTCGCCTGAGCAGTTATATCTAGAGCTTATATTTTTTCAGGCTTTACTTCTGAAGCACAACGGAACCCAACATTCTCAAAAAAATCATTCGGGTTCGCTTCGGTTCGAGTGAAGGCATATCTATAGGCCTCTAAAAAATAATGCCCAGCTTTCTGAAACCCGTTTCCTCTTAATACTTTCAGGTTTTTACTAAATCTAGATTTTGATGAGGCGTTTCCAGGATAAGGAAGATACCAGTCCTGAGTCCATTCCATGACATTACCAGACAAACCATAAATTCCATATGGACTAACGTCTTCGGGGTAAGCTGTAACCAGGGCTGTTTTACGATCCCCATCAATACCTGAGTTGGCCTTGCCTTTAACAAACTCTTCACCCCAAGGATACGGTAGGCCCTTGGGGCCTCGTGCTGACTTTTCCCATTGTTCTTCAGTTGGCAACTGCTTTCCAGCCCACATACAATAAGACCAACCTTCCCACCAAGTAACCTGTGTTACTGGATGCAAAGCCTTTTCTATTGGGAAAATACCGTCAATCCAATGTGCTGGTCTATCGGTGAACTGGGTTGCTTGCAGAAATACTTGATACTCCTCATTGGTTACTTCGTAGCGATCAATATAAAAAGCGCCGATGAATAGTTTTCTCTCCGGGTGCTGATCAAGGTAAAGTTCTTTAACGGCTCCAATTTTCTTATTTGTACCCTCCGTATCCACCATGTTTGTTCCCATAATGAATTCACCAGCAGGAACTAGAATCATTTCTTTCTGATCTCTCTTGGAAACTTTAATAGCAGATAAATCATCATTCTCACAGTCACAGAACTCACATCCTGCAAGAAAAAATAAAAGCATTAAAAAAATAGCTGAGTTATAGTTCCTAGAATTGATCTGAAAATGATTCACCATGCTACCTCTAAAGTTTGTAAACATAATAAAAGCTATTATATTGATTTTTATCACTGGCGCGAGTTTTATCCCTGCAGAACCGACCAGTGCTTTCAATGCAACAGTGATCGATAAAACCTCGGGTCAGACCTACCCTCATATATTAAAAATGCAGACTTTCAACCTCAACACAAGAAGCATTAAGGTACTCGCTTCTCAAGGTACTCACCTTTGGATAGGAACGGGCCTGGGAGTTATTAACTACGATATCAAAAGCAGCGAAAGTTATGAAGTCTATGATAATCAAAACTATTTACTCAGCAATGGTATTTTTGCAATTAATTTTGACTCAAATAATTTGCCGTGGATCGGAACCTATGGAGGCGGACTCAGCAATTTTGATGGTAGTTTATGGAACCATTACAACACCCCTAAAGGTTTAAATGATGCCTTTGTATACGATATCGAATTTGATAAAAAATCATTATGGATTGCAACCTGGAGTGGAGTTAACAAGGTGACCGGGGACCCTAAATCAAGAAAAAACTGGCAAAGTTTTACTGTGGAAAATACGGAGGGAGGGTTGATCGACAATTGGGTTTATGCAATAGAAATAGAACGATCAGGAAAAATCTGGTTCGGCACTGAAACCGGTATTTCTTCACTTCATAACGGAAAGTGGAAAGCCCTTAATCATACAAATGGACTCGGAGCCAGCTACAAACATGTTCAACAGGAAAATCAAGGCATAATGTCGCTCTTTCAAGGGCAGCATCACTTTTCTCAGGCCTCGCCCTCCATCCCAAATTTACAAACATCTGATTATCGCCCAAACTACGTGGTTTCGATGTTACTTGACAATAAAAACCGATTATGGATAGGAACATGGGGTGGAGGATTAAGCCTGCTAGACACAAAAACTCTAATCTTTCGTAACTTTACAGTAAAAGATGGGCTGCCGGGAAACTTCATACTCTCACTTGAAGAGGATGGATCAGGAGGTCTGTGGATAGGCACTAATGACGGACTGAGCCGTTTTGATGGGAAAACTTTTCAAAATTTTTCGGCTCTAAATGGATTAAAATCAAAATTTATTTTTAGTATTGAGGCATCCCCTGACCATTCTTTGTGGATAGGCGGTAATCGATCTTTGAGTAGAATGATTCTAAATCCGGAAACCGGAATTCCGCTAAATATTAATTAATCCGATTAGCATACTTTCAATTTCCTTATTACGAGGGAAAGTAAAGATAAATCCAGCTTTCATGTATAGACCGACGATCACCGAAAATATGGAGAAAGTACTCTTCATAAAATATATTGTAATAGGTATAAAAATAAAGTTTGCCAGTAGGTCCATTTTGCAGAGAAGCTATTTGATACTTACGGCGTGACCACGAGGCTTTATTAAAAATAACCTAGACTGTAGTTAGGTTTGCCTCTCAAAAATGTTTTATTAATGCAAAAATGGCAGCCACATCGGGGTGTTAGCCCTATATCTCTCGTACTCTTTTCCATATTGTTGCTGCAAAGCGATTTCTTCAAAATGTATTCTAAATTGGAAGCCAAACACAGCTGAAAGTATTCCTAAAATTCCGGCTACCCACGAATGGGTCGTAATAGCATAAGCAATCACCACCAGCATCATGGCAGTGTAGGTCGGGTGACGAACTAAACCATGTAACCCGTCTGTTTTTAGGGTCTGTTTTTCACGAAAAGCAATATTAAACTTGAATCGCAATACTCCCAATTGTGCTATAGCCCAGATGCGGATTGTAGAACCGAGAAAAAATACCAAAGTGATGATTATCGCCTCCAAAAGCTTTACAGGTGCGTCGCTGGCACGGGAAACAAACGACATACCCATCAAAGCAATGACAATAGGCATGACATGCCCCCACAGTTGTTGAAAATAGGCTTTATCAAAAGTAATATCTTCAGGTCTTTCAGTTAGGGCAAAAAAAATCACTTCAATAGTTCCAAAAATCAGGTTGCAATATGAAACAATGAGAAATCGCTCGATATTGGCATCGGTCATGCCTAATGGAATAATAGGTGCTAAGTAGGTCAACCCCACCAAGATGATATTGAAATTGTAATTTTTGATCAGGCAAATGATAAAAACTGCACAATAAAAGACAAAGTTAATTTTTAGCAGGAAAACAGCAGCCATCTAAACACCCCTCTTTCGATATATATGAGATAGGCTTTATGATACAAGTTGATAAATTAATTCTTTCATCTCCCACACAGGCTATCAACCCTCTCATTGCCCAATAACCTCGAATCTGCTATTCTACTGTTTTTTTGAGGAAACATTTATTATAAAATGGTAAAAGAGTTGCTTAATTACCTCTATTTGTGGCCCTATCAGATGATTCCACGAATTAGGAATATAATTGACTAATTTTAGCAGGATGTACTCCCTGCTAATAAGCTCATTGGATGCAGTCTATACTGACATCGAAATTGAGGGAGATAATGGATACAAAAGCTCTAAATATACCGAACGAAGTCCGGCAAGAAATTGATGCTTTTGCCGCAGAGGTTGAGCGTCTGAATCGAGGCCAAGTAAGCGATGACGATTTCAAACGGTTCCGCCTACAACAGGGAATTTATGGTCAACGCCAGGATGGTGAGCAAATGGTGCGAACCAAGTTACCTGCGGGAAGAATCTCGAGCGACCAGATGCATTGTTTGGCTAATTTTGCCAATAAATATTCTCACGGTGTGCTACACATCACCACACGACAGGACATTCAACTACATTATGTAGATATTCAAAATGTAGCCCAAGGTCTTGAGGATCTCGCGCAAACCGGAATAACTACCCGTGAAGCATGTGGCAACACTGTACGAAACGTAACCGCATGTCATAAGGCAGGCACTTGTTCAACAGAATTGTTTGATGTTGCCCCTTATGCTNTAGCAGTTTCCAAATATCTTCTGCGTATGGATTTGACTCAGAANCTACCTCGAAAGTTTAAAATTACTTTCGGTGGTTGTAATGGTTGTGGCTTAGCACCCATCCACGATATTGGGCTAAAAGCAGTCGTTCAGAATGATATACGTGGTTTCAAAGTNCTAATTGGTGGTGGGCTTGGATCGTTCCCCCATGCAGCAAAACATTTAACAGACTTTATCCCCGCCGACAATATGTTACAGATGTGTGAGGCAATGGTCTCAGTCTTCGACAAATATGGTGATAAAAGAAACCGTAATAAAGCTCGACTCAAGTTTGTGGTGGATAAGCTTGGCATTGATAAGGTTAAAGAACTTTATGAAGAGGAGTATGCAGCTCTTAATGGAAAATCCTATCCTTCTCTTAATCTTGTTGAGAGTGGTGTTCCCGAAGTCCCTGCTTATGAGACAAANAATGAGTACAATTCGGACCCAGAGTTCACTCTATGGAAAAACCGAAATATTGAAACGCAAAAGCAAAGTGGGTTTCATAATGTACAGATCAAGTTAATTCTTGGTGATTTCAATGTTTCACAGGCCAAGGCATTAGCAAACATCGCTCAGAAATATGCCGGAGCAATGATCCTTTGCACCGTCAATCAAAACTTAATGATCCCCTGGGTTAGAGAAGATGCGTTTGGCGCTGTCTATGCAGAACTCAAAAAGATAGGGCTCAATAAAGCTGGCACAGAAGAAATTCGCGATATCACTTGTTGTCCTGGTTCAGAAACCTGCAACCTTGGTATCACAGCTTCTCGAGGTTTAGCACAGGAACTTAACAAACAAATGGAAAGTGGCAAACAACCAACCAAAGATCTAGATCATGTTTCTATCAAGGCAAGTGGTTGCCCAAACTCTTGCGGACAACACCATATTGCTTCCATCGGATTTCATGGTGGCGCTAAAAAACTAAATGGCATTCTCACACCTCACTATGAAGTGTTACTAGGTGGAAGAATTTCAGAAAATGATGTGATTTTTGGTACATCTGTTATTAAAATTCCCGCTAAGAATGCTCCAGCAGCTACTAGACTAACTCTTGAAGATTATAAATCCGGCAAACAAGATAATGAANCATTTGGTCAATATTTTGATCGAAAAGGTAAGGTTTACTTTCGAGACTTACTCGAAAAACTTAAGGAGTTACCAAGAATAGAGACNTCTCCAGAGTCATATATCGACTATGGATCTACGGAAAANTTCAGTCTTGAAGATCGGGGTCAAGGTGAGTGTGCCGGTGCAGTTACCGATATGATCACAGATCGTATCACTGAAGGCGAACGATCCCACTTCCAAGGCAAACTTAGTTTGGAGAAAAAAGACTTTAAAGAAACCGGTGAACATGCAAAGCGATCAATAATAGCATCTGCGCGCGCCTTATTGGTTACAGAGGGTATGGACTTTAATGACGATTGGGAATGTTTAAAAAAATTCCAATCACTAGTTATCGATATGGAAATTGTATCAGCAAAATTTGCAAAACTTATCGATAGCCTTGAGGCAATTCAAGAAGTCTCAGATAGTGAAACAGCAGAATGGTGGTTGACGGATGCNGGTGAACTCATAGAAGAAAGTAAAAGCATTCAAAATAAAATGCATNCAGACAAATCTTTACGCATTCGTGTTGGAGGAGATGACCCAAAATCAAAAGCCNCAAATGGTGGAGGCAAGCAGAGCATTGATCTTCTGGGTGTAAAATGCCCGTTCAATTACGTCAAAACAAAAATCAANTTAGAGACCATGGCATCAGGCAGCTTACTAGAAGTATTGCTAGACACTGGAGAGCCTTCTGAGAATGTACCGCGAAGTATCAAGAATGATGGTCACAAGGTTATTTCCCTAACAGAAGAAAATGGTCATCATAAGTTGACTGTAGAAAAGGCTTAAACTCAATGCTAATAAGCATGACNGGGTTTGGGCGCGCGGAGTGCCAAGATGGAGACTATTCATACAAAGCAGAAATCCGATCAGTAAATAATCGCTTTATTGATGTAACTACCCGCCTTCCAAAACCTTTTATGGATATGGAGCTTTCCCTTAAAAAGCTGATNAAGTCAAATTGTGCGCGAGGCTCCATCAACATTATNGTTGCCATTGACAATTCAAATGATAGTTCAGGGGAATGGGAAATAAAACCCAACATNACNCTTGCGAACCAATATGTAAAAGCACTTCAAGAAATTCAGAGTTCGATGGGGCTCGATGGTAAAATTCCTCTTCAACAAATTGTCGGACTTCGCGATGTAATAAAGATAGAGCCAGTCTCGATTGATCCCGCAAAAGAAAACCTGATTTTGAATATGGTAGAATCAGCTATCATATCGTTGCAAAAAATGCGAGAGGAAGAAGGACTACATCTTCAAAAAGACCTTGCCAAACGTATTGATAATATTGAAAAACATGCNGTACAAATAGAAAAACGNCAACCAGAAGTCATTCAAGAATACAAAATTCGGTTAAAGGAAAAAATCAAACTACTCAATGATGGTGTTGATATAGATGATAGCAGACTGGCGCAAGAAACAGCTATCTTGGCTGATCGGTGTGATATCACTGAAGAAATTACTAGGCTCAGTAGTCACCTCAATCAATTCAGAAAATTATTTAAATCCACAGAACCTATCGGGAGAAAACTAGAGTTTATAACTCAAGAGATTAATCGAGAAGTTAATACAATGGGATCCAAGTCCAATGATATTCAAATGGCTAATCTTGTGATCGAGATNAAAAGCTCACTTGAAAAGATTCGCGAACAGATACAAAACGTTGAGTGATTAAATATCGATATAATTTTAAAACCTTCTAGAATGCCTAAAGGATTTGCCATAATAATTTCTGCTCCATCCGGAACAGGAAAAACAACTGTCTGTAATTCGTTACGGGAAATTGTACCTNGCTTAAAGTTTACAATATCTCACACCACTCGAAAAATACGAGAAGGAGAAGTAGATGGNATTGATTANATATTCATTTCTAAAAAAGAATTTGAAAATAAAATAAANAATAACGATTTTCTCGAATGGGCTCAGGTTCACGGTAACTATTACGGTACGTCTTTAGAGTCTGCTGATACAACAATAAATAAAGGATATGACACTCTATTAGAAATCGACATACAAGGTGTAAAATCTTTACGAAAAATGAACTATAAGGGAACTTATATAATCATTTTCCCGCCATCTGTCAAAGAGTTAGAGACTCGTCTTAGAAAAAGAGGGTCGGACTTAGAGGATGATATAATAAAGCGTGTTGAAACAGGTAAAAAAGAAATCAAAGAATATAAAATGTATGATTATATCGTCACCAATCATATAGTTGAAGATACTGTTAACAACATTACCTCTATTCTACAGGCGGAAAAATTTAAGACGCAACATTACCTTCCTACTGCACTAGATATTAAATTAATTTTAAAAGATGAGGTTGATTAAGAATGTCTTCTATTGACCTTATGAGTCTGGTCCGAAAGAAAATTAAACAGCTGAACGCCTATCATGTGGAGAGCCTGAGTGACGAAATCAAGTTACATGCCAATGAAAATCCTTACCCTCCTTCGCCAGAACTACTAAAAAGAATTTTTTTAAGATTGAACGAGTTGGAGCTAAATCGTTATCCAGACCCCGAATGTAGAAACCTGAAACAAGCCATCGCAAAAAAAACAGGTACACTTCCTGAGCAAATCATCATTGGCAACGGTTCTGATGAACTAATTCAATACTTGATGCAGGTTCTATGTAATGAAGGAGATCATATCGCTTTTCCAGACCCCACATTTGCCATGTACCGCATCACAGCTAATTGTCTGGGATTGAATCCTGTTCACTTTTCTCTTAATGATAATTGGGACTTCGAAGCTCAATACGCATTAGAAGTTCTTACTAGACATAAAGCCCGCCTTGTTTTCCTCAGCTACCCTAATAACCCAACAGGGAACTGTTTTTCTGAAAAGTCTATCCAACAACTAATCGAAAAATTTGACGGTATTGTCGTCGTTGATGAAGCCTATCAGGACTTTTCCGGAAAAAGCTTTTTAAAGCAAATGAAAAACCATAACAACCTTGTTATTTTTAGAAGTTTATCAAAAATTGGTTTGGCAGGACTCCGAATAGGTTATGGTATTTTTCCAAGCATTCTTGCGGAACAGATTAATAAAGTTCGTTTACCGTACAACTCAAATACCCTATCACAATATGTTGCCACTGAACTTCTCAATGACTTCAGTCATGTTCAAAACCAAATCCATTCAATTTTAGAAGAGCGTGATCGAGTAATCGATGAATTATCTAAATTGTCTTCCATAATTACATATCCTTCAAACTCTAACTTTATTTTATTTAAGGTTCCTAATGGTGGAGATAATTTATTTAACAAACTAAAGAAGAATGGAATACTATTACGAAACCTTAATTCGCACCCTAAGTTAAAAGACTGCCTACGCGTTACCATAGGAACGAAACAAGAAAATAACTACTTTGTAGAACAGTTACGAAAAATCTCTCCATAAAAAAATTCTTAATATGCAGCGCTGGATAACAAAAACCTTTATCACTGGATTTTGGGGGCTTTTATTAATGATATGGATCATTATAAGTCTGTTCTACTATCAAGGAACTCGCCCAGCCAGCCAGGACAGCAGGTCTATTAAATTCGAAGTTCAATCAGGAATGACCTTAAAACAAGTGGCCCTCAAACTTTTCAATCAAAAGTTAATCCTCAGCCCAAGCGCATTTCAAGCCATCGCCTACATTCAAGATAAAGAAAAACAAATCATGGTTGGGGAGTTCAGCCTATCACCATCCATGCTTCCTAAAGAGATAATTCTACGGCTAACCTCTGGAAAAACCATTCTTTATCCTCTGACTATCCCCGAGGGTTATCGAATAACAGAAATTGCGTCACTATTAGACACACAAGGTTTGGCAAACTCCAAAATCTTTATACATCAAACTCAAGACAAAAATTTGATTCAAGCTTTTGATATACCCACTGACAGTCTCGAGGGTTATTTATTTCCGGAAACCTATTACTTAAGTAAACTCACACCAGAAAAAAAGATTGTCGAGAAGATGGTGAATACTTTTAAGGAAAAAGTCCTAAAATCTCAAATATTGAAAAGCATCAAAGAAAGTTCTCTTTCTTTGCACGAGATCATTACGCTGGCTTCTCTAATAGAAAAGGAAACTGGGTTGGACTCAGAACGCAAAATGATCTCATCCGTCTTTTATAACAGGTTAAAAAAGAACATGCGGCTACAAACTGATCCAACCGTAATTTATGCGATAGAAAAATTTGACGGTAATATTCGCAAACGCGACTTAAAAATTGATTCGCCATACAATACATACAGATATAAAGGACTACCTCCTGGACCTATCTCTAGCCCGGGACTCAAGTCGATCGAAGCAGCAATATCGCCCATAAAATCTAACCATCTATATTTTGTTTCTCGACAAGATGGCAGCCATCATTTTTCGAGCAATTTAGCAGAACATAATCAAGCTGTAAAAAAATATCAACTGAGAAAAATCAATTCCCGCAGATGAGTATTAAGTTTATAAGGGTTGGGTAATTATTCCAGCACAGATTACTTTATACTAAACTTAAAGAATAGAATAGTCTTGGCTAAATTAATCAAAAAATAACGTCCTTACACTGCTTTTCAGTTAATCATATTTAACTATCAATGATTTTTTCTATAATTCTTATAGAATATATAGTTATACAGAAAAGGGGAATTCACTCCTTTGAAGTCAGATATCCTAAGCCTATAGAAGTACTTCTAAATAGAATGTTTATTTTGCAGAAATAAAATTTGGCTTCGAAGAACTGCATTACAGAAAACATCAATACCCAGTTTTTCACCTTCGCGCACAATTACTCCGTTGAGCGAATCAATCTCTGTTTTATTCCCTAGCCGAATATCCTGTAGCATAGATGATTCGTGCTCACAGGTACTTGGCAAAAGTTGATTATAAAAATACTTAAGATACTCCTTCGCATTACTCCAGTGACTATCATAGCCCAACCCCCGCATCACTTGAAATGCTTCTTCTATAATCTTTTCTATGATAATTCGACTATTTTCGTTATCGTATAAATTCCCGTAAGGGACTTGCAATACTGCCCCTAATGCATTGAGAGAGCAATTGTAAAACATTTTTGCCCACAGGTCTTTACCAATATCTTTAGTAATCATACTAGGCAAGCCTCCCTCACTTAGCGCATTAGCCAAGTCTAATAAAGGAGTTGAGTCAGTTTGAAAAAGGCTACCAAGATGGACCGGCTGAGCGTGAACGGTTATATCAACTCTATAATGTGTAGGACGAATAAAACCTGTTATAACTCGCGCATTAAAAACCTGCGTATCAGGAAAGAATTTAGTGAAGATTTCAGCATTACCCCAACCATTTTGACAAAGGACAATAGGGCTTTTCTGATGAGCCAAAGTTGATTCTTCTTTCAGTTGTCGTGCTGAATTTTCTGTATCGAATGATTTAGTACATACTAGAAAGAAATCAAATGTTTCTCTACCTGTTTCCGCTAAATTTGATGAGGCTGTAAACTGATTTGGCAAGAAACTGGCGGCCCCAAAGATACCCTGACGTTGAAGACCATTTTTTCGTAAAGCCAGAACTGTTTTTTCATTACCTACAAGATGTACTCGATGACCAACCTGTAATAAAAAACTAGAAAGACCTATCCCGACAGCGCCTGAACCAAAAACTAATACTTTCACTATTCTCATCCGTATCAAGGTGTTAAAAAGGTAAATACTAAAAACCCACTAAATCAACCCAAATCATGTAGATATCACTCATTGATAAATTATTAAAAGAAAGATAAAATCTAAATTAATGATAACTATATTTCTACAAAATTATAACCTTTTTAGATTTATCAAAAGGAGAAAATTTTATGACTATAGAAAGTAACCAAACACGTTTTAATCATGAGAATTGGATTGGTCAACTATATAAATTTATAGATACAGCAAGTCAGTTTCTTAATGAAATATTTAATGGCTTGACGGTTTTGTTGAAAAAGGGTTTGTTGCAAATATGGAACGATATTCGTTTTGTCTTTAAACAACTCACTCCTCAAGATTTTATTATTACAGCATTAATCACTACAATTGGAATGTTTGGTGTAATAATTTTCATGACGGGACTCGGCCTATTTGCTTATCAAACTATTCTATGGTTACAGGAGGGAATCTGGACTGAGTTCCCACTTTTTGTCGTATTTAACTTTATCTTTGATAACACTGCTTTTCAGCAATGGATGCTGCAACCCGAATCATGGTTCGGTCTTCAGAAACTGTTCTCATGGTTTTTGGAGATTATTCCTCTCTCAGCCGCACTAATGATCCCCGGTATTTCTCTTGCTTTATTCATGGCAACAACTCTTTTAATAACTTTTACTTATCGTTTTTATCAGCTAAGAAACAGGAATGACTGAAAATACTCCATCGCTCAAAGAAAAATTGGAAGGTTCAAAAAAATACCTTCAGAATGCTGACCTTAAGGAAAAAGATCTGGAAGGAGCAAACCTTCAGGGAGCTGAGTTGGGTGGTGCTGATATGAGAAGAGCTAATCTAAAAAGAATATTTCTTAGTGAAGGTAAAATATCCAAAGCTAATCTTTCAGAGGCTGATCTCTCGAACGCAAATTTAAGTGGAGCAGATTTAAATAAATCAAACTTGGGAGGAGCTAATCTCCAGAACGCTTATATCAGACGAGCCGATTTACGAGGAGCTAATTTGAGTGAGACCAACTTAAGCAAAGCCAACCTAAGGGAATGTGCATTATTTAAAGCTTGGATTAAAAGAGCCGACTGCAGTCAGGCTAATATGCAAAACATCAAAGGAGCACAATTGCATATGCAAGGATCAATACTTAGAAGAACCAAACTAGAAGGTGCAGACCTTTCCGGAGCCAGACTTGACGGCGTCAATTTTGAAGACGCAGGGCTTCAAACAGCAAACCTTAGCAGAGCAAATCTTAAAGGAGCTAATCTCAACCGAACTGACCTGCGCGGAGCAAATTTACGCTATGTGGTAGGGTTGACCCGAGAACAAATTGAGCTTGCCCTTATTGATAAAAAAACTCTCTTGCCCAACTACCTAAAAGTAAAATGGGAGTCAGAAACTAAATTTCAAGTAATTGATAAAAAAGATTAATTTTTTACATACCATTTCTCTTGTCAATTTCTCCTAACAGTTCTTCCACCGTTTTAATATTAATAAGATCTCTATGACCCGAAACCATACCAATAATCCCTACACTTAGAGGAAACGGTTCGTCTCGATCACGCAGAATAATCGTCCCAGTTATATCCTCCTCATTAAACTGAGGAATCTTTTCTAACTCAAGAGGAGGTTGTACCGCGTCTATTTCGACCGAAAAGGAATACTGTTTTTCAATATATACTTTCAGTTCATCGACTTCCTCAAGAGATAAAAGATAGTTAGCCCGTCGCTGAATCCACAACTTCTTTTTACCGGTTTGTGGCAAGTCCTGAAAATCCACAATTAATCGCTCATATGGAATCAGAGGCTCATCACGTAAATAACATACCCAGTCAACCCTCACAAAACTTTCAGGGTTCTGACCAGATAATAATCGGGATGAGTCTATTAATGAAAAAGCATGATACAGTGTCACTATAAATACCTCCTACCAATCAGTGGTATTAAACCAATGTGTATTCGGAATATATACTCATGTCTCTTCACACATAAAATTTGATGAGACTTGTTTAATTTTAACCGACACCAGTTATTATTTCATGGACAAAATATGAACAATGATAGAAAACTAATAAAATTTAACGCCTCAACAGGATTTTCTGTGGTTTTAGAATTTGGTAATACTGAGGAAAAAATAGCTTATGAAGAAAAAATTAAAAATGCAGGGTTTGAATGTGAAACCATTAATGATTTCAATTTAAACTTTGACAAGGCCGATTTGTTCATGGACATGAGAAGCCCTGAGTGTAGGGAGCAGTTTGATCTGGATGACTGGATCTGATTTAGGTCAGATTTGGCTCAGTAAGCCATAACTCTTGAAGGAGCCACAAAAGTCTCTGGTTTCCATTAATACTTAGATCTAACGCCACGTTGGCTGCTCTGAGTGGAACGCAATGTTTGCAGTCTTTCGGTAAGGGTTTGAGGTTTTTCTTTACGATTTTGCAAGAGACGGGTAAACCAATCAAGACCTTTCCCAAGATTAGGATCCATTTTTATTGCTTTTTCATAATCATCGATAGCCTGAGGGTAGAGTCCCATCCGATCCTGCAAGATACCCCGGTTAGCAAAAGAAACGGAAGAGTTCGGGTCTTGTTCGAGCACTTCGCTAAACGCTTCCAAGGCTTCCCCGTCTCTGCCTAACTGCATAAGCGTTCTGGCCCTTCCCCTTTTTGCGTGAATGAAATCCGGATGCTCTCGGATGCTGGTTTCATAATAATGCAAAGCATCCTCATATTTTCCATCGGTATAAAAACTTACCGCAAGACTAAAGGAGAGTCCACCGGGGTTTACATCAGGTCTAGTTCCTTTATAAAATGCCCACCATAGAGATAATAAAATCAGACCTAATCCAACATAACGGATTCCTTTATAAACCGTATCAGTTTTCATGGGAAATAAGGGTTTAGTTAATATATGATTAAATGAGATGAAACTATTTGAATACAAGGGAGGTAATAAACAGAAATATTAACCTTCAAGTTTCCAATGGGCAAGACGGATACCCTCTTTCTGAGACATATGATTGATCCTCGCGATCGATTCTGTACAAATATTATCAGTGCTATAAACTGCATTAACAAATTTTGCAACAAGATCAGGGCAGTCCTGGCCAAATTTAGGAAGTTTTTTTCCGACCCAGTCGAACGTAGACTCATCCGACGTATAAAATCTAAAAAAAGTCGAAAGGTGCAAAACCAAACTATTGCGTCCTACATTCTGTGGTTTACGTTTTAAATACCCTTTAACTTTAAGATAGGCACAAGAAAACTGGAGGCCACCAATCCTTCTGCGAGAGTCAATTTGTACTTTATCCGGGCTATATTTTGCTGCCAAAAAACAGGTCGACAACACACTACTTTCTAAGTTCCCATAAGGAAATTCATTGATACCCTGTTGTAGTCTTTTCATTCCATCTAATGCTGATTTACCCTTTGGTGAGTAACAAAAATAAGCACGCCATAATTTAAATTCTTTAACTGTATTGATCATTGAAAACTGCCTTAGCTAATTATTACTGGCGGGATCTTGCTCAAGGTTTTGTTCAGCAACATAAGTTTGGCTACCTCTTTGATAAACTAGAACGTGGTACCATGGTTTATCTTTAGGTGGCCTGCTCCGAGCCATTTCATCATACCATTCATCTGTCTGCTTAAACTCCAAGTCCACCCCCAAGATAATTCCTCGGTATTCAAAAAGCCTATGACAAATTAGTTGCCCAATACAGAACTTTGCTTTGATCGCGCTCATCTATCACCTACGATTCAGATATTTTCATTTATAATTATAAACATTTTATCGAGATAAAAATTTAGAGTATATATAAATTCAAAATCTCTTTAAACTTTTTCTCTGCACTCATAGGTATCCTCTGATGTCCATACCACTTCAATATAATCAGGAACCTGAGTTTTACTATCAATGACAGATAATTCCAGTTCTTGAAAGGAAATATTTTTAACCTTTCTGAGATCTACCCCCTGAAACTTTGTCTCAATAAGCTCTGCACCACAAAAATCAGAGCCCGCCAAATCTGCACCTCGAAAGTCAGCATCTCCCAGTTTGGCATCCATAAAAGAGGTTGAAACAAGGCAAGCCTGCTTCAAACTAGCTTCACTTAAATTAGCCCCAGAAAAATCAACCTCTCTACAGTCAGTTTCATTTAATTCTGTTGCAACCAAATCAGCACGAACCATTTTCGCACCAGCCAACTTTCCTTTACCTAGATTAGCACCACGACTGTAATACCCTTCACGTTGGTAGCGTCCCGATAGTTTAGCCTCGGTCAAGTCTGCACCAGACAAATCTACCTCAAGAAGATTTGCCTCAACAAGACTAGCTCGAATTAGGTCGCTACCAACCAAAACTGCCTGTGAAAGATTTGCACCCATGAGGTCTGCTGAATTCAAATTTGCTCCTTTAAGGTTTGCTTTAGTAAGATTAGATTTTTGAAAATTTACCCCCGAAAGATTGGCGTTGCACAAGTCAGCACGCATTACTTTTGATGAAAATAGATTTGCTCCTGAAAAATCAGCAAAACTTAGGTTGGAAGACACCAGGTTGGCGGACATAAGATTAGCACTTCTCATATCTGTACCAGACAAATCTATGTTCTTAAGGTCTGCACCTTCTAAATTTTTTAAAGACTTCAAAACTTTTTCTTTATCCCAGATCTCGATAGGAGAACCCCCCAAATGTTTAAATATTAATGGTAACCCAACTCTATGATCGGGGTAAATTATATCAATCTATTCACCTGATAAGCCAAAGTCAAATAGTTATAATAAAAACCAGAGAAAAAAAACTACTAGATTAAAATGAGTCAAATATAACACTGGAGATAAAAACAAAACTATTAGTGTCAAAAATCCTCATCATCAGGATCATCTTCCACAAATGCTTCATCAACTTGGTCCTGCTCGGCCTTATCAACCAATTCCTTAATTTGTTCATAACCAGTAGCCAATTTCTGAATATTGACGAGTAAAGTTATCAACTCTGTGTCTGGACAATCACGAATTCCTGCAACTAGGGCACCTCTCTCATCCTCATCATACTTCTTATCCCATTTATCAAAAACGCTGAGTATTTTATTTTTACAATGAATCAGATCATAAAAAAAGCTTTGAATTTCTATTTTTGGCATAACATTCCTAAGTTATAAAATTGAACTTAATTATTTATAAATACTAATCTCCACATTGGAGGAAGTTGAACGTGTTTACTTCATGTCAACTCGTTCCGCTTTTCTATTTACACATTTTTCAACCCTGATATTATAGGCTTAGTGTCGTTACAGATAAATAATAATATCTCAAAAAAAAATAATACTCATGTCAGACGAAGAACGATTTAAAGACAACGAAAATGGTACCCTCACAGACACCAAGTACAACCTAACCTGGACTAAGGAAGACAGCTATCAAATGCGTAAAAAGTGGTGTTCTTGGAAAGGTGCTAATAATTATATAGATTGGCTCAATGAACAAAATTTTGCTGGTTTCAATGATTGGAGGCTACCCAAAAGTCAGGAGTGCAGAAATCTCTATGATCATGAATGTAAAAATACTGATTTTGATGGGGATATCGTCCATCTCGACTACCAATTTCCTGAGGGATGTGGTTCTACATACTGGTGTCAGGAAGAACAGGGAATCAACGCAATGGCCTATAATTTTTATAGTGACCGAGCATATCAGGTTCGAAAAAAAGCAAAGGATGAGGAAAATATGTGTTGTAGAGCCATTCGAACTTCTGGGCCAGCTGTTAAAAAAAGTGGTCGCTTATCTAACACTGGACGGTCCCGAAGGGAATAAAAGGTCTGTGCCCAGTGCAAAAACGCTTTACATCTTCGACCAGTTGATTAGAGTTTAGCTAATCCTTGGTCAATTAATAACTTAGTATCTACCCTAAAAAGACCTCTTCATGGCATACCATCGCGCTACTCGGGCCGAAATTGATCTAAGAGCTTTTCGTCACAATTTACAAAGCCTACGAAACTATCTCGCCCCTCAAACCCAGATCATGGCTGTTGTAAAAGCAGACGCATACGGTCATGGTGCTGTGCCCTGTGCTCGTATAGCAATTGATAGTGGCGCTGACTATCTTGGAGCCGGAGTTATTGAAGAAGGCATAGAGCTCAGAAAAAGTGGAATTAATACCCCTATTCTCATACTTGGGAGTATTTTCCCAAATGAGGTTGAGGACTTAGTCTACTACGATCTTGCAACTATACTTTTCAACCTTCCTTTGGCTCAGGCTCTTTCAAAGGAAGGAAGAAAACAGAATAAAATAGTATCAGTTCATATCAAGTTAGATACTGGAATGAATCGTCTTGGAGTTTCCCCAAAGTATTTGACGACACTTCTCGATCAAATTCAAAACTTGCCCAACCTTAAAATTGAGGGAATATCTACCCATTTCTCTTCAGCTGATAATGAAGACCTTTCAATCACTCAAGAACAAATTGAAAAGTTTCGTATTACACTTGCAAAGCTGAAGAATTTGCCAATAGTTCATTGCGCCAATACCTCTGCTTTGTTTAGGATTCCTGAGAGCCATTTCAATATGGTTCGACCTGGTCTCATTCTTTACGGTTCCCTACCTTCTCCATCTATAAATAAGGTATTTAGCCAAAAAGGAAATCATTTTCAACCTGTCATGCAGTGGAAAAGCCAAATCATTCTTATCAAGCCCATTTTCAAAGGGCAGCCCATCAGTTACTCAGGAAGTTTCGTAACTCGAAAGAACAGTCTTGTTGCCACCCTGCCCATTGGATATGCCGATGGACTCCATCGAAGCCTGTCTAATAAAATAGATGTCCTCATTCGAGGAAAACGTGCTCCTCAAATCGGAAATATCTGTATGGACATGACACTCATCGATGTAACAAAGATTAAAGGTGTAGAAGAAGGAGATGAGGTCGTCCTGTTTGGAGAACAGGAAGGACAAGTGATACAGGTCGAAGAAATGGCAACAAAAGGAGAAACTATTCCATACGAAATTCTCTGCAATGTTGGGAAACGGGTACCTCGAATCTACAACAACTGATTAACTTTCTTTCATTTTGAGTTCAGATAGTTTCTTCATTCCATTGGACAAACAGTATTTGCGAATTCCATCAATCACGTTAATAGTCGAAGCCGGATCAATGAAATTAGCTGTTCCAATTTGAACTGCTTTAGCCCCTGCCAATAAAAACTCAATAGCATCATCGCTACTCGTTATTCCACCAATACCAATAACCGGAATTTTCACCCTCTGTGACGTTTTATAAACCAGATTTAAAGCAAGGGGCTTAATAGCTGGGCCCGAAAGACCTCCTGTCTTATTTGCAAGATGAGGCTTTCTGGTTTTTAAATCAATCGACATCCCTACAAAAGTATTGCACACCGACAAGGCATCGGCTCCGGAGTTTTCTGCGGCTCGGGCTAATAAAGTAATATCTGTAACATTAGGAGATAGTTTTACAATAAGAAACTTTTTGGTTGCCTTTCTAACTGCTGAAACTAACTCAGCCAAAACAACAGGGTCAGAACTAAATTGTAGGCCACCCTTATCAAGATTAGGACAGGAAACATTCATCTCTAAAGCATCCAATCGTTCGACATCCGATAAAGCTCTAGCCATTTCTACATACTCATAGCAAGTATCCCCAAAAAAGTTGACGATAATACAGGTATCTATATTTTTAATTTTTATTAGTTTCTCAGTTAAGAATGCGTCTATCCCAATATTCTCCAATCCAATTGAATTAAGCATGCCGGAGGAAGTTTCAATTACCCTCGGTACAGGATTACCCGTCTTGGGCTTCAAAGAAAGCCCTTTTGTAGAAAATGCACCTAGACAATTCAAGTCAACTAGCGAACTATATTCTAGACCATATCCAAAAGTTCCTGAAGCAGCAATGACCGGATTTATCATACGCAAACCGCCTAAATCGACAGACAGATCCATTGAATATTTTTCCTTATCCTATTGACAACTAAGGGTTTATCGGATATTGTTTTAATCTACAGGGTACGCAACTAAAATTATTCCATTCCATTTATATCTTAACATTGACAATTGAAGTTGTCCCATAGCAATTAAAAAAGCTACACATCTTTTAACTTTAAAAATTACCTTACAAGGGCCCCTCAATAATGCTAGATACAAAAGAACAGGAAACATTGCCTTTCGAAGACGACAATCAACTACCGAAAGAAGCAACGAAATATCATAAGCGAATTGACGACCTTATTGAAGATGCCGAAATAGAAGCAGAAATTGAAGCGGAAAAGAAAATCAGATCAAAGAATTCGCGTATGTTCTCTATCTCCATGATCGGGATTGTACTATTAGCATTAATTTATTTCCAGGTCAAAAATCAAACCACTTTTCCTCCAGTTGAAATTGCAAAAGAAACTCCCAAGAAAAAAACTGATGAGACAGAAAGGATATTAACTGAGGATTTTTCTTTGGTAAAAAAAGAATCCAGAGATACCGGCCTATCTCTTACAAGGTCTATAGACACAAAAGAATTGATAGAAAAACCGTTTATCACCAAACCTAAAAATAAAATCTCAAAGCCTCCTGCCAAAACCAGGGATGTAAGAAAAATAAGCTTGAAAAATAATATCTCAAAAAAAGTAAAATCAAAAATCTCTCCTAAAAAGATAATATCGACAAGAGAAAGTATAAGCACTGAATCTTATATTCAGGCGGGAGCATTTGGAATCAAAAAAAATGCCGATTCATTATTAAAAAAACTTCAAGATAAAGGATTTTCACCCTCTATTCAAACACGAGTAAAAAAATCAAATAAGCATATTTTAACTATTGGCAATTTTAAAAATAAAAAATCTGGAGAAAAAACATTAAAAGAACTTAGAGAAAAAGGGTTTAATGCATCCTTTCAAAAAAATACTAAAAATTTCTTCAGCCTGAAAGTTGGTCAATTTAATAATCTTAAAGATGCTCGAAAAGCACAAGGCAAACTAAAATCAAAGGGATTTTTGTCTGGGATGCATAAGGATGATGTCACATTAAAAACGTACATAGTACAACTTGGAGTTTTTCCTAGCCTAGAAAAAGCACGTCTCTCTCAAGAAAAACTTGCCCGAGCAGGATTTTCTAAAACTTTTATAAGATAGAAAGATAGAATCTTTAATAATTAATTTTTATCAACTTTCATTCATCAAAAGATGTAATAGCTTTTCTAACATATTAAATACATATAATGACTTTATGCATACTTTTTAGTACCTCATATGGCTAATCAGTTATTAATTCCCTCCCATTTGACTATGTACAGTATTTTATCTGAGGCTTAAATTGCTTGACATTTTACAGATCATTGCCGGACTGACGCTATTATATTATGGAGGAAATTTCCTGGTTACAGGCAGTGTCCAACTAGCCCATTTACTAAAAATAAGTCTTTTTTTAATTGGCTCTACCATCATCGCATTTGGCACTTCCACACCAGAGCTCGCAGTTTCTATTCTAGCAGCTCTGAACGAGACTTCGGAATTGGCCATGGGCAATATCATCGGTAGCAATGTTGCAAATATTTGCCTCGTACTTGGGTTGACCTCTCTAATTTATACAGTATCAATTCAACCTGATCGACTTAGACGAGAATCTCCACCATTTATATTAGCTTCAATCTCCATACTTGTTCTAGCTTGGGACCTGAAAATTAGCCGTTATGAAGGAATTTTCATGGTATGTCTTTTAGGTTTATATATATGGAGGTCATTTAGTTATAAAGAAGATTTCTCTCAGATACCGGATGAAGACACCACTCCTTTTGAAGAGAAAGGTCTTATTTCTCATATATTTCTCATAGCTTCAGGGCTTGTTCTATTGATTGGAGGCGCTAAATTATTAGTTCAAGGAGGCGTAGGTATCGCCATTAACTTGGGGATTAGTGAATGGTTCATAGGTATCACCATTGTTGCTATAGGAACTAGTCTACCTGAAATTGTATCTTCCTTAATCGCAGCAAAACGAGGTTACGGAGAAATGGCAATAGGAAATATTTTTGGAAGTAATATCTTCAACATTCTAATGGTTTTAGGACTTACCGCAACGACTAAACCTTTAAATATTAAAGAATCTATTCAACCTGATTTGATAATTGCAACCTTAATTGCTTGGCTTTTAGTAGCAATGATATCTTATGGGAACCATTCACTAGGCAAACAAAAGGGGATCATTTTGCTTATAGCCTATTCTTTATATATAGGAATGAAAGGCACAGGAAATCTTTAAGTTCTATTTTTTGGGTGCTTTATATTTGGTATTTTTAAACTTCCATAGTTGCTTCTTATAATAAGGCTCATTTGGTACAAGGTTTATAGCTTTTTGAATTTCTTTAATAGCGTTTTCAGTTTCCCCTCTTACATAAAGAATTTCTGAAAGAGTATCGATAAATTCAGGTCGATCTGGAAAGGCTTCCAATGTTTTACTCGAAAGATCAAAAGCCAATTCAAGTTTTATATTTTTCTTTGAATACAGCCAGGCTAAACGATTCATAGTGTCGTGATCATCTTTACTAAGTTCAAAAGATTTTTCACAATGCCCGGTAGCTACAGTTAAATACCTTTTTTTAGTATAAACATTACAAATAGCATAAAATACTTTAGGATTATTCGGTTCTTTTTTAGATATAGGAAGGAGTAAATTAAGAGATTCATCAAGTTGGTTTTTCTCCACCAATGCTTGCACCATCCCTATAGTAAAATCAGAATTTTCAGGGTCAATATTCAGAGCTTTTTGAAACTCCTCTTTGGCAGAATCAACCTCACCTCTTCCCAGTAAAACAATGCCCAACTCATGATGAGAAGGTCCATACGTTGAATCAAGTGAAATGGCATTAGATAAAAGTGATTGAGCACGACTCAATTTACCTTCACTGGAAAGCAGTTTTCCGAACTGATAATAGCTTTGAGCATCATTGGGTCTGATCTTAATTAATTTTTCAAAAGCTTTTTGTGCTTTTACATTATCGTTTTTGATCGTATAAATTTTTCCCAGCCGAGACTGGACCACATGGCTATTAGAACTAAGTTTTTCTGCAACTTTATAAAAATTAAATGCTTTATCAAAATTTTCTTTAGTAAAATACCATTCGGCGATTCGTAGTTGTACTGTTAAGCTTTTTGGAAACAAGTCTGCAGTTTTTATGAAAACTTTTTCAGCTTGATTTTCCTTATCACTCTTTAAAAGAAGCGATCCTAAACTCAGGTGTAGACTAGGCTCATCATTTCTTAGCTTTATTGCTTCATTAATTTCAAAAACTGCCTTATCATACATTTTTTTCTTAGAGTAAACTCTACTCAGAGCCTCATGAGGCTCAAAAGAATCTTCGTCTAAACCCACACTCATCTCAAGATATTCGTGAGCTTTGTCTATATCTTTCTTCTCAAGATATAAAACTCCCAAATTATAATACGCAACTCCATTTTTAGGATCAATTTCTACGGCTTGCTTATAAGATTCTAAAGCCTCATTAAATTGCCCTTTAGCAGAATAAACCTTTGCTTGTTTAATACGATACTTTACATTAGCGGGGCTCAAGTCAATAGCTCTCTGGATCTTTGCTAATGCATCATTATAATTTTTTTGCTCAAAGTAAACCTCACCTAACCCCGCGTACACTCTTGGCTCAACCCGAGAAATCGTTAGAGCTTTTTTAAAAGTGGATTCCGCATCAGCATATTTTTTTTCAGCAATAAGCTCATAAGCGTTTTCAATAATAGGCTCCAACGCACTTTCTTTTTTAGAAAAAATCCCGATTAATCCTGCAGTCACTAAAATAAAAACTACAATTCCAGCAACCTTTTTTAAGCCTAAAGTTGAACTACTATCAGAAGGTAATACCTTAGTTTCACTAGAATTTTTCTTCACCTTAGGTACTTTTGGAACAGGTCTTTCCAATGTTTTCATTTCTTCTTTAACACTCTTCGGGGGCTCATCAATCATTTTACAGCGACCCTCAAAATTAGAGTTTTCCTCTACTACCAAATGGTAGGTTGACAAGTCTCCTGTCAGACGACTACCGTTCATAA
>PAJA01000065.1 GCA_002705185.1 Nitrospina sp. | reverse complement strand
CGATATGTTTTCCTTAACAGCTTGCTCTAATAAAGCAAGCGCCTGGTCGTACAATCCTTTTTGGTTATAAACAGAACTTAGCCCAATTTTTGATGGAAAGTGATCCGGTCTAATTACTTGAACTTTCCTATACTCTTTTTCTGCTTCGTCAAGTCGTCCTTGATCCAGATAAACAGTGGCAAGGTTATAGTGAGGCTCCACCACTTCGGCATCAATTTTAAAAGAGCGCGCGGATTTTAATATATTTTTATCAACACTCTCTATGAACTTGTTCTTTTTTCTAAGAAACAAGTTTGAGTTTTGGAGGTTGTATTGATTAGTCATAAATATGGGTATATTTGAGACACTCTTTTCAAAATGATAAGTAGCTTTTTCAAGATTCCCCTTTTTATAATATGCCTCACCGACATTATTATGAGGACGTGGCGAAAAGGGATTTTTCTTTGCAGAATCTTCCCATAAATTTAATGCATTAACCCAGTCAGCATTTCTATTTGCTGTGGTAGCTCCCAACGCTATGAGTACAGCTAAAAGCAAAGGTAGCCTTAAGAGAGCAGGTAAATTTTTTATACCAACTCCTGCAATAAGGCTTAAGCCCAGAGACATAGGTAGATACATGCGGTGTTCGACAGCCAGATCATTCAGAGGAACAAAACTCGAGGTTGGAGCTAATGTGATAAAAAACCAGATTGTTCCAAAAACGACCCAAACATTTCTCCATTTAAGATTAGCCAGTATGATTGTAATTATTATTATTCCTGAAAAAATTATGGTCGGATCTGTAATTGATGAGCTGAAAGGAAATCCGATATCAACGTTCAGATTAAACGGAAAATAAAATAACTTCAGATAATAAAAAATGATGACCTTTAATTGAATCATCAAGTATGGTGTTCGTCCAAATAATTGCAACCCTTGATCAAGTGGCATGTAAATCCAGCGATCACTAAAAATAATAATTAGGATGGAAATAATCGCTACTATGGTTAGGCCTATAAAAACCGACCGGTTATTAGTTATTGCTTTGTGAAAAAAAGGATATTGTTTACGCCCGATAAAACTCCAATACCAGATTGTCAGCATAACTGGTAATGTTGCTCCGATTAATTTTGAGGCAATAGAAAAATATATTCCTAACACAACTAAAAGAGAAAGAATTAGTTTAGTGGCAAACCGAGATTTCTTTTTGTGGCAGAACAAATTAAGAAAAAAATATAGCGCCAAAAGGTAAAAAAATGTTGCCAACAAAGACGACCTTGAAGAAACATAAGATACCGAATCAGTATTTAATGGGTGTAGTGAAAATAATAAGGCTGCTGTTAAAGGAAAAAGCCAATCAAATTTATTTTGTAAATACCTAGTACGCCATAAAATAAAAAATATTAAAAGAGTTACTCCAATATGCAGAGCAAGGTTGATCAGGTGGAACCCGAAAACTTGGTGAATAGCTAGTTGGTTATTTAAAGCGTAGGTCCAATATACGACGGGGCGATTTCCTATTTGGCCGGAGCGAGGATGGTCGAAGAATGCTTGTATATTAACAAGCCAGTCGCTTTTTATTAGAGGTATATCATCGAACTGGAAAGAGCCTTTCAAAGAATTGAAATAAGTAAGCAAGCTGATCAGTATCAGCAGAACCACACAGCTTAATAAACTTTTAATTTTTTTAGGGGGTAAGGGCATCAGAGTTTGAAAAACTTATGAATTGCTGGGAGCAAAAAAATGAGAGAGTTGGTTTGAACAGTTTACCAAATGAAATGCTAGATATTTTAATAGGTTGCTGGAGAACCTATAAAAACCAATGTCTTGAGGTTAAAGTTTAAATTCTTAAGATTTTTATCACTTAAGCTTGTTGTAATAGTTTAATAAAGTTGATTAACTACCCTGATATTAGCACTTTTCAAACTCTTACCAAAGGTGTAAAACAAAAGCGCACATTATTTAGTTGCTGAGCAATTAAGTGTAAACTGGGAATGCCATTTTGTTGATTTAATAACGGAATTCGACATGAAACGAATTGTTAAAGAGACCAACATTCAAGTATTACGAAAAATATCTGATCTTTTTACTTCTACTTCTTTAAAAGTGGATGAATTATTAGCCATGGTTATGGACGCGGCTAAGGATATTGTAGGTGTTAAGAATGGTTCGTTATTACTTGTTCAAGATGAAAAGACATATAAGCTACAGTTTTATCAGGCTTCTGGAAAAAATATGGGGCAATTGAAAGATATTGATTTGCCTCCAGGTGTTGGGATCTCTGGTTTTGTAGCGAAAACGGGAGAAGCGGTTATTTCTGATGATGTTGCCAAAGACCCTCGNTGGTACGGAAGTGTCAGCGAAAAATTGAAGCTTCCCATCCAATCTATGGCCAGCTTTCCATTAGTAATTGACAAAAAAGTGATCGGTGTTGTGCAGTTTTTGGATAAGGCGGATGGATCTACCTTTAATAAAACAGATATTGATATTTTGAAGCGTTTTGCAAGTTTGATGGCAAAGTTTTTTCAACTTTCGAAAACTAGACACATGTTAGGTGAGGAGTTCGGCAGACTTAAAGAGCATTATCAGCACCGTTACACAATTGTAGGCGAAAGCGAACCTATTAGAAAATGCATTATAATGGCAGAAAAGGTAGCTCAATCTAAAGCCACTGTCCTGTTGAATGGTGAAAGTGGAACGGGGAAAGAATTGTTTGCTCACCTTATCCATGACCGGAGTCAGAGGCAAAATAAGCCTTTTTTGTCTGTCAGCTGCGGAGCTTTGCCGGCATCCATTCTAGAGCGCGAATTATTTGGGCACGAGAAGGGCGCCTTCACTGGTGCGGATACAAAAAAAATAGGTCTTTTTGAAGCCGCTAATACGGGGACGCTTTTCCTAGATGAAATTGGTGAGCTACCTTTAGACATGCAAGTAAAACTACTAAGGGTGATTCAGGAAGAATCCTTCATGCGTCTGGGGGGCACCGAAACTATTAATGTTGATGTAAGATTAATTACGGCGACCAATCGTGATTTAGAAAAAGAAATCTTGGAAAAGAGATTTCGTCAAGACTTGTTTTATCGGATCAATGTTATAAAAATAACCTTACCCCCACTTCGCGATAAGCTGGGGGATATCGGTGATTTATTAACCTACTTTCTCAAGAAACACAGTCAAGAAGGGCAACCTGTTAAAAAACCGGGAAAGGGTTTAGTCTCTCATCTAATGAGTTATTCATGGCCGGGAAATATTCGAGAACTTGAGAATTCAGTGGAGAGAGCGATTGTATTAACGGATGAAGAAGAACTACCCCCCGAAGCGTTTCCCTTTGAAACTTCTCAAGCTCCCATTGAATTCAATGTAGGGTCTCCACTTAAGGAAGCTAGCGATTCGTTTCGTACAACTTTTATTTCGAACACCCTAAAATCTACTGGTGGTAACCGGACTAAAGCCGCACAGATTCTTGGTGTCCAGCGCTCATACCTTTCTCGATTGCTCAAAGAATTAGGAATTAAATAAGCAAAAAGAATCCTAATCTCCTTCGATAAACTGTAAATTCTGCTAAAATGCAGAAAAGTATTCTTAAATTTCATAAGGAAAACCATGGTTTTGATTGACGGAAAAAGAGTTTCGACGGAAATCCGCGGTCGTCTAGAGAAAGAGACTGCAGAATTGAAAACTAAAATAGGTCGTACGCCTGGATTGGCTACAGTTTTGGTCGGCGAAGACCCAGCCTCAGCTGTTTATGTGCGTAACAAAAATAAAATTTGCCATGAGATTGGATTTCAATCCTTTGGACAAAATTTATCCGCCGAAACTACCGAGGAAGAACTGTTAGATATCATCAAAAAACTGAACTCAAATGATGAAGTGAACGGTATTCTTGTTCAATTGCCGCTTCCAGATCACATTGACTCGGAAAAGATTCTTTTATCCATTGACCCAGAAAAAGATGTGGACGGTTTTCATCCCATCAATGTTGGAAAACTGGCTATTGGAAATGCTCTACTTACACCTTGTACGCCAACAGGAATCATTGCCTTACTCGATTATTATAAAATTGAAATTCCCGGTAAGCACGCGGTTGTTTTGGGTCGTAGCAACATTGTTGGGAAGCCAGTAGCACATTTGTTATTACAACGTCATGCCACAGTGACTATTTGTCATTCAAAAACTAAGAATCTGCAACAAGTTACCCGTCAGGCCGATATATTGATCGCCGCCGTAGGTCGACCCCATTTTGTTAATTCTGATATGGTAAAAGAAGGTACGGTGGTGATAGATGTCGGGATCAATCGCGTAGACGGGAAACTGACAGGGGATGTTGATTTTGATCAGGTTGCTGAAAAAGCCGGCCTTATAACTCCCGTTCCAGGTGGGGTGGGACCCATGACTATTGCTCTGCTCATGGAAAATACGTTGAAAGCTTTTAAAGCAACTCAATAAGGTAAATAAAAACAGTTCTGCCTAGAATATTTTTATGATCCGCAAAAAGCAAAGCCTTCTTAGCAAACCTAAAAAATCGCTAGCAACTGAAGAGTCAACTGAGACACCAAATCATCTTGAGGCGGAAAACCCTTCCGGCCAAACTCAGGTTTATAGTGTTAGCGGACTGACTCGAGACATCCGTGCCATTCTAGAAGCAGCGTTTGATTCAGTTTGGGTGGAGGGAGAAATTTCAAACTTTAGAACTGTAGCTTCCGGTCACAGTTATTTTGTTTTAAAGGATGATAAAGCACAGATTCGTTGTGTTCTTTTTAAAGGCCACCGGGCGAGAATAAAGTTTCAACCTGCAGATGGTGATCAGGTTTTAATGTTTGGTCGTATCAGCGTCTACGATGCACGAGGTGAATATCAGGTCATAGCAGAGTCTCTAGAGCCTAGAGGTTTAGGCGCCTTACAAAAAGCCTACGAGCAATTAAAGGATAAATTAGAAAAAGACGGTCTATTTAGTAAAGAAAACAAAAATGCCTTGCCTGAATTTCCCTGGAAAATAGGAGTTGTTACCTCATCTACAGGTGCTGCTGTAAGAGATATCTTAAATATAATAAGAAGGAGAAATCCGAAAGTTTCTGTGTTGCTATATCCTGCAAAAGTTCAAGGTGAAGGAGCGGCTGAAGAAATTGTGCTTGGCATTGAAGAGTTAGACCGAAGGAAAGATATTGAAGTAATTATTGTTGGACGAGGAGGAGGTTCTTTGGAAGACCTTTGGGCATTTAATGAGGTTGATGTTGCGCGGGCAATTTTTGCATCTAAAACACCTGTTGTTTCTGCCGTGGGTCATGAAATAGACTTTACGATTGCAGATTTTGTAGCCGATCTAAGGGCACCCACTCCCTCAGCAGCAGCAGAACTAACTGTGCCCCTGCTGCAAGACACGCTTAAGGAAATTCGTTCTCTGAACGAAATGTTGTTAACAACCCTGCACAAGAAATTAGAGTATTACAGGGACCTGCTGAAAAGGTTAATGGACCGGAGATTCTTCCACCAACCTAAAGAAATTTTCAACCCACAAATTCAACGTCTCGATGATTTTCATATGCGACTGACTCGCGGACTAGAGCAAAGCCTGGTTTCTCACCAACAAAATTTGAGTGATAAAGTACATCGCTTATTTCAGGCATCCCCAGAAAAACATATTCAACATATGGAAGAAAACCGGATGATGCTGAAAAAAAGAATGATACATATCACCGAATCTCAGATACGTTTTAAGAAAGAGCGTTTTGAAGGGATATTAAAAAACCTTAATGCCATTAACCCGCTGGCTATTTTAGAAAGAGGTTATAGCATTTGTTCGAAAGAAGGAGAATCTTTGAAAAATATAGAAGGCATTAATCCGGGAGATGATATTAAAATAAAACTTTCTCGTGGAAGCTTGGATTGCAAAGTGAAAAAAATTATAGAGGAAGATGGATTTAATTAAAGGTCTATTCGAGATAGGTTTCCTACAACTAACTTCTTCTGATTAACTTTCAGATGGCGAATAGATTTTTCATTCAGTAAATTTTGGACGGCAATATTAATACTTTTGCTCTGATAAATAGTGAAGACAGGTCTTATAATATTATTGCCAGTAGTTTCGATATTTAAACAAAAATATTTTAGAAAAAATATAGACAACAGTTAATATGAGTTTACTACCAGCTTTTTTTAACAATAAAGTTATTTTCAAAGAGGCCGATTATGGGTGAAATAAAATTTGAAAAAGCCATACAACGGCTTGAAAAAATAGTCGAGGATTTGGAAACAGGGGAGCTGGACATTGATAAATCCCTCGAAATTTTTGAGGAAGGTATAAAAATGTCTCGTGTTTGCTCAAAAAAACTGAGTGAAGCGGAAGCAAAAATAGAAAAGCTGACTCGGGACCAGAAAGGGGAGCTGGTGGCTGAACTTTTTCCAGTAGAAGAAAAAAATGATAAATAAAAGTATAAAAATCAGACTTGACCAGTTGTTGGTAAAAAAAAACTCATCACGACAAGAGAAAAAGCCCGCGCCATCATTCTAGCGGGTAAAGTAAGAATAAAAGATACTGTAGCAGATAAACCTGGCCGACTAGTTTCTGAAGATTGTCTTCCCGTTATTCTTGGAGATCCCCAACCATTTTCCAGCAGAGGTGGATTCAAGCTGGAGCATGCCTTAAAGCAATTCGATATTTTACCTGTAGGAAAAACGGTTGTGGATGTGGGAGCTTCAACTGGTGGGTTTACCGATTGCCTGCTACAAAAAGGTGCTGAAAAAGTGTATGCCGTAGATGTTGGTTATGGGCAATTGGACTGGAAGCTTCGCAACGACCCTAGGGTCATTTGCCGAGATAGAAAAAATGCTCGAACCTTATCTAAAGAGGATATAGGGGAAACGTTAGACTTGGCTGTGATTGATGTATCTTTCATTTCCCTCCAGCTTGTCATCCCTCCCTTGCTAAAGATTCTTAAACCTGAAGGACAGTTAGTTGCCTTAGTCAAGCCTCAGTTTGAAGTTGGAAAAAATGATATGGAACATCGTGGCATCATTAAGGACCCTACCAAACATATTTCAGTTTTGCTTCAATTGAACCGTTTTATTGAAGAAAAAGAATGGTCGATAATCAATGCTACAGAGTCACCAATTACTGGTCAAAAAGGAAACCGGGAGTTTTTAATTCATTGTGTTGATAACCGATATGGAAAACCGGTTGAAGAAGATACTTTACGAAAAATTGTGTTGAACTAATTCTCTGCCTTACAACTCGTCTTTATATACAGTAAAGCAATCCGCAGGATAGACCAGATGGGTGTCTCCCCACTGACTGGGAGACGCAGGATTCCATTTTATTTCATCTTCGAGGAGCTTCATGCGCACACCACCTGATCCACCGTAAATGAGTAGAGCAACCCCATCCCCAGATTCTTCTACCTTGCAGGCATAGGCTGGGCAAGGTCTATTTGAATCTGCATCCCACCCGATGATCTGTACCGGTTGTTCTTCGCCATTTACGGGATATTTGATGCAATATATTTCTCGAGCAGGGCTAATATCACGAAAAATCATATTGAAACTTTTATCGGTATTAGAGTTCGAATCGACCTCGACAAACACAGGAATTCTCCATTTAAGAATAAGTCATATTACCCTAGTATCCGTTATAATTTTGATATAATTGACTAAAATGTGAATATCAAAATGCTTTTCCGTAGACCTTATTCATTTTAGTCAGAATAGGGATTGTTGGTACTTATTAAAACTTCCTTTTAATGCTATTTTTATGGGATATTGCTGGCAAATTTAGTTTTATAGAAGGAGAGATGTAAAAATGTATAAACTGGTTCTTTTAAGACATGGCCAAAGTCAATGGAATTTAGAAAATCGATTTACCGGCTGGACAGATGTTGATTTGACAAAACAGGGAAGGCAGGAGGCTGAGACAGCTGGAAGACTTTTTCTCAACGAAGGTTATACTTTCGACATGGCCTATACATCAGTTCTCAAGCGGGCGATCAGGACTTTATGGATTGTTCTGGATCAAATGGACTTGATGTGGATTCCAGTTACGCGCTCATGGCATTTAAACGAACGTCATTATGGAAACTTACAGGGGTTAGACAAAGCCGAAACCGCAGAGAAACACGGAGCGGATCAGGTAAAAATATGGAGGAGAAGTTATGCCACGCCCCCTCCCTCACTTGCAGACAACGATGATCGCTTGCCATCTAAAGACTCACGATATGCGGGAATACCCCAAAATCAGTTACCTGTATCCGAAGCTTTAAAACATACGGTAGACCGATTCCTGCCTTATTGGTTTGATAAAATTGTACCTTCTATCAAAGCCGATAAAAAAGTTTTGATCTGTGCACATGGTAATAGCTTAAGAGCCTTGGTCAAACATCTGGATGGGGTGAGCGAAGAGGATATTTTGGAATTAAACATTCCAACGGGTATCCCATTGGTCTATGAACTGGATAAAAACTTAAAACCTACCAAACATTATTATCTGGGAGATCAGGAAGCCGCGAAAAAAGCCGCCGAAGCCGTAGCTAATCAATCCCACCGTTAAGCCCATAGTCAACTAGAAATAGCCTTTTCTATGGAAAAATTGTTTTATTTTTAAAGAGTTATTGCCAAATTCATACACTAGATGAAAAGGTTAGGAGGTGAAATTTTTTTGCCTAATCTAAATATTGCATATTGTCTCGCGCCTAGGGGGCAGGTCGGAGCATTTCGCGCGCGTATTCTAAAGAAGCTTCAGTTATTTTTTCTCCGCTTGACATACGTGCAAGCTCTTCTAAGCGTTCTTTATGTTTCAATTGACGGATGGTTGAGCGAGTGCGTTTTCCTTTAACTTCTTTTTCAACACGGAAATGAGACAAAGCCATACCGGCAATTTGTGGCAAATGGGTGATGCAGAAAACCTGTTTGGTGATAGCTACTTTTTGTAATTTGATTCCGACTTTTTCTGCCACACTCCCGCCGATACCGGTATCCACCTCATCGAAGATCATCACCGGAACAGTATCCTGATCATTCAAAATCGATTTTAAAGCTAGCATCACTCGGGATAACTCCCCTCCTGAAGCGATTTTGGCCAGAGGCCTCATTTCTTCACCCTGATTAGATGAAAATAAAAACTCAAGCGTGCCTAACCCGTTTAGCGTAGCTTTAGTTTTCTCTTTACGAAAAAGAATAAAACTTTCAGGGTCAGCCTGATAATCAAAACGAACGCCTAGTTTGACATTAATCATACTTAGCTCTTTCAATTCTTTTTCTACACTACGGCTAAGGTTCTTGGCAGCAGCCTCCCTTTTTTCCGCAAGTTGTATGCCAAGTTTGGATAGCACCGTTTCTTTTTTCTTTAGGTCGTCTTGCAAAGACTTCATATTTTCTTCGTTCGAGGTTAACTGCTCGAGCTCTTTATCTATTTCTTCTCTGCGTCTTAAAATTTCCACAATATCGTTACCATATTTTCTCTTCAGTTCGTTTATTTCGGCAAGCCTATCTTCAATCTCTTCTAACCTGCTCGGATTAAACTCTAAAGATTGATCGTAATTGCGCAAAGATTCCACTACATCTTCTAATTCGTAGAAAGCGGAGCGAGATTGCTCTACCAGACCGGCTAATCCGGAATCGATATTTTGTACCGATTCTAGCTCTTTCAATACCTGACCCAAGCTTTCTATTATGGAACCTCCTTCATTGTTCAATAGAGATTGACTTTTTTGTAGGCCTTCACGAATTTGGCCGGCATGTTTCAACTTATTTCGAGTAGATTTGAGTTCTTCCTCTTCTTCTTTTGATAGATTAGCCTCATCAATTTCTTTGAGTTGAAAACTTAAGAATTCTTGTTTTTGTATAAGTTCTTTTTCACCCATTTTCATGGAGCCCAATATTTTTGTTTGGGCCTGATGTTCAAAGAAAATTTTGGAAAACTCATCTCTAAAATTATTACATTTGCCGTACAGATCCAAAAGCTCGATATGAACCTCTGGATGAAGCAAAGTCTGGTGATCATGTTGTCCATGCAGGTCAACTAGACGATTACCTATTTTTGCCAGAGTAGAAACGGTAACCGAACTATTATTAAGCAAGCAGCGGTTTTTACCGGTATTGGAAACCTGGCGTTTAATTAGTAGCTCACTACCATCCATTTCGATGCCGGACTCAAGAATCAAGTCACGAGTTATGGGGTCAGTAACTTCAAAAACCGCATCCACTAAGGCGGTAGTTTCACCAGAGCGAATGGAGTCGGTGTCGGCCCTACCTCCAAGCAGGAGATTAAGAGCATCTATGATGATTGATTTGCCTGCCCCAGTTTCTCCGGTCAGTACGCTCAAGCCTTTACCAAAGCTCACCTCGAGATTTTCTATAACAGCAAAATTTCTGATTCTAATTTCTTTAATCATAAATTTGAGAATCACCAGTCAATTTTTCTAACAATTCCTGGCCTTTTTTTCTTAATATTAGAAGATCTTCATCATCTGACACATTATCGGTCAGACTAAGTAGGGTGGAAAGAGATTTTCGGGCGGAAATTAAATTATTTTTGGCATAAAAAGCCTGGGCCAAACCAAGGTGGTTTTCTGCGTGATCAGGACTCAAGCGAACTGCTTCTTTAAGGTGATAAATTGCTTGATCTGTACTGCCGCCGATAAAAAAAGGTAACTCCAGATATAATTTCCCAAGTGCACGGTTAGGGCCACCATTCTGAATAGAAGGATCCAGTTTTAGGGCTTTTTTCATATCCTCTTCAAAGGGGTCGATTACCCCTAAGCTTGACCAGAGGCCCTGCATTTCTCCTTGTTTTCCAAGACACAAGGCCCTAAAAAAGTAACTAATTGCAGAGTCTGGATTGATTTTCAAAGATCGGCTGCTATGTTCGATACACAGATCATAATGATGAGTGTCATTGCTCATTTTTGCGATTGCATAATGAGAGCGAGCAAGTCGCCATTCCCATTCTAGCTGAAAAGGATCATCATCTATAATTTTTTGAATTTCTAAGACGATTTGCTCCAACTTTTTAAGGGTCGTCGCTTTCTGGTACTGTTTATCGATCTCTATTTGTCTCGTAAGGCTGGTTTCTCCAGTTAATATAAAGAAAATGAGAATCAGCAGGAAAACCTGAAAGTTTAAAAGCTTTTTTGTTAGGAATGGATCCTCAGCCATATTTTGTCAAAAAATTGGATAGTAATATTTTTAAATGAACATCTGGTTTGCGTTATAATTCAGAAGAAATTTTACAATAACCAGGAAATAAATAATGAAGCCAGAAAAGCTTTGTTTTGTTCCGTTGGTTTGCTTTCATTACTGGAATGTATCATAGACGAATATGAAAAGAATCTTAAGTGCAGTTTTCGTCATTATATATATAGCTACTCCGCTTTGTGCGAAAACCCTGCGCTTGGGGCCTCTAGATTCTGTGCAACAACTTTTGGGGGAAATTCGTAAGATTAAATCAGATCACTCGGCAGAAAAACAGAAGCATTCTCAATCTGCACTGAGTTTATTGAATGTTACAGAAATCAGCAAAAAAGCGTTGGGAAAATATTGGTCTAAACTTAACGATACAGAGCAAGAAAAGTTTGAGATTCTGCTTGGTAAACTTTTCGTCTATGTGGCGTTTCCGAGCTCTGCAAAATTTTTTGCTGAGCTGGACCTTCAGTATGAAAAAACTAAAGAGAAAAAAAACTTCGTCGTGGTTCCTATGACAGTGATTCATGAAAAAGAAGGGGAAGTCGGAATTGATTTTCATCTGACTCAGAATGAAGACAAGTGGCAGGTAGTGGATGTTATTCTGGATGGAGTTAGCATGAGAAATAATTTGCGCAGTCAGTTTTATAAGGTGATTAAAAAAAAGGACTTTAATGAACTGATTCGTAAAATGGACAAAAAGTTAATTGCCAGCCAATAGGCTTGAGGCCTGTGACCATTAAAAGAATAGCTGTTGCGAACTAGCAATAGGTTCAGGTGGCTTAAAAACTGTTGCGATTTACTAAATTTAATCTTGAGATATATTTTCGGAATAGAAAATGAAAAAAGTTGGAATGGTTAGTTTGGGATGCCCTAAAAACACAGTTGACTCTGAAAGGGTTATGGGTGATCTAGCATCGTCAGGTTTCAAGCTTACCCAAAATGATAAGGATGCAGAGGTAATTATTGTTAATACTTGTGGTTTTATAGAGTCTGCTAAAAAGGAATCAGTCGACACGATTTTGGAAATGGCCAGGCATAAGACCGAGGGAAACTGCAAACAATTGATCATTACAGGTTGTCTAGCTGAGCGTTACGGGCAAGAACTTCTTGATGAAATTCCAGAAATTGACCATATGCTGGGAGTAGGTCAGTACCCGCAATTAAAAAACATTATTGAGGAGGTTGACCCGTTATCGAGGAATCATGTTGCCACACCTGCCGAATATTACGAGTCGTACACCGATCGTCTATTAACAACTGCATTTTATACAGCGTATTTAAAAATATCTGAAGGTTGTTCGAACCGTTGCGCATTTTGCATAATTCCTAAAATGCGTGGGCCAATGCGGAGTCGCTCACCTGAATCCATTCTTGCCGAGGCGGAGCATTTGGCTCATAAGGGTGTCAAGGAACTTAACCTAATTTCACAGGACACTACAATGTATGGTTTTGACCTGGGAATGAAAGACGGGCTAGTTCGCCTTTTGGCGGAGATGGCCAAGGTCGAAAAATTACAATGGATAAGGCTTTTATATTGCTATCCAACTTTTTTGAGCTCAGAAATGATCGAGTTTATTGCCTCAGAACCAAAAGTCTGTAGCTATATAGATGTGCCTCTGCAACATACGCATGACGAGATGCTTAAGAGGATGAAGCGACAGGAAACTGAAGACGGAGTGCGGAGAATGTTAGATGAGATACGCTTGAAAATCCCGAATGTGGCTTTAAGAACAACATTTATTACGGGATTTCCAGGAGAGACAGAGACGCATTTTCAGCATACAGTTCGTTTTCTTTCTGAAGTAGAATTCGATCATGTTGGAATTTTTACTTATTCTGATGAAGAGGGAACTACCGCTTTTGAATATCCCAACCGGGTACCTCAAGAAGTCAAAGAAGAGCGTCGCAACATCCTGATGGAATTTCAAAAAGAAATTGCTCTCAGAAAAAATCAAGCGCGTGTGGGTAAGGTGGAACAAGTTCTGGTGGAAGGTTTTGATCCTGAAAACTATTTGATGACAGGGAGACTCACCTCACAGGCTCCAGATATTGATGGCCAAGTCATTCTCGAAAAGTGCGAAGCCGAGCCAGGAGAGATAATTCCCGTTCGTATAAATCAGGTAGTGGACTATGACCTACTCGGGGAACCTGAAACGTCATCTATTTCTCTAAAGTGATACAAAGGAATATAGCTTAAGCTGTTGGGTGGGAGGCAACTTTGCTCTGAACTACTTTATTTAGAAAAGCCTTCTCGTAAAGGAAGCAAAACCTATAAACCCGGATTTCACAGGGTGACAGTTTTTTAATATCCCTGGCTGATTGCTGGGCTTGACCAAAAGATTGATTCCATTTAGAATGGCCAACATCTGTTTTTTTCAGGCGCGTAGCTCAGGGGTAGAGTACTTGCTTGACATGCAAGGGGTCGGCGGTTCGAAACCGCCCGTGCCTATTTTTAAAGAGATGTATATTACATTTTAAATTTTTGGTTAACGCTTTATCCATAGAGTTTGATTTATTTATAAAGCCATAAATGGCTAATTGAAGGGCATCATGCCGGTGCGTATGGTGCCTTTTTATTTTTCGGACATTGCGTTCGAGGGAAATAGACTCAAAAAATGTCAAACAACCCAAATCAGATAGACTTAGAAACGCTCCGCCACAGTTGTGCTCATTTGATGGCACAAGCGGTTCAGGAGTTGTTTCCTGGAACCCAGGTTACGATAGGACCGGTGATCGAAGATGGTTTTTATTACGATTTTTCTCGCGATAAGGCCTTTGTTCCGGATGATCTAGAAAAAATTGAAAAGCGTATGAAAGAAATAGCGTCTCAGGGCCTGGAAGTTATACGCTCGGAACTCTCCCGTGATGAAGCGGTAAAAAAATTCACTGATATGGGCGAAAAGTTCAAGGTCGAGATCATAAATTCGATTGATTCCAATGAGTCGCTATCTGTTTACTCACAGGGCGATTGGACAGATCTATGCCGTGGCCCGCATGTTGAGTCGACTAAGCAAATCAAGGCTTTCAAGCTTCTGCATACTTCTTCGGCCTACTGGCGCGGAGATGAGCGGAACCCAGTTCTGCAACGGATTTACGGCACCGCTTGGAATACGGAAAAGGAACTTAGACTCTACCTAAAAAGACTGGAAGAAGCCAAGAAACGCGACCATCGAAAGCTTGGTAAAGAACTCGACCTTTATTCCGTAACGGACGAAATCGGGCCTGGACTGATACTCTGGCACCCAAAGGGGGCGCGCATTCGTCATTTGATGGAAGATTTTTGGAAGAAAGAACATTTCAAGCATGGTTATGAGATGGTTATCAGTCCTCATGCGGCGAAGATTGACCTATGGAATACTAGTGGTCATACCGAGTTCTATAAGGACAATATGTTCTCCAATATGGATATTGAAGGTAAGGAATATGTCATGAAGCCGATGAATTGCCCGTTCCATATCCAAATTTATAAGACTAAATTGAGGAGCTACCGCGACCTGCCTGTTCGGTTCGGTGAGTTGGGCACGGTTTATCGATATGAGCGTTCGGGTGTTTTGCACGGCTTGCTCCGCGTTCGCGGATTCACCCAAGATGACGCGCATCTGTTCTGTCGTCCGGCGCAGATTGAAGAAGAGATCACTAAGGTTCTCGATTTAATCGTTTATATTTTGCAGTCATTTGGTTTTTTTGAATACAAAATCTATCTGAGCACCCGACCAGAAAAATATGTTGGTGCGGATGACGACTGGGAAACAGCTACCAAGGCTTTGGAAAAAGCTCTGAACAATAAAAAGCTTGATTTTGAGGTTGATCCCGGTGAAGGTGTTTTTTATGGTCCAAAAATCGATATCAAAATCAAAGATAGCCTGAACAGATTTTGGCAGGTTTCGACAGTGCAGGTAGATTTTAACCTTCCCGAGCGCTTTGACATAAGCTATATTGAGGAAGATGGATCACGAAATCGACCGATAATGCTTCACCGAGCTCTAATGGGTTCATTGGAGCGTTTTTTTGGTTGTTTGGTTGAGCATTATGCTGGTGCATTTCCGCTTTGGCTGGCCCCAGTTCAGGTTGTTCTTTGTACGATCACCGATAGTCAGATCAAATATGCTGAAAAATTGGCTCAACGATTTGAAGAATCAGACATTAGAGTAGAAAAAGACTTGCGAAATGAGAAGATTGGGTTCAAAATACGTGAAGCCCAATTACAGAAAATTCCTTATATGGTCGTTTTAGGTGATAAAGAGGTAGAATCTCAGACCTTGGGTGTTCGAAGGCGACGTTCCAAAGAAACCCGAACATTGGATTTCGAAACTTTCCTAACAGAACTAAAATATGGCATAGACTCTAGATTGATAGAGTCTGATGATTAATTTTTTATAGAAGGTTGGATTTAAATTAAAAATAATAAACAGCGTATTAATAAAATGATTCGGGTGCGAGAAGTATCCGTAATAGATGATGACGGAGAATCACTAGGTACTCTACCGACTGAAGAAGCTTTGAGTTTGGCGCAAGATCGAGACATGGACCTTGTCGAAGTAGCTCCAACTGCTAACCCACCAGTTTGCCGAATCATGGATTATGGCAAACACAAATACAAGGCTAGCAAAAAGGCGCACGAGGCCAAAAAGAAGCAAAAAATCATTCATCTCAAGGAAGTGAAGTTTCGGCCTAATACCGATCAGCATGATTTCGATTTTAAATTACGAAATGTGCATAGGTTTCTGGAAAATGGTGATAAGGCTAAAGTGGTGATTTTTTTTAAGGGTCGAGAAATCGTTCACCGCGAATTTGGCATGAGAGTTTTGCAACGCGTAGCAGAGGCGACCGAAGAAGATGCTGTTATTGAGCAGCAGGCCAAGCAGGAAGGGCGAACTTTAGTCATGATTTTGGCCCCGAAAAACTCTAAGACTAAAAAAGGTGGCTCGGTTAAAGCTCAAGCTGTTATTGAACATGCAGTAGCCCCTGCTAAAGTTGATCCCGAACAGACAGCAGTGCCTGCACCGGAGCCTAAACAGGAATAAAATTAGAACTAAAGGGCTAATAGTTAAGGTGCAAATGTTTAGAAGCCAATAAAACTATACTTAGCCTTGAGTAAGAATAAATAGAACACGGAGCGAACAATGCCAAAAATGAAAACTAATAAAGGGGCCGCTAAAAGATTTCGCAGAACGGGCACCGGAAAAATTGTAAAGCAAAGTGCTTTTACTAGTCATATTTTGACTAGTAAGACTACCAAAAGGAAAAGAAACCTTCGGAAAGCCAGTATTATGGCTTCAGGGGATGCAAAACGCATGAAGACTTTGATCCCTTATTGATACAGGATTAATCGCAAAACACATTGCCAATCCCTCTTCAGTGATTGGCCCAGACGGAGAATTTTAAAATGCCACGAGCAGTAAACGGGACTGTTGCCCGAAATAGACGCAAAAAAATCTTAAAGTTAGCCAAAGGCTACCGTAGTGTGCGGAGCACGTGTTTCCGCAAAGCGAGGGAAGCTGTTGAGCATGGCTTATGCTACGCCTATCGAGACCGGAAAAACCGTAAGCGTGAATTTCGCCGACTTTGGATTGTCAGAATTAATGCTGCGGTCAGAGCTGAGGGTATGAACTATAGCCAGTTTATGTATGGTCTTAAGAAAGCTGAAATTGAGCTCGACCGAAAAGTTCTCTCTGATATGGCTATCCACAATCAGGATTCTTTCAAGGCGCTGACTGAAACCGCTCGTGCTCAACTTAGTTAACTGGCGAGCTGCCGTTATCAGACAAAAATTTTCTCTTCTCATTAGATGAGGAGTTACTCCAGTATTATTATTCAGCGCTCTGTCCAACTTAGTACTGGCCCTGATCCTATTGGGCTCATCGCAACACACCCGGGCTGAAAATGATTGAAACCATAGAAAAGCACCGGCAGGATTTTGACTCTCGCATTCATTCTTCCTCAGAGCCTCTTAAGCAACTCCGTATAGAATTTCTAGGAAAAAAAGGCTGTATTCAGGCGCTTATGAAAGATTTGCGTCAGGCTTCTCCGGAAGAGAAGAGACAACTGGGCAAACTTATTAATGACTTCAAGCAATATGTTCAAAATTTGCTTGAAGAAAGAGAACAAGAGCTTAAAAAACCTGAACATTCCTCTAAAAGCGAGAGCTTTGATACTACCTTACCGGGAAGAAGAGAAATAGCCGGAACCTTGCATCCCATCACTCAGGTGATGAATGAAATCACAAAAATTTTTATGGGTTTGGGATTTCAGGTTGAAGAAGGGCCCGAAATTGAAACAGACTATTATAATTTTGAGGCTTTAAATATTCCTGAAAATCATCCCGCAAGGGATATGCAGGATACCTTTTATGTTGAAGGGGGGGCGGTTTTGCGAACCCATACTTCACCTGTACAAATTCATGTGATGGAGAACTGCGAACCGCCATTGCGTATTATTGCGCCTGGAAAAGTCTACCGTTGCGACTCCGATATTTCCCACACCCCGATGTTCCATCAAATCGAAGGTCTCATGGTCGATAAAAATATTTCTTTCAGTCACCTTAAGGGTATTATGAGTATATTCCTCCAGGAGGTATTCGGCAAAGAGACAAAGGTCCGGTTTCGTCCTAGCTTCTTTCCCTTTACCTGCCCAAGTGCAGAAGTTGATATTCAATGCGTGATTTGTGGAGGCACCGGGTGCCGTGTTTGTTCGCAGACGGGCTGGATAGAAATTCTTGGTTGTGGAATGGTCGACCCTGCAGTATTAAAATGTGTAAACTATGATTCAGAAAAATGGACCGGGTTTGCATTTGGGCTTGGTATCGAACGTATTTCTATGTTGAAGTATGGTATCAACGATATCCGGTTGTTTTTTGAGAATGATCTGCGCTTTCTCAAACAATTCAGATCGGTGTGTTAGAGCTAGAGTCAACGTGTCCTTATTTTTCAAAGAGGGGGCTGGGCTGATTTAAAAACTATTATTTGATACCCAAGCTATTGATAAAAAGGGTTTTAAATCTTCTGACTGCTATCGGTTACTTCGCTGTTGCCGGAATTGCAATCACCTATTTTTTTATCAATGAAAAATTTGAATGGATACCAGAGACTGCTCTAGAACTGGTCCGCGAAAAAGAACTTTTAGAGCGACCGGATGCCAAGAGTTGCTCTGAATGTCATGAAGGTATTTATAAGGCATGGAAGGAAAGTAGACACTCCGTCTCCTGGATCAGCAAGACTTATGTTGAGGCTTCAGAAAACCATTCTAAGGAAAAATGTCTTGCTTGCCATATCCCAGAGTCAGTAACGGGTGAAAAACCCAATCCCAGACTCGATCGACGCGATGAAGGTATCTACTGTGTATCCTGTCACTTTTTGAACGGCAAGATGAACGGACCCTACGATCTTGTCGCCCCTCCACATCCGACTTACCGTAACCCAGATTACGTGCGATCCAGTTTTTGTGGTTCCTGTCATCAGAAAACATATAAAGAGTGGAAAGGAACTGGAGTTGAAGATACATGTCAAAATTGCCATATGCCTCGTAAAAAAGATAGGCTGACAGACAAGTTTCCCTTAAGCCTNTTACATAAAAGAAAATGGGTTGGGAATCATAAGTTCCTACATGGAGACTTGAACGAAAAAGATATTCTTTTGGAAGCTGAGTTTAAGGGNAAGNTTTTTAATTTTAACCTTCTTAATAAAACCGTACCGCACAATGTTCCNAGTGCGGACAATGGCGANCCAAGGNTTTATTTATATATAACCTTTTTAAACGAAGCCGGCGAGCAAGTTGATCAAACTAAAGAGGTTCTTGCTCCCCAGCAGGACACAGCTCTCCCCTTCAATAAAAAGGTTAGCTTTAGTTACCGTCTTTTCAATTTNGTTGCTCAAGCCAATATTGTATTAAAATATCAATCGGCATGGTCCAAAGAAAAAGATCTAGTCTGGGAAAAAACCATCCGACAATAAACTAACTATCATTTGATTTATTGTACTCGATATAATTAAACTTTTTATGAACTGCCAGTTTGTTTTATTAGCAAATGGAGATAAGTCATGAACTCAGTTCGCATATTTTCATTTTTAATTTTAATAATTTTCTTTATGGTGACTCCTGTTAAAGCCAAGGATATGATCCTAAAAGAACCACCACAGTCCTTATCCAAATACTATCCCCCAAAAAGCAAAGAACCAAAATGGATTAAGCAGATGCACAAAATGAGTACACATTTCGGCGGAATATTTGTGAACTTAAAAGAGAAAGATTTTGAAAATGTGGACAAACATGCGGACAAACTTGTTGAGGAATATCAAAAGACTTCAGAAATGGTTCCAGAATGGGAGGATTATTTTGATATTAAAGCAGCTGAAGAATTCGCGATAGCTGCTAAAACGCATGACATAGCGAAGGCCGGAAAAGCCTCTGGCAAACTCGGTAAAACCTGCGGAAAGTGTCATGCCGAACAGGAGGTTGCAGTATGGACTAAGTTTCACTGGCCCAGTTTTCATAAAATTAAAGTCACCGACCCCATCAGTGAAAAGGAAATGGCCTTCGATGACTATATGAGTAAAGTTTCCTCCTCTTTCAAGGGGGTGACTGTAAATTTTGGCGAAGGGCAATATAACCGTTCTGCCAAAGCATTAAAAACTTTTAAGTCGCAGTTTATGGAGTTAAAGTCTACTTGCTCTAAATGCCATACCACTAATGATGTGAAACGATTCTATGTAGGTAAAGAGGCAGACACTGCATTTACTGCTCTCGCTAACGAGCTGAATTCTGAAAAACCCAACCCAAGAAAGTTCTGGGAAAATATTGGTTTACTTGGAAAAACCGGATGCAAGCACTGCCATCTAACTCACCGAACTTACTCTTTCATCCAGAAAACTTGGAAGCAAGTGAAAGAATAACATCACCCTATGCCGAGTAGAAGAAATACCTGAAAATTACTGAGAGCTTTCTTATTGATTTTTATCGCGGTATTTTAAAACTCGTTATTAACAAATTGTTGAGAAAACAGCTACGGTTTAACCAATTTTCTTAAAACTGAGTTTGTTAGGAGGGGCTATTTAAGGCCTCAGCAATTTCAATAATTAAACTATAGAAGTTTCTATTGAAGCCACACTTTTTTTACCTTGTTTTTGGGGCTAAGGAACTCAGGATATAAATAAAGTGTTACTCACCAGATTTATTTTTAACTTCCTGAATAAACTTTTCTCTTTCAACTCTTAATTTTTCTTTAAACTTATCAATACTTCCATATTTTTTAATATAGTGATTTCTAATTTCATCGAAGGTCATAACTTCTGATCCTGTATCACCTACCAGGCAACGTCCTTTTTTGTCGCAGGTCCAAATAGGATAATCCTTACCAATTTCATTTTTTAAATCATCGGGTATATTGTATGAATGTGGAAGACTGGAATAATTTGGGTCCATTCGCTCTTCGATACGTTCGAGTTCTTTAATTAAGTCATCAATACATTCCCCATCCCAATCGCCGATATGATCATCCCCATCTGCTGAAAAAATTCGGTTCTTAAGTTTTGGATCAATAGATGCACTATCTAGAGAAAAACGTCTTCCTATTTCTGACATCCCTTACGCCCTCAATTATTAATCTGACATTGAATAAAAACATATCACAAAATCAGATTATATAGCTAAAATGTTTAATTTCATGTGAGTATTTTGTTCTTTCTTTTCCTTCATAGGTAATATCTTCAATCAAGTATCTCTAATGTTAGAGGGAAATACCGAGGTGATTGGATAAGAATGAGAGTATATTTTTTCATATTAACTAAAACCAGTTATGGGCCATTGAAAATCTGCTGATTATTTGCAGGTTTATAATAAGAAAAAGTAAAATATGGACAATATAATTATCGACTATAGCAAGCTATAAACGTAGATAATAAAATTACCAAAATTTTATTATTGAGTTGTACTTGTCGAAGGTTGTATGTTAAATCTTTATTCAATTTTGAATATATAAATCTTAAATATTAGGAGTGAAATATGGCAACGCATGAACAAATTGTTTCTGCTTATGAAAGTTACCTTGTAGAAAATGAAAGTTTTGAAACCAAAAATGTAAAAGCCGCAGCTGCGCGTGCTCGAAAAGCTTTGGGCGAGCTTGGAAAACTTGCAAAGGCTCGAAGAGCAGAAATTCAAGAAAAGAAAAATAATTTATAGAAAGATATATATACAATCCCGCCATTTTAGCCGGGAAGAGATAACTTTTTTCTTATCATTCCTCAAGCTATCTAGCGCAAAGTTCGTAAAAGGTATTAAAATTTTATAATGAAATTTTAATTCACAAACTGACAAAAACCAGCTGCCCCCTTGCGGGGCAAGAAAGCTGATGCTGACTGTTGGACTTT
>PAJA01000064.1 GCA_002705185.1 Nitrospina sp. | reverse complement strand
GGAAAATATCGGCATAACTAACTACCAAGGACTCAACTCTAGTTTATTAGTTTATGAAAAATGTTTCACGTGAAACAGCGGGGACCAGCATAGAAACTAAACAGCGAAAACCCAAATCTCTAGATAAATATTTGTCATTTCCGGTACGAGTAGTGTTTCACGTGAAACAATGATAAGATAATTCAAATTTATATTGGCCGTAAATAGAAACTGTGATATTTTCACCCTGTTTGCTGAGTTAATTATCAGGAGATTCATGGGAAAAATTATAAGCGTCGCAAACCAAAAAGGTGGAGTGGGTAAAACTACTACAGCCATAAACCTATCAGCTTCATTAGCCCTTTCGGGCAAAAAGGTTTTGCTGATTGATATAGATCCTCAGGGCAATGCTTCAAGTGGCTTGGGCATTGATGGCAATTCATTGGGGGTTTACGAACTTTTGATGGGCGAGGCAAGCCAAGCCGAAGTTGTTTGCTCCACAGAAATTGAAACTTTAAAAATCATTCCATCTAGAGTAGACCTTACTGGTGCAGAAATCGAACTAGTGTCCAGAGAAAAAAGGGAAAAAATTTTGAAAACTGCCCTAAATGGCATAATTGAAGAATACGAGTTTGTGGTGATAGACTGTCCACCTTCTCTGGGACTTTTAACTTTGAATGCTCTGGCTGTTTCAAACTCAGTGCTTATTCCTATGCAATGCGAATATTATGCTCTTCAAGGTTTAAGCCATTTACTGAAAACACTTAAGCTTGTAAAAAAATCCATAAACCAGGATTTAAAGGTGGAAGGAATACTGTTGACGATGATGGACAGTAGGACTCTTTTAGCAACGCAGGTGAAGGATCAAGTGCAAAAATATTTTAGCGATTTTCTCCTAAAAACAATCATTCCAAGAAATGTTCGTTTGAGTGAGGCACCCAGTCACGGCAAACCGATTATGTTGTATGCGGGTCGTTCACGTGGCGCAGACGCTTATGTGGAGTTGGCTAAAGAAATAATTGTACGATCTAAAGCCGATCAACGAACCTTACTTACAAGCACAGCAGTATGAATAGAAAAGCATTAGGTAAAGGGATTAACGCATTAATACCAGACTTTGAAATTGGACTGCCTGAGCCTGGGGTATCGGACGAGCAGGGAACAATACAAACCAGGGAACTACTGATCGATGAAATTTCACCTAATCGCTTTCAACCGAGAAAATATTTTGATGATGATAAATTAGAAGAACTTGTAACTTCCATAAGCGAAAATGGAATTTTACAGCCGGTAGTGGTACAAAAATCCGAAACGGGCTATGAATTAGTTGCGGGAGAAAGACGGTGGCGAGCATCAAAGAAAGCGGGGCTGAAAAAAATTCCGGCAATGATCAGAGAAGTCAGCGATACCAAAGCTTTAGAATTGGCTATCATCGAAAATATTCATCGTCAGGATCTCAACCCTATTGAAGAAGCAGAAGCATATAAACGCCTTGCGGAAGATTTTTCTTTAACTCAGGAAATGATTGCTGAAAAGGTAGGCAAAAGCCGTGCTGCGATTGCTAATATTTTACGGCTACTAAACCTATCTCGCAATATTCAAGAAAACTTAATTTCAGGCAAACTTTCGATGGGTCATGCCAGAGCACTTTTGGGTCTGGAAAATAACGGGCAAATGCATGCTATGTGTCAGGAAATTTTAAAGCAGGGTCTTACAGTAAGACAAACCGAAAGTAAGGTAAACAGATTAAAAAAACCAGAGATGTTAAAACTTGCATCTTCTATGAAAAAAAAGAATATTTTTATCAGGGACCTGGAAAAGGAATTGGAGCGAAAACTTGGAACCAAAGTTGAGGTCAGCCCAAAGAAAACTGGCGGAAAGCTTGTGGTGAGTTATTATTCGGATGATGACCTGGAGCGAATTCAGAAATTGATTGGCTAATATAAACATGGGTTAGATAGCTTATTATGTGGGGAGGAAAAAACATGAAAAAAGAAGATCCTCAAATCAAAGCCTATATGGGTGAAAATACGGTTTTTAATGGATCGTTATCCTTTGATGGGACGGTTCGTATCGATGGTAAGTTTGAAGGTAAGGTTCATACTGATGATACCCTAATTGTAGGGACAACTGGACATCTTATCGCTGAAATTACTGCTGGTACCATACTCTGTATGGGGCGTGTAGAGGGAACACTAATTGCTTCAAAAAAGGTTGAGATTCACTCTAGCAGTCGCGTGGTCGGTAATATTAAATCTCCCGCTTTATACATCGAACTGGGAGGTGTATTAGATGGTACATGTGATATGACGGGAAAAGAATCTAAAATTATACCCTTAGTAAAAGACGAAGGTAAGAAAGTTACTACACCGTCTGTAAAAGGGTAATCAAAAAACAGCCTGAATTTTTCTTGCGAAAACTTGAATTATCAAAGCCGGAGATTGGAATAAATATTCAATATGGCAGTTCTGCAACCGGTGTCAAAAGCTAAGGGTAGCTTATTTGTGGTAAGCACCCCAATTGGTAACTTGGGCGATGTCACCTATCGTGCTGTAGAGACTCTGGAAAAAGTTACCCTAATTGCTGCTGAAGATACTCGCAGGACAAAAATTTTGTTGAACAGATATGAAATTCACACACCTCTCTCCAGTTATAACAGTTTTAATAAAATTAAAAAAAGCCGGGAGTTTGTAGGGCAGCTCAAAAAAGGCAATGACCTTGCCTTAGTTTCAGATGCAGGAACACCTGGAATTTCTGACCCTCATTATCATTTGGTGAACGCTGCAATTGATGAAGGTATTTCCATTTACTCAATTCCTGGCCCTTCTGCGTTTCTCGCAGCACTGACAGTTTCTAGTTTACCAATGGATCGGATTGTTTTTGAGGGATTCCTACCACGCAAAAAAGGGCGTATTACGCGGCTAGAGAACCTGGCAAATGAACAACGTACAGTAGTTATTTTTGAATCACCTAATCGTATCAATAAAACGCTTCAAGACCTCTATCAATTTTTTGGGAACCGTAAGGTTGCTATTACTCGCGAACTGACTAAAATATATGAAGAAGTGATTAGGGGAAATTTGGAAGAGCTTTCCATCTTAAAACGACCTTGGAAAGGCGAAATTACAGTGGTGATCGCTGGGGCAGATAAAAAAAAAGGAAGAGATAAATGCCGGTAATTTCAATCATTGGCCCCAAAGGTGGTATCGGGAAAACGACCTTGTCAATTAACACAGCTGCTGCGCTGACGCGTTCACTGGGTAAATCATTGAGTCATGATAGCGTATGCTTATTTGATCTCGACCTAAGGCTCCCTACAATTTCCAGTATCCTTGAGAGCCATCCACAAAAAACTTTTTATGATTTGTTTGAAACCCTTGCCAATAAAACATATCAGGTTGATTTTTTACAATCGATTTACCGTATCCTTACCATTTTCCAGGCTTATCTAGATAAAGAAATTAAAAGAGACCATCCGCAGCTTGAAAAAGGTCTGACTTTATATAAAACAATAAATATACAATTGTTCCATTTCTCTGAGTTCCCTTTTGGTGACCATTTGTACGAGTTGTTTTTGGAGAGGAGTCAAATCACTACCGTAGGTAAAATCAAGTCTCTGAAAACGATTTTGAAAAAAATAGATATGGTGCAATTTAAACAGACACTCAAAAGCCATGAAGAAAACTCCAGACCAACAGCAGCAGAATATATTAATTATATTGAGGAGTTTAAGTTTTCATTGCTGGGTGGTGAAGTACCTATTCTCGGAAAAAAGAATCATCGTAAACGTATTAACGAACCGGCATTTCTTCTTCTTTTCCTCGAATTTGTCAATGACTTGATAGAACGATTCAAGTATGTGATTCTCGATACGCCGGCGGGCGGTGTTAATCATCTATCTTCGCTAATGAACTCGATTGATCAGGTTCTTTTTATTTTTGATATGAGTAATAAAATTGCTGTCAACGGTAGTATTGATGCTTTGCATTCTTTCATTGATTATTATGAAGATTTTTATCATGATTATCAGCAAGGTCGATTATCCGGTTTAGATAAGGTTTATGTGAATCGTATGATTGCTTTAAAGGGGGAAGCGGCGGTAACAGAAACTCTGGCTAATAAAAAATTTGGAATAATTTTTAACCGTTGTCAGCAATCTAAGGAAATTGTTAACTGCCTCGATCAATTGAGAGAATATCTTGATACCTTGGACCGATTTGAAGAATATAAGGATAGGATACATATGGTCGGAATGGTTCCCCATCACAAGATCATCAATATAACCAATAACCGCGGCACCCTCTTCTACGATAAGGATAGCGCTCTGTCTAACTGCATTAACCTGATTGCAGAGAACATCATTAGTGAAAACAAATTTAGCCCAACACTTTCCAACAGTAATAACGAAATCCTACAATTTTTACAAAAAAATGGAAAAGGCAGTTGGATGACTCGCTTCAATAGAATTGCTAGTAGCCTCGGATAAAAATCACCCAAGCAAATAGCCTCAAAGTCTTCCACCCTTAGAAAGCTCCAACACAAGAAAACGGCCGTTTTATAATCAATAATCCGAAGCAACCTGAACTTTAGAACAAGGGACAATAGATAATAAAGCATTTCTTGCGGCAAATATTGTGCAGCGAAAGAAGTGATATGCAAGGATAATATACTGGTGATATATAAAATAAAAACTAGCAAAGATCACTAGACTAGGAGCAAAATTCAATCTCATAAGTACTTTTTATAAGTTTTTATAATGGATAAGCAAACTATCCAAGTCTACCGTGTTGCCTTGTGATGCAATAAGAAACGGGCTTAATTCATCCAGATAAAAAATTATCCTATTGAATATTAAAGAGTTCCCGGATAAACTGTCGAAATTGCATCCCGTATATTTTAAAAAAAAATTCGGGTTTTTCTAAAAAAAACTATTTATCGGGACTACCTAAATTTCTGTGGTCTGGACCTATGAATTCTGATAAGAAGCTTGCAGTATTAACTATCACTGAATACAACTTGATTGGTAATAAAGATCCTAGTGGTAGTTATGATCGAAAGACCCGCGAAAAACTCTATTGGATTATAGAAAAACTTAGAACACATGCCCAGGTTCTTTCTCGCCTCGAACGTCGTCTGCTTGAAAAATTTGCTAACGCAACATTTGGTGCTCTGGAAGAAAAAGATAAAAAAGTAAAGTTTGAAGTTGTTCGATATCGTTTATCAAACAATGTCAAACAAACTCTAAAACTTGTGGCCACCACCATTGGAATTATAGTTGTCAGTGGTGTCATCGTATACCAATTTATTTTAGGTGACCAAACAAGACAGAAAATAGATGTAGCTTGGTACCAAGGTTTGAATAAGGTTGGTCTGGTATCCAAGGAGGAAATGCAGCAGATACGCGAAGATCTTACCTTAGCTTCTGTCAAGTTGAAAGAAACGCGCCAGTTCAATGCCGAGCTCAATATGCAGATTGAGCAAATGATTTTAAATAACAAAGTCACGGAAAACCTGAAGTACATACTCAAGCAGGTTTATAATAGTAAACAGGCAACATATGTGCGCTCTGGGCAGAACATGACGTTGAGGTACAACAAAAAGGATGTGGCAACCTTCAACTATAAAAAACCTCAACTCTGGTACCTTTTGGGAATTATCGAGAGTGGTGTCCTAAGAGTTTATTACAACGATGAAGAAATTATGGAAATAGAAAGTATTTTCGGAAGGGCAGGCGAAGAAACCCCGATAGGAGAATATGAGATAAAGAATAGAGCTTATAAACCAACTTGGTATAAAAAAGAAACAATAGATGGAAAAATTCGAGTACGGGAGATACCTTTTGGTCATAAAGACCATGAAATTGGACATTGGTGGCTCGGCATGAAGCGCTTAGGAGAGCCGGTCAAGGGAAGCTATGGGATCCACGGTGTCAATGCGGCAAAGGTCAACGAGTTTTTTAAAAAAAACTTTGACTGGCGAAACGGTAGCGCGGGCTGCCCCAACATCCAAGAATGGTATCTGCACTTCTTGGGTAAAATGCTTCCCTTAGGAACCCGTGTTAATATTGTTCAAAAAGATAAGTGGATTAAAAAACAAAATTTTATTCCCCCTTCTTCCGCTTGATTCTCAGAAAAAATAAATCCTCTAGATAGATTAGCTAGAATAACTTTTTGGGCCACAAAGGTTATGGGAGCATATAAAGCAGACAAATTTAAATGAATAACTCTTTTTCAAATTACTCGTGCTATGTAGGAAGTTAAAGGATAGGTTATAAATAGGAGTTGGGATGATTTACAACCTTTTATGTAATATTAGCGTTAGTGGTAAAGGTGTCTTTTATGAAAAAAGTATGGGGTGGCCGGTTTAAAGAATCGACTGATACGTTGATGGAAACTTTCTCGGCCTCAATTTCTTTTGATAAGCGACTTTACGCCTGTGATATCGAGGGCAGTATCGCACATTGCAAAATGTTGGCGCGATCTAAAATAATTTCCTCGGCTGAGTCTCAGAAAATTCAGAAAGGATTGAAGCGAATTTTAAAGGAATGCGATGAAGGACGATTCGAATTCAGCGAAAAGCTGGAGGATATTCACATGAATATAGAAAGCCGGCTAAGAGAAATTATAGGCCCCACCGCAGGCAAGCTCCACACTGCACGCAGTCGTAACGATCAGGTTTGCTTAGACATCCGCTTGTACTTAAGAAACGAGGTTGATGGGACAATAAAAGAAATACACACTCTGTGTAAAGCCCTGGTCAATATTGCTAAAAAGAATGTTGACCGGATTATTCCGGGATACACACATTTGCAAAGAGCTCAACCTGTTTTACTTTCGCATCACCTTCTAGCATATGTCGAAATGTTGCTACGAGATAAAGACCGTTTTCTGGGTGCTCGTAAAAGAATCAATGTAATGCCTTTAGGGTCAGCTGCATTAGCTGGGACCAACTTTCCGATTGATCGCAGATATACCGCAAAACTATTAAACTTTCCTGAAGTTTCGCATAACAGTATGGACGCAGTGGCGGATAGGGATTTCGCCGCAGAATTTTGTAGTGCTTCGGCCTTATTAATGATGCATCTCAGTCGGTTTTGTGAAGAAATTGTAATTTGGAATTCCAGTGAGTTTGGGTTTATAGAGTTATCCGATGCCTTCACGACAGGCAGCAGTATAATGCCACAAAAAAAGAATCCCGATGCTGCAGAACTTATTCGAGGCAAATCTGGCCGTGTTTTTGGTAACCTTGTTGCCTTGCTTACCTTGATGAAAGGGTTACCGCTTGCCTATAATAAAGATATGCAAGAAGATAAAGAACCTTTGTTTGATTCAGCAGATACGATCAAAGGTTGTCTGAAAATTTTTACTGCTATGATAAAGNCNTCGAAATTTAAAGTACTTTCACTCGAAGAGCTTGAAACCAGTGGNTTTTTAACAGCTACCGATATGGCAGACTATTTGGTGTTGAAGGGGGTTCCCTTTCGGGAAGCGCATGAGATTACTGGAAAAACCGTTGCATATTGTTTAGATGAAAAAAAGACTCTGGGAGACCTTTCGCTAGTNGAACTTCGTAAAATTTCCAAACGATTTGAAAACGATGTCACCGAATATATNTCCCTTAAAAATTCAGTAGATCGAAAGAATATTTACGGTGGGACGGCAAAAAAACAAGTNAAGACTCAAATTTTACGGTTAATGAAAAAACTAAAATAGTAGGCAAGATATGAAGTTAAATTTTATTTTAACTTATTTAATGATTTTAGTTGTAGCGGGCAGTTCTGTTGGTTGTGGTAAGAAAGGGCCACCCGTTCCTCCACTGAGCATTGATNAACCGGAAAGCTCTATTNAGCAGAGTGTCCCTTTATATACTCAGGGCCGAAAAGAATTCNTAAAAGCCCCATCAACCCATTGATTTTATTNATTTTATTTGAACAGATATGAAATTTTTATGGTATTGTACCTACCTTGAGGTTTCTAATTGACAGGAAATATTTATGAATAAAGACCAAGTTGCTATTTATCTCAATGAGCATCCCGAGTTTTTTAATGAGTATCCGGAGTTGTTGAAAAAAATAAAAGATATTGAAGAGTCCGACTTTCCGATAGAGCCTATGGGNACGNTGAGTCTGTCGGATCGGATTATAAAAAGAGTTCGCGATGATAAAGAACACCTTTCAAGCAAGCTGGAGTGGCTGTTCGAAATTTCCCGTGCTAACGAAAAAATTCAAGATCATTTATTCGAAATCGAAAGACTTGTCCTGACAAGTACCAACTTGGATCAAATGGTTAATCAATTACAAAAAGAAATTCCAAACAGATTTGGTATTCCCAGAGTCAAGGTATGTCTGGTTAAAGGATCTGACCATTTTATGGAAGACCGGTTACGCCAACGCTACAACGGTAGTTTGGACGAAACGGTGAAGTTTATTTGCCAGGAAACAGCTGACAGTTGGTTTTCAAATAGACTNAAACCCATATTGCGAAGTGAAATCGAAACATCTAAGATCTTTTGCCCAAATGATGATAATATTAAATCCGAGGCTCTAATCCCAATTGTGGCACATGATGTAATGGTTGGAGCGATAGCATTTGGTAGTCCAAACCCCTTTCATTTTCATGAGGGGCTTGGAACTAATTTCCTAGAGCGTATGGCCGAAAAAATTGCTATTGCAATCAACAATATCCTTCTCATCGATCAACTAAAAGATCAACTAGTTGTTGACCAAGGGTAATTCATGCCACTCACTAACCTTTAGATGTTCTAAGAGATATAACGCTCTAGAATGGTAGAGGGTAAAAACTATTTCATTAACAAAGCAAGTACCTAGAAGGGTTTCCCAGTTAATTGCCGTTGACTAATATTGCATATTCCCCGATACTAGATCCCACCACAAATAGAACTTTTTTGAAAAACTTAACAACTTTTCAAAGATTAATAAATCTTGGAAAGTGCTTTGGAAAGTGCTTGATGTGACTTTCGATTAAGGTTTGTNAAGATATGGTAAGAGAAGCTAAATTAAAAGATGCGCAAGCCATCCAGAATTTAATTTGTTTTTATTCTGAAGATGGCAAGATGTTATTCCGCAGATTTGAAGAAATCGAACAGTGCATTGCCGATTTTTTAGTTTATGAGAAGAATAATGAAATCGTAGGTATCTCTAGCCTTAAATTTGGTTGGGATCGACTAGTAGAAATTAGATCGCTAGGGGTAGACCCTCGCTATCATAGGCAGGGAATAGCTACGCAAATGATTCGGTTTAGTGTTGAGCGAGCTTTGTTGAGAGACAATTGTGATACGATGTTTGTCCTCACTTATGCGGTGCCGCTGTTCAACAAATTTGGATTTGAAATCGTTGATAAAATANAATTACCCCAAAAGGTGTGGAATGATTGTCAAGCTTGTTTACATAAAGATAATTGTGATGAAACTGCCATGAGCCTTTCATTACTTTCACTAAAAAAAATGCAACAAAAAGAATTATCTTTAAAAAATCAAATCTTATTGAAAGATACCAAAAGAACTCTATATTTTTAAGACAAACATAAGGATCCTGAACCCATGNTAGATAGAAACTTTAGCACTTTATCGGGGTTGACTAATGCTTCTAAAAGACTCCAAAACAGTGCAAATAATATTGCCAATATCAGTAAAGGTTCCAACGTCGATATAATTGAAGAAATTGTAGATCAGATAGTGTCGAAGGCGGCGATCCAAGCCAATGTTAATGTTATTAAAACTAATGATGGAACTTTGGGTACCATACTGGACATAAAAAGTTAAAACTGCCCAACGCTGTAGCAATTACAAAAAATTATTGAAATATCCTCAATTTGATTTTCCAGTCCTGTTAGTCTTAAGACTATCGGGCTTAAATCCCATCTGGAGCAAGGCAAAGCAAAAACCAATTCTTACTGGATCAAGAATTTCAGGATGAGGAGATTAACTTGAGTAATTTTTTTCCTTAGCTTGAAGTTTGATTAATTTAATGAACCTTCAAAGCCAAAATTATCTTNTAACCGTTGAACAGTTTTTTCTTACTTTAAAAAATCATGGTTTGGCACTATCTGCCACGGATTATGATCTTATTCAACAATGGGAATGTAGAGGCATTCCGATAAATGTTGTTTGCCGCGGTATAAAAAATGGAATTATTGAATTAGATAAGCAGAACACTAGGCAATCTTCCCGAGTTAGCTTGAGTTATCTTAAAGTATTTGTTGAAGAGGAAATGGAACGTTCGCTGTTATGAAAATCAACCTCTCCAAGGCTATAAACTGCAATACTTGCCGTGATCTCCGGTATACGTTGTTAAACTTAAAAGGAAAAGTTCAGGCAAAAGTGTGTAAGTGTTTCGTTTGTAAAAATTGCCATGGAACAGGAAGAATTTTGCTAGAAGACTCAGAAGGGATTTCCCGAATCCGCGAATGTCAATGTACTGACTTTACCAAAAAAATAAAACTNTTTAACCATGCTGGAATTCCAGGTAAGTTTGTGTATGAGGGTTTAGATAATTATGAAGTTAATCCACCTCGACATAGATCATTAAAAGACGCTTTAACGAGATCGCGCACATTTATTAAAGAGTTCATTCAGATGAAAGGCCAATATAGTCAGGGTTTAATTTTCATGGGCGAACCCGGACTGGGAAAAACACATTTGGCCGTATCCATCATCAAGGAATTGATTTTAGAACATGGAGTCGAATGCAAGTTTGTCGATTTTTTTGAACTATTGCGCGACATCCGGCATGGTTATGGAGAGGATATTTCGGAAGGTAAATTCATCAATCCGTATGTTGGTGTTAAGGTATTGGTGGTAGACGAATTGGCCAAAGGNAGGAATACGGACTGGGAACTAACCATTCTCGATCATTTNATATCNACTCGCTACAACGATGACGANAAGGTNACACTCGTTACTACCAANTTTAANGATAAANTNGANAATGGNACTGTTCNGGAAGATAATAAAAATGCCGGACTTTCCAGTGCTATCGCTCGNTATAACCTAGAGGANAAAATNGGNCCGCGTATTTTTTCCCGATTGATGGAAATGTGCAANAANGTNCACCTCCAAGGNAAAGACTTCCGAANAGTTTAANAAAGAAGTTNCANTTCTNAACTNAAANCTTTCACAANTCACCGTTACNNAATCCCTNNATAAAAGNTGGNCATTTTTAAAAGCACTNTGTNNTTACNNAACTCCAATCGNANAGTATTACTTTCAAAGAACATTGGGTTGATTTAACAATTCGTATCACTTTTTTGTAGTGGTGAATTAAAGCGTTGTATTTAAAAATTTACTATGATTTAGAAGTAACAATTAAAGGAGAGATTTCGGAG
>PAJA01000063.1 GCA_002705185.1 Nitrospina sp. | reverse complement strand
GGCTCAACTCGTTTGAGAAGTTCGCTAAGGGCGAAACCGGTCCAGGGCACTGCCATGGCCCAGGCTTCGACGCAACGAAGCCTTAATACTCGTTCCTCAATGGGCATACTTTTTAATAAGTCATCGATGTCGAAGGTCATGGGCTTGTTGACTAACCCGCTAACCTGAACTGTCCAGGGACGTTGATTCAACTTATGCGCATAATGGACTGGATCGATTTTTTCGGCTCCAAACTCGTAAAAGTTGTTGTAGGTAGAAGCAATTTTTTCGTCAGTAATGGGTCGATCCAGCTCATAAGTCAGATTTCTTTTTGCAGGATAGATAGATTTGTCTAGCTCAGTCCATTTTATCTCAGGTAGAACATTTGGAGCGGAGGAAGGGCCACAACCATAAAGCACACCCATGGTGGCCAAGGTGGTAAGGGCAGTGCCTTTGAGGAATTCACGCCTTTGCATATAAGCCGACTCCGGTGTCGCCAGATTATCTGAGATGGCCCATTTCTTTTTTATATGTACTTGATGAGGCATGATCAGGCCTTTTTCTCGAGCCAGTTATCTATTCCTGACAGATATGCCGGAAGACCTTGCTCAATAGGCAGGGAGATGATCTCTGGAACTTCATAGCTGTGGTTTTTTTTAATCCATCTTTCGACAGCTTCGTAATGGTCTGTACGAGTTTTAACGATTAAAAGAAACTCTTCGTCAACATGAATCTTATCTTCCCAATAATAAGTAGACTGCATTTTTGGTATAGAACTGACACAAAAAGCCAGTTTGTCTTCGACCAGCCCTTGGCTTACTTTTTCTGCTTCCTCTTTTGATCCGGTTGAGATGAATATTACGCAATGCTTACTCATAGCAAGACTCCGTTAAACCACAAATTTTAATAGATAAAAACCTAAAATAAGCAGAATGAAAAATACAATACTGAAAAGATTGAAATATTTTTCAATGAATATCTTGATGGGAGGGCCGAATTTGTAAATTATAAAACCAACTAGAAAGAAACGTGCTGAACGACTGATTGCTGATGCCAGAACAAAAGTGGGAAAATCTATTTTAAATGTCCCTGCTGCCAAAGTAAAAATCTTATAAGGCAAGGGTGTGAAGCCTGCTGCTGCAACGGCCCATCCTTGATGTTTATCATAAAGAGCCCCTATTTTCTCAAATTTATCTTGAAAATGATAGAACTCGACGATGCTATGGCCGACCAGATCCATAAACTGATAGCCTATAAAATAACCGAACATTCCTCCAAAAACAGATGCCACCGAGCATACAAAAGAAAACCTATACCATAGTGCGGGTATTGCAACGGTCATTGCGATCAATAATATATCGGGTGGAATTGGGAAAAATGATGATTCGAGGAATGCAATAAAAAATAATGCCGGTAGTGCATAGCTAGTTGTGGCCCAATGGAGAACCCAGTCGTACATGTATCGAATAATTTTCATAGATATGATTGTAGGTTAAGTCGAACCGGGTTTATAGAAGATTGAAAGGATCTACGTCGACAGAAAGCTTAATTTTGCCATGGGAGGCAGATTTAATCTCGTTAATTTCTTTACAGTTTAACAGAGTATTTTGCAGACCCTGCATGCTCTTACCGCGTAATATTAAATGCCAACGGAATTTGCTTTGAATCTGATACACGGCTGCTTTAGATGGACCTAATATTTCAACTCCTGCGGAAGCCCGTCGGGTGAGTACCCTTCCTAGTTTTTCTGTAGTATTCTGTCCTTGCACTTCATTCTCACTGACAATTTCTATTGCAATAAGCCGGGTAAACGGAGGGTAGTTAAGTCGTTTTCGCAACTTTAATTCCTTCTCATGGAAAGCATTTACATCGTGTTCTTTGACAAACTCGAACATATAGTGGTCGGGATTATTGGTTTGGATAATTACCTTTCCAGGTACTTGCCCTCGTCCGGCTCGCCCCGCAACCTGAGTTAATAACTGAAACGACCGCTCGCATGATCTAAAATCTGGTATATTTAGAGAAAGGTCAGCATGCACAACCCCTACAAGAGTGACGTTAGGAAAGTCATGTCCTTTGGTGATCATTTGCGTTCCAATAAGAATGTCGATATTACCTGCGCTCATATTTCGATGCATATTGACGAAAGAGTCACGGCCTCGAGTTGTGTCCCGATCCAGTCTTGTTACTCGGGAGTCCGGGAAGAGTTTCCGAATTTCTTCCTCCAGTTTCTGAGTACCAAAACCACTGAAGCGAATCACTTTTCCATGACATTCTAAGCAGTGATCCGGCATTAAGCTTCTGAAGTTGCAATAATGGCAAAGTAGACGGTCTTCCAAGCTGTGAAAAGTCAGAGTGACACTGCAATTTTTGCACTCTAATACGTAACCGCAATCAGAGCAAAAAACAAACCGGGCTGTTCCTCGTCGATTGAGAAATAGAAAAATTTGTTCGTTACGGGAAAGTCTGTCACGAATGGCGCTTCGTAGGGTTCCAGAAAGCATTGCGAAATTTTTAAACTCTTTGCGCTCGCATTTCATATCTACCAGGCTGACTAGAGGCAACATTCGCTCCCCAACCCGGCTGTCGAGTGACAGGTATTGATATTTACCCAGTCTAGTGTTTTGTGTTGATTCTAGTGAAGGAGTGGCCGAACCCATAAGAACGACAGCGTTTAGCGATCGAGCCCGCATGACTGCTGTATCACGTGCATGGTAACGGGGATTGGATTCCTGTTTATAAGAGCCGTCATGTTCTTCATCGATCACCAAAATACCCAAGTTATTGAAAGGGGCAAACACGGCCGAACGAGCTCCAACTGCAATCGACACCTTCTCGTCGCGGATTTTCTTCCACTCTAGATAGCGTTCGGTTTGTGATAAACCACTATGCAGAATAGCTACCCGATCACCAAACCGCTGGCGAAAACGTTCAACGGTTTGCGGTGTTAGGGAGATTTCGGGGACCATCATTACGGCTGTTTTCCCCATTTCAAGAACGCGTTGGATGCAGCGGATATATATTTCAGTCTTGCCGCTTCCCGTTACCCCGTGAAGAAGAAAAGATTCAAATTGCTCGGCTTCGATCGCAATATTGATTTTTTTAAATACAACTTTTTGTTCCTGTGTGAATGTCAGAGAAGCACCAAAGGGTTTGTTCATTGTGCCTTCAGGTATTAAAGCATCACGTTCTTTTTTCTCGGTAAAAATCTCAACCAGATTTTTATTCTTGAGGCAACGCAAAGCGGCCTGACTTTTTGAGATTCGAGTTTGGAGTTCCGGCAGGCTAATTTCTTTTTTCTTTATCAGGTCGAATACTAGTTTCTGTTTTGGGCTACGTTTAAGCAAGCGTACAATTTCATTTTCATCCGTTATGGCAGAAGCAAGACGCACATATTTAACTAACTGATGACTTACATTCTGACCTTTTTCATCGAGCCCTGCCGGCAGCGAGCATTTGATTGCTTCGCCCCAGGAAGACTGATAATAGTCTGCCATCCACTTGGTGAGAGCCAGTATTTCTTTGCCCACAATAGGTTCTGTATCAGGAAGATCGGTGATGTTCTTGAGAGTAATATCCTTGTTACATTTATCTATAAGGTTTACCACATAGCCTGTGATGCGCCTTCGGCCAAAAGGAACGACGACTCGCATGCCAACCAAAACTTTTCCCAGAAGGTTTGGAGGAATGTTATAGGTGAATGCCTTTTTCAGAGGAAGGTTAAACACCACTTCGGCAAAAGATTTCTCTTTGTCGGATGATTTTACATCAAAGGANTCAATTTGGGTCTGTGTACTCATCAAGGGCAGGACTTTAAAAAATAACTCGATTGTACCATCCACTTGTTATAGGACCAACGAGTTCTTGACTCTATAGATATTTTNCTCTAATCTCAATCTTTTCAAAGTAAAGTAATGGCGTTGATTGCAGCTCTGCTGTATATAAAAACAGTTTATTGATTTTCAGGAAGAGGTGACAGTTGTGAAAGCAGGAGATAAAATTAAAATTNATTTTGCCGGGAAGAAAAAGGACGCAACAGTAGATAAACTATTCGATAACACGGTTTACTTGAAAGTCGATTTTGACAAGGACAAGCAAAAAACCGTTAAGCGCAAGCTAAGCCAGATCGANGGTGGAAAATCTAAGAAGAAATAGCTGCTTACAGAAATAGGTAACGGGACTCTTTTATCGCAAGTAAAGAATTTTTAGGGCTATAGAGCGGTCAANAATGCTAATTAAAACAATAACCCTTTCTGGCATTGTCTCATCTGGTGGTCGCATTACTTTCATTGCATCGTTAGTCTTACCCTAGTAGTTAGAAGTAGGTTTTAATTTTAGCCTTCTCTTTAAGTTCTTTAATGTATTCTTGAGTAGCTCTTGAACTTTTCTTTAGGCTGAGCAATGTNTTTATTTTTGCTTTTTCTTCTGAAAAAGAACTAGTTTCTTTTGACTTCTTGTCGGTGACTTTTAGGACGTGAAACCCGTGTCCAGTTCGGAAGATATCGCTGATCTCGCCTTTCTTCATTTTAAAAGCCTTGTTACTGAAAGCTGGAAGCATTTGCTTTTTGGTGAAGTATCCCAAATCCCCCCCTTTGGAAGCTAAACTGTCCTGAGAAAACTTTTTAGCCATTGCCGCAAAATCACTACCGTTCCTAAGNTGATCGAGAATGGACTCAAATTTTTTTAGAATCTTTTGTTCTCCAGCTTTTCCTTTTGATGGATTAAATTTCAACAATATGATACTTGCGCGGACTTTTTCCGGCTTGCNGAACTTTTTTTTATTTTTTTCATAATAATCTAGGGCTTCCTTTTCAGGGATCTGAATTTTGGGTTCAATCTCTTTTTTGATGATCTGGTCCATATACAAATCAGTTTCAAGCTCTTTTTTGTATTGATCCAGAGTCAAGCCTTGGTCGGCAAGCTTGTGTTCGAAAATGGCGTCTGAGCGGAACTTGGCTTTTACTTCTTTGATTCGACTTTCCATCATTTCCTTGGTGATGTTAATTCCCGATTCTTTAGCCTTCAAGACGAGCAGGGTTCGCCCAATTTCATCATCAATCAATTTCTTGGCTGCAGATTTTTCTTGATCTGCATTGAGAGGTATGCCACGTTTTTTGTATTGCTTTGCAGCTTTTTTTAACTCACGAAAAATAACATCTCCATTGATATTCTCATCGTTCACTTTAGCTACTACTTTCGGAAGCTTGATTTTTAGTTCATCATGCTTGTGTCCAGAATGAGCCCAGACTTTTAAAGGATTGACAAAATTTAAGAGTCCTGCGCTAAATAGTATGAAATACAAGCTCAAAGAAANAAATCGTGCCATAAGATCACCCTTTCTCTATGGTGCTTCTAACGAATATTCAAGAATATGAAATTTAATGCNATATTCTTAAAGCTAATCATTCAAACTATCAATGTCAACCGATTTATTAATGTTGTAATTTTAGGCTTAGGTCACGAAAGAGGAGGGCGGCAATAGCCAAGATGCCCAACATTACAGTTACTGCGACCCGATANTTTAGAGTCTCGGTCGTATCTAGAGCCCAGACTACTCCTCCCCATAGCATCGGGCCGATAATAGATGCTGCCTTGCCCGCCATCCCATACAACCCAAAAAATTCCCCAATTTTTTCAGGAGGTGAGAGCTNTATAATGAAAGCCCGGCTNACTACCCAAACCCCACCCATACCGACTCCNGCGATAGGGCCCACAANCCTGAATAGGGTTTCGCTCTGGCTTATAGCGGCTANAGATAGNGCGGCGACCCAGAGNCCGAGCACTAGCCAATAAGACCAGATGATCCCTTTATTCTTAATTAGAATGCCGATGACCCANGACCCGANCATCGCGAACACGGTTGAGGAGATAAGAAAACTTGTTATCTGGCTTCCGCTTAACCCNATNACTTTANTAGCATAAACTGCCATGAAGGTAATNATAGTATTGACTGCGTCTAGAACTAGAAAGTGAATAAGAATAAATCGAAACAAAGAGCGGTATTGTTGGACGGAAAGAAAAGTTTGCTTGAGTTTATCAAACACTTCTTTAAAGCGGATTTGTGGAGAGGCTCCTGCACTTTCAGGGTCTTTAACGAAAAGAAAGCACGGTAAAGAGAAGAATAATAATAAGCCAGCAGTAGGCAGAAAGGCTGCCGAACGTCCATCAGACTCTACATATCCCTTCACCATCAACATGCCAAAGATAGACCCAAGATAACCCAGAGCCACTCCATACCCTGAAATGAGACCAACATGACTCCCTCCTGCAATGGAGGGGAGCATACTGTTATAAAAAACCAAGGCCGATTGATAACCATAATTAGCTACTATGAATAAAATCAAACCAGTCCAAAGGTCGTCGGTGGTGCCAATTAATCCAGTAGAGAAGACGCAAAGAAGAGTGAGCACAATTAGGGGCAACCTACGCTTACCGGTGCTATCTGAAAGAGCCCCTAAAATAGGAGTGCTTATCGCTACAGCCAGCATCGAAATTGAAAGAGCAGTACTGTATAAAATATCCTGTCCTCCATGGTCTTCCGTGACCCACAAAGCGAAATAGAGGGAGATTACGTTCATGGAGAAAATAGTATTGGCGAAATCGTAAAGAGACCAGGAGAAGATTGCGAGTCTGCTGGAGGTTTGTTTCACTGAGGAGACAGAGCGGTGCGGAATCCGTAAATTTTGTTTTTAATGTGAGGCAGATTACGTGCGCGATTCACAACTTTTACGCCTTCAATACTGTTGACCCAAGAGCCGCCTCTAAGTACTTTCATTTTCAGTGGACCCTGTGGACCTTCTGGGTTGATTTCGGGGCTGACGCTATAATAGTTTTTGTCATACCAGTCTAGGCACCATTCCCAGACATTGCCAGCTGTATTATATAGGCCGAAAGGGCTGACACCGGAGTGGTAATAGTCAACGGGTGCGGTGAAAGGGTAGTTATCGTTTTCTCCAAATATGTTGAGAAAGAAAAAGTTGATACCTTTGTCAAATTTTCCTCCCCACGGCCAAAGTCGACCATCGTTTCCTCTTGCAGCTTTTTCCCATTCGGCTTCTGTAGGTAGTCTTCTTCCCTTCCATTTGGCATATGTCATAGCATCATGCCAATTTACGCCGACTACAGGCTGATCAGGTTGATTGAATCGGGAATCTTCCCAGAACTTTGGGGCAGGGTGTCCGGTGGCATTCAGGAATGCTGAGTAGTCTTTATTGCTCACTTCATACTTGTCAATGAAGTATCCAGGTGTGAAAACGAAATGTAATGGTTTTTCATCTTCTTTTCCTGAAGAAGTACCCATCGGAAAATATCCATCAGGGATATAGATCATTCCTTGTGGAGTTTCAGATTGTGCAGGAGAGTGAATAAAAACAAAGGAATAAAATAAAAAGAAAGAAAGTAGACGGTGAGGTCGCATGCAGATATGCATGAAAGTCATGATAAATCAAAGAAACCAATATGAGTTATAAGATCCCGCTTGGTTTCTGGCTCAAGATCGTTGGTCTTCTCAATATTTTCTATGTCGATCCATTGGTAGTGCCCATTCCAACAATTCAGGCTCAGTATGGTATTACCATACCAGTCCATACTTTGGTTAAGAAAAATCGGTCCCTGACATTTCTGACATTGGCCGTGGATCTCCATATTATTTTTTGATTTTAGCATCCCTTTGTTCCAGCAATTAAGTATGTTTTATGTTTATAGTACATATAAGTTAGGTTACAAAGGCATTGATCCGCAAGTTATTTCTATAAACAAACAAGTTTAAAAACGCTCAATCACCATGAAATGTCAAGGTTTTTTCGTTTGGCAGTAGGCAATGGTTTGTAGAAAGTAAAAGTTAAGTATCATAGACCGCGGGGTTTTAAAGATAGCCAGTTTTCTCAAGGAGCACTTTTAGTTCATCAATAGGGAGCCCGATGATATTAGTTTTCGAGCCAGAAAATTCTTGAATCATAAAACTTCCTATCCCTTGGATTGCGTAGCTCCCCGCTTTATCGATGGGTTCTCCAGTCTGGACGTAGTTTGTTATTTCTTCATCTGTTAAAGACTTAAAACGGACCTTTGAGGTTATGGCTTTATCGAGAGTTTTTTTTTGGCTGACGACGCAGATACCGGTAGCTACACGATGTTCTTTGCCGCTCAACCGGCGCAGCATTCTTTGCGCGTCGGCGGCATCTTCAGGTTTTCCCAGAATTTCCTGATGTAGTGTTACGAGGGTATCGGCCCCAATCACCCAGCATTCAGGATAATTTTTTGCGATATTTTCGGCCTTTGCGCGAGCAAGGAGCCGAGCATTTTCTTCTGGTCTTAGTCCATAGTCCAACTTCTCTTCTACTAAGCTGGGCACGACTTTAAATTCGCTGGTGATCTGTTTTAAAAGTTCCAACCGGCGGGGAGATTGTGATGCTAGGATGAGTTTTTTTTTTGTCATAGACTCGGAAACATACCTGAAATAATTATTAGTATCAACCCTACTTAAGATAAGGCCAATGAGAAAGAATAGCTTACCACTAGGATTATTTATGAAACTTTGAGAAACTTACTTTGATTTGGAGCGGTTAATTTCTAAACCAAGCGTATAGTGTAATTAGCTAGGGGTGGCAATTGGAAATCAAATCCTATATATTATCTCACCTTACCAGTACATTGAAACTTAACCTCCTTGATGAAGGAATTGGTATGGCGGGAGCAACACATCAAATTCAGATACGACATATTTTAGTTGAAAAAAAAGAAGTGGCAGACTTGCTGGTAGAGACCATNGTTGGAATTCCCACGGAAACAGGTAGGGTTCAAATGTTGATGAAGTTGGCTGGGAAGTACAGTACCTGCTCTGCTTCCAAAGAGGATGGTGGAAATCTAGGTTGGCTGGAAGTGGGCTGGAACAAGAGTGACCCACGGCAACCGCGAGGAGGTTTTAAATCATTAANCAATGATGAGTTAAATGATTTTATTTTCGACGGAGTAGAAAAAATGACCCTGTTGAAAGGAAGAGTATTTGGCCCTTTTGAGTCTTATGAAGGATTTCATGTTGGACTTATTTGTCAGGAAGTCAAGCTCGACAGAATTCTTTAGTCCTCATGCAATGTGCGGTGGTAATACCCAATAAGTTTTGTTCGGCTATAACATGATTTGTTTATGAAAGAGGAGGTGCCAGCGCCTCTGCGTCTTCTCCAACAAAGTTATATGCAAAGCAACCACTTGAGCACCTTACCATATAATGTGGGCAGGACCGGCAAGGTTCTTTTGCTTCGGTTTTTTCAAACACTGTATTCAGGAATTTAGCTCCCATCTTGGCCATTGCGATGGAGTTTACCTCCTTAAATTCCGAAACATTGCCTAGCTTTAGATTGTGAAAGGGAAAACAATTAAAACAGTCTCCCTTTGAGTCGATATCCATAGGGCTTCCGTCTGCGCATCCAAAGTAGTACTCATTACGATTCCATTCTTTTGTCGGCGGCAATTGCTTGTTGCCGTGAAAATAAAATCGGTCAGTGAAAGAAATCTGATCTTCGCTTATATCATCAAGGAAGCAGGGTGGAAGAGAACAGTCGAATCGAAAACATAATTGCGGTAACTTTTCCATAATATCCAACATCTTTTTACCTACTTTTGGAAAATCTCGTATGGGTAGATAGGTGTTGGCTTCCCCTCCTATAATGGGGAATGCTGGACTGACCCGAACTTTATATTGTTTGTCGTGGGGCAGGCCGGCTTTTTGATAAATTTGGTCGATTTCCTCGCATTGTTGTTCAAGCGCCTGTTCCTTGGAATAAAGATTGATGCTGAAGGTGACGCTGTAACCGTTGACTCGTAACATGCGTTCGGCGACTTCCTGACAACGTTCATGGTTTTTTTCTGAAATATTTTCCATAGTCTGCCAGTTCAATAGGATNGCAAAGTTGACATTTTTACTAATGGCGCCGCTGGGACTGGCAGTTTTTAGTAAAAGATCTAAGACTTTGTCTGGCATTAATCCGTTGGTGAACACGCTGAGATGAGAATATGGAAGAATGGAGTCATAAGTATTTTGAAAAATATCAATGAACTGAGGGTGCAGAGTTGGTTCCCCTCCCATGAAATTGATTATGGGAGCATTTTTAATTTTAGGNAGAAATTCATTCTGNAAATAATCATATTCCATTGATTTTCCNGGCGTCTTTACNGTTTCTTCCATGTATTCATCTGCAAAACAGTAGTTGCATTTTAGATTGCAGTAACTGTTTAAAATGATATTCACTTTTCGCCTCCTTGAGAACCCAATATGGTTCTATTGTGAATCACAGACCTAGAGTAAGGAAATAGCTGATTTTCATAGCGTGACACTTGATTCAATACTTTGAATAACATTATTATACTATTAGAGAGTCCGAAAGGGTTGTTTAATATCTTTAGGGATCGAATTTTTTCTTCCTACNTAGAATTTGTGATGTTCCAGCCTGAACCACGAGCCCCATCTCGCAGGGATATGTCCGAACGATATTGACGAATGTTTGTATAGCCTTGTCTTTTGCATCGGTTTCATCCGCTGCTTCGCATGCATACTCCCATGCCGAGCTTACAGTAGGGATTTTTTCTAACCCGTGTTCTTCCAGCCGCTCAGAAATCTCTTTATGAGCCTCTTCACTCAAACCTTTAAATTCGACGGCAATGAATACTTTATACTGCAAGATTATCCTCCTTCGTCTATCAGGGTTCTGAAAAACTTNAGGNGACTAGTGTATAATATGNATTNCTAAAGTGCTAGTNTTAGANGNNGCTNGAAGNAAGTAGTATTTTTNCACCGATTGCCACCGGNAATTANCCGGCCCNCTAGAGGTTCTCTCCTTGTCCTCGTTTCAAAAATTTATAACTAATATTGCCTGGACNACNCTTGGNAAAACAGGAGTTCAGGTCATTTTGTTTGCCATCTCTATTCTTCTAACGCGCTATTTGGGCAAGGAGCGTTTGGGGGATTACGCTACTCTTTTAGTAATTCCTGTGTTTGCTAGGTTTTTAAATTCCTTTGGCCTCGAAACACTGATCAATAAAAAGCTTCCCGAACTTAATATTGAAGACCCCTCGGGTTCAGAAGGGCGATATTTAGTTGGAAGGTTGCTCGCTATCAGATTTTTGACAACAGTTTGCTTCTGTTTTCTGATCTATCACTTTTTGCCATACTATCTAGATTTCATTGGATATAAGTCGTTGATAGAATTCCGCTGGGCTTTGATCTTTTATTTCTTCGTCATAACAATTGACTCTATTCTGAGTACCTTGTTCATGACGTTACTTCGCTTTAAAACCTTAACCAAAGTCGAAACTTTAGGTGTCTCAATAAACCTGGCATTACTAGTATTGTTCATTCGCCTAGATCAAGGAATTTATGGTGTCCTTTATGCTTATATAATTTCAGCAAGCATAACGAGTGTTATTTATTTATCTTTAGCGCGAGGTCAGTTTTCAGGGCCGGTAAAGAAACCCGAAGTCGGTGACATGAGGCACTTAGCATGGGTATCTTATGGCATCAGCTTTTTGGGGTTTGGTCTAATGATGCAAAGTGATGTTCTTTTGCTTAATTATTTCCACGTGGGTCGCGCAGATATTGGACTGTATCATTTGGCTACTGGACTTGGAGGCACAATGTCTTTTCTTTTAGCAGGTGTTGCTCCCATGGCACTATCCTTATTTTCGGAGACTTACACAAGAGAAGGAATAAAGAGTCTTGGAAACCTTTATTGTCAAATTGTTGGGTTTGCTTCTTATTTGACCATCCCTATATTTGTTTTTTGTGTCTTAAATGCATCTCATGTGATTAGTTTTATATATGGTTCTACATTTTTAGAAGGATCTCAAGCATTAGCCTTTTATGCATCCTTTACGGGAGTTCAAATAGCATTAGGAATAAATTTCACGGTATCTTCTTTGTACGTTATACACCGGAGGGACGTGGTCTTACGCACGACCGTTGAAGGGAGTATTTTGAATATTTTATTGAACCTGATACTGATTCCTAATTTTGGCATGATAGGTGCCATAACGGCGACAGGGGTTGCGATGGTCTATATGGTTTTGCGGCAATTAAAAAAAATCTCCTCAGAAATGCAAATTACTCCGACTTTTCCCATCATAGGGCAATGTTTTTTGTTTTGTCTTATATCCTCAGTTCCTCCTCTGATATTGTCGTGGTTGCATATGGGGCATTTGATCATTAATCTGCTGTTATATTTAATAACATTTATTGTGTTGCTTGTTTGTGTGAAACCCTTTAAGCATGAGCAACGACAACTCATTACAAATGTCTACCCGCAACTAGAACCCTGGACAAAATGGTTTTTTCGGTCCTCAAAAAATTGACTTAAATAATGAAAACTACCGAGCACAGTCATCTAGTTTGCCGTATTTGCGATTTTTCAGGAGATAGTCCTGTTTATGCAGTTCGTGAAATGATGTATGGAT
>PAJA01000062.1 GCA_002705185.1 Nitrospina sp. | reverse complement strand
TTCAAATCATAATCTTCAATCAGACTTAGTTTGCCTTGACCATAATCAGATAAAAAATCAACAATTCGTTAAAAAAATGGTTTTTATCGTAAAAATACTCTTTATCATATTAGCTTAGTATTTAGAACGACGGCTAAGTAGCTGACGAATCTGTCCGACTCGCTGATAATCTTCTAGCTTTACGAAAAGTTTTTCGGCCTTTTTTAAATGATGTAGTGATTTATCCATATCCAACATATTTTCACGATATAATTTTCCCAGCATTAAATGTCCCTCGGCAAAGTCAGGTTTAATGCGAACTACTTCCCGAAACGCTGCACATGCTTCATCGAACAATTCTATATCCATAAGTGACAAACCAAAATAAAACTGGACTTGAACCGAATCGGGTTTAAGGGCTACGGCCTGCCTCATATAATCGACAGCTTGGGGAAATTGCATATTCATGCGATGAGCAATTCCCAAGTAATAAGACACATTTGAATCTTCAGGGTCAACACCTAAAGCCCGGGTCAATACCTGAATCGCCAACTCCAACTCGTTCTGCTTAATATAAGAAGCTCCCAGCGCCGTATAGGAATGAATAAATTCCTCATTAATGTCTATCGATTTTTTGAAAACCCATACGGCCTTATGCAAAGCATCAATACCATTTTCCTCCATGCAACCATAAGCGACCCCCATATTGTAAAAGGCATCTAGGAAATCAGGTTTAAAACCCTGGGCCATACGATACGCATCTACCGCTTCCTGATATCGGCTTAGCCCCTGAAGTCGCAACCCCTCTTTTAACCATTCTTCGGATGCCTTACCTTGATCAGGAACCTCCGTCTTAGGCCGGTATAGCTGGTGAGCCAGAGCCGCCTTTTGAAAATCATTTCTACGGATATAAAGTTGTTCTGCAGCTTCCAGGTGTTTTTGAGCCCTTTTAGGGTTACGCAGTTTTTTAAGATGTAACATCCCCAACTGATAATGACCTTCTGGAAAATCCGGACATACTCGCACCGCTTTCTTAAAAGCTTGACGCGCCGAAGCATGTAAGCCGTACTCTAAAAATGCAGTACCAAGAAGCCCACAAATCTGAGCAAAAGTTTCAGTCGGTTCCAGCGAACTACTTTCAGAAACCTGATAGATATCACGGTTTCTTCCTAATCGGTCAAAGATGAATGTAAGCCAATAGTCTGCAATCGCAAAATCTGGAGCCATGGGTATAGTTTTTTTTAATGTAATGAACGATTTTTTTTCCTTACCTGAAATCCAATACGCCGTAGCCATATCAAAATAGATTTGTGGATAATTTGGCTTAAGTCGAACTGCCTTGCGGTAATGCTCGATTTCTTCTCGATGATTCCCCATTGCCCCAAAAACATGACCTAGAAGATGGTAGGCAGGATACGCGTTAGGGCTAACACGCAATACATCACCGCAAACCGCAACTGCTTCCCCATAAAAGCCCTGAGCAGTGAGTTTAATTGCCTCCTCAAACAATTCAATATCATCCCAGGGATAAGGCAAAAGATCTGCCATGACCTGCACTAACCTCGGTACTGTCAGCTCAATACTCTGAATAGCTTCAAATCGTTCTACTAAATCAGGGTCACTACTCTTTAGCTTTTCCCCAAGTGTTGAAAGCCCTACACTCTTATTGGGTGAACGTTCTTGTTTCTTTTTAACCAAATCTTGCCTCATTAAAAAAATATGATGCCCTAATTATAAAGGCACCAATTAAAAGTAGGGAGTTTTTATTCGAATTCACCTAGCATATTCTGCAAGAGTTATTTTCTGAAGATTTGTCTTAGGGCTAGGTTTAAACTTCGTCAATAGACATAATCTGACCGTGTTAGTATGTTCCTGACTATATGTTATCTGCTTTCTGTGTTTAAACTTAGGTGTTTGATTTTAACTCCAATCATATGGTTGTGGTTTATCCATCAACAAAATCTGTGGATGGATTTGCTTGATTAGTGATTATTTATTTACAATAAGCTCCATAGATAGTCACGTTAGAAGTAATATTAACCCGATCAAAAAATTTACGAATTCATATCGTTTTCCCAATACATATATTGAAAATATAGACAACTTCATAGAAAAAAATAAATCAAGACAAAAAATAAAATCGCGTCAAATTCAAACTGTTGCTTTACAAACTATCTACCTTGTTCTAACAAAAGGTGATCTGAAAATTTATTTTTTTAAGATGTCCATAAACATCATGAAAAAAACCCCAATTATTATTAAAGCAGAATCCCCTTTTTTGACGACCGAAACCCGTAGTTTTCGTTGGGCTATTCCCTACAACTTGGAATGCCTCAACGCTAGGATACATAACCTACTAACTTGTAATCAGAATTATATAAAAGGTAAAAGAATTCTTGATATCGGCTGTCATATAGGAACATTCATGTACTCCGCTCTTGAGCTCGGGGCTGAGTTTGTTCAAGGAATAGATTCGGAAGCACAAACTATCCAGCGTGGAAAAGAATTGTTTCAACAATTAGAGGTAGACAAGTCTCGATATAACTTGCAAGTTGAAGATGCTTTTTATTATTTAGAGAATATAGAGAAAGGAAGTTTTGATACTGTGTTTTGTCTTGGCACGCTATACTATATGGTTGAGCCTTATAGGTTGCTAAAACTCATAGAGAAAGTTGCGAAAGAAACTGTTCTCATCGACACTTTCACAGCTGCCTATGCTGCCATTCAAGGCAAAGATGCTCCTGATGTATACAGCACCATTAACGAAGAAACGTTAAAACTATCAATGCTACTTACATCCCTGACTCAACCAAATAAAAAAGATTACCGGCTACCGTATTCTTTTCACTATAACGAAAAAGATCTGAGCATTATTACCCTTCCAACTGATACACTATTGAAAATTTGGTTTCAGTCATTAGGAATGTCTTACGCAGATATTAATTGGAAAGAATATCAAACTCGGTCCTGCACTTATCATGATCTACTTACTCCAGAACAGAAAAAATCATCACACTGGGCTGATATATACGCCAGCGGTGTAAGAACTTCTTACCTTCTTAAAACTAGCAGTTAGCATAACTAACTTTAAAGTCTTTACCTCATATTCTATAGTCCAGGAGGATGAAACGGTTATTCTAGCTTTAGTTTTAGCTTGTCTTCTATTTTTAGAATCATAATGACGCAGCAACCTAGAGTTCTTCGAGATACAAATTAGATTTCTACTCTTTATTCGAAAATAATAATGACACAAGTTGTCAGTATGAGTTCGTCAATCCTTCTAAAAAAAATGAGAGTATTCAGAAGCATAAATCTTTTTTCTATAAAAAGCGCTAAATATTGGTGCTATATTAAGCACGTTCACTTATGTTTTTCTAATTATATTGATCAGTCTTGACATGAATCCACTGCACAAAAAATTTTTAGCTATAGTTATCATAGGACTTATTTTGACCCAATGCGGGAAAAAGAAAAGTTCACAAGCTTATGTGCAGGAAGGTATCAAATATTCGAACCAGGGACACTATGACAAAGCCAAAGAATCCTTCTTAAAAGCTGTCGAAGAAGACCCCAAAAATCTTGCAGGTCATTATGGATTGGGTGGAATTTATAACCTTGAAAAACAATATATTGCTGCTGAAAAGTCGTTCAAATCAACCATTCAGCTAGACCCTACTCACTATAACGCATGGTACAGTCTGGGCTACACCTATGAACTGATGGGCAAAACAAAGGATGCCGAAATTAGCTACACGAAATACCGTCGACTCAAAGAAAAAATGGATTCCATCATGAACAAGGAAAAGCCTTGAGACTATTGATATGCTTCATATTCGTCTTTACCTGGGTTAGTGCCTGCGCCCCCACCAGCAAGAAACATCGCAAGCGTTACCGCAAGGCTTATACTACTAACCAACCAGTCCCAAAACAAAAACCAAAAACTTCCAGGTCAGAACCTATCCCCCGACCAACCCCTCCCGTTAAAAGTAGTTCGGTGAAAACTTCTTTACTCCCTACTATACTGAACGAACAAGACGAATCATTAATGATTTTGATCCGTGCGGGGAAGTATCTTGCCGGAAAAGGAGGACTTCCTAACTCTGGAAAACTAAACTACAACAAGTCCTCTTACTTAAATCTTGCAGCATTTTATATAGACCGAACAGAAATTACTGTCACTCAATTTCGCAAATATCAATCTCACTATAATGAAAAACTTTTTACTAACGGAAAAGATTGCCCCAATTGCCCGGCAATGGGTATTAATTGGATTCAGGCAAGCAAGTATTGTCTTTGGGCTGGTAAACGTCTTCCACAAGAAGAAGAATGGGAAGCTGCGGCTCGAGGTGCCAATAATTTCTCTTACCCTTGGGGGAAAAGGTTTCTTTCGCTGCGCTCTAATTTACTAGGAAAAGAAGATGGGTATCTGTTTTCCGCTCCGGTAGGATCATTTCTATCCGGGGCCAGTGCCAGCGGACTGGTGGATATGGTCGGGAATGTCTGGGAGTGGGTGGGGAAAAAACAATCCGCAAAATCTCAGTCCAAAACTCGAATTACCAAGGGTGGTGGATGGACCAGCAATAAAGATCAAGCGCGCATTTCATTTCGCAACCATGTCGATCTTAAAATGAATAATCCAACATTTGGGTTTCGCTGTGCAAAATCTTTGATGCAGAAAAGATGAGATAAAAGAGCTAAACAAGAGAAGCCAGCGATGAACTCGCTGGCTGAACTCCTGCAGCATACTTTCTTTCAGGTAGGGTGGGGTTAATCAGGAGCAACCTGATGTCGCTCCACAGGTCATGCACTTCAAACAAGTTCCATTTCGAACTAATGTCAAGCTTCCACATTCCTGACAGGCATCGCCTTCATATCCTTTAAGTTTAGCGATCACCGCCGTAGCAGCGGCAATTCCGGTAGACGAGTTTTTGGTTGAGCCTCCATTACCATTTCCGTTTCCATTTGAAGGAACAGCGACTACAGGAGTGACAACCGTTTTGGTAGTTGCCGAATCACCAATTGGTGCCGGGGGCAAACCATTCGAACCCATCACTGCTTCATCATCGCTCAACTGCTGATCCTTTTTTCCGATTGAATCAGCTCTCAAATCATCCGGAGTCACCTGTGCGAGATCGGTTCTGCCCAGATAACTGATAGCTAATTCTCTAAAAATATAGTCGATGGTAGAAGTAGACATTGTGATCGCCTTGTTTCCGGTAACAATTCCATTCGGCTCAAACCGAGTAAAAACAAATGCATCAGAAAACTCTTCTAGTGGAACTCCGTGTTGCAGCCCTAATGAAATAGCGATGGCAAAGCAATTCATCAAACTTCGGTAGGCCGCTCCTTCTTTATGCATATCGATGAATATCTCACCAAGCGTTCCATCATCATATTCACCGGTTCTAAGATAAACCTTATGACCTCCTATCGAAGCTTTCTGGGTATATCCTTTTCTCCGATGTGGCAGAGCTTTCCGCTTATGTTCACGCACAACCTCAATGATCTGCTTGGCAGCTTGCATAGCAGGGGTTTCTTCTTCCATCTTCAACTGGTTGAAGCTGTCTGTCGCCACACTGTTCAATGGTTGACTTAGTTTGGATCCATCTCGATAAATAGCGGTTCCCTTCAACATAAGTTTCCAACTCAAGATATGCGCCCGTTCTACATCGATCATAGTGGCATCGTTAGGCATGTTAATAGTTTTGGATATTGCACCTGAAAGAAAAGGCTGAGCGGCCGCCATCATACGAATATGCGCCTCAGGACGTATGAAACGCTTGCCGTATTTCCCACACTGGTTGGCACAATCAAAAACAGAATAATGATGTTCTTTCAGGTGGGGAGAATTTTCAACTGTCATTCTTCCACAAATGCTATCATTGGCTGACTGGATTTCTTCATCAGTAAAACCAAGATATTCAAGGAGGTTGAAGGTCACAGAATCTAATTGTTCACTGGTTAACTTTAACACGTCTTTGCAGAACGATTCCCCCAAAACAAATTTATTGAACGCGAAACTTATATCGAAAGCCATAGGTAATTCAAGCTGGACATTATCGAGCACATCATCAGTAAACCCTTTTTTGCGAAGGGAATTTCGGTTGATATAAGGAGCTGTTTCCAGACTTCCTGTGCCCACACAATAATTAACAATGTCCTTTATTTCATCAGGCTTATAACCAAGTTTACGAAGTGCACCAGGAACCGACTGATTGATAATCTTGAAATAACCACCACCCGCCAGTTTCTTATACTTAATCAGAGCATAGTCTGGCTCAATACCTGTAGTATCACAATCCATTAACAATCCGATCGTTCCTGTCGGCGCAATACATGTGGTCTGAGCATTGCGAAAACCATTCTTCTTTCCCAATTCTAGTGCATCTGCCCATTCCTTCTGAGCAGCGTCAAGGAGATAGTTGGGACAGTGTTCCGCCTGAATACCCTGTGGATATATGGTGAGCCCTTCATACTCATGAACTTCCTTATTATGTGCTGCCCGTTGATGGTTTTTAAGAACTCGAAGCATAGAATTCCGGTTCTTTTCAAAACCTGCGAAGGGCCCAAGCTCTCCAGCCATCTCTGCTGACATAGCATAGGAAGCCCCGGTCGTCATGGCAGAAATAGCACCAGCAATGGCTCGGCCGCTTTCTGAATCATAAGGAATTCCCATCACCATAAGCATGGCCCCTAAATTGGCATAACCTAGACCCAGCGTGCGGAACTCAAAACTCTTTTTAGCAATCGCCTTATTTGGGAATTGCGCCATCATTACTGAAATTTCCAAGGTGAGAGTCCACAAACGACATGCATGACGGTAATCTTCTATTGCAAATAAACCTTTCTCTTCATCATAAAAACGCATCAGGTTAATAGACGCAAGGTTACATGCAGTGTCATCCAGAAACATGTATTCTGAGCATGGATTAGAAGCACGAATCGGCCCATCTTCTGGGCAGGTGTGCCACTCGTTGATCGTCGAGTGGAACTGAAGTCCAGGATCAGCGCTGGACCAAGCAGAATAGTTGACTTTTTCCCACAAACCTTTCGCTGGCAGAGTTCTGGAGATCTCCCCATCCGTCCTACGGATTAGGTTCCAATCTCCATCGCACTCCACAGCTCGCAGAAATTCATTTGTAAGACGAACAGAATTATTGGAATTCTGCCCCGAAACTGTGAGGTAACCCTCGGAAGTCCAGTTAGTATCATACTCTTCAAACTCAATATCTTTAACCCCTTGACGGGCTAACTGAATAACACGATATATATAGTTTTCAGGAATAAAACAATCCAACCCTCTGCGTACAGCTTTTTTCAAAGCTTTATTTTTTTGCACATCGAATCTGGTATCTTCAGCCTCATTTTGCACCCAACAAGCACTGACTACTTCTTTCAAGCACCGACGGGTCATCTTGCTTCCAGCTGCAAGAGCTGCCACTTTACGCTCTTCCTTTACCTTCCACTCAACAAACTCTTCAATGTCAGGATGGTCCATGTCAAGAGTGACCATCTTTGCTGCACGTCGAGTAGTTCCACCAGATTTGATAGCTCCTGCCGCTCGGTCGCCAATCCTCAAGAAGCTCATTAGCCCGGAAGACTTGCCGCCGCCGGAAAGAGATTCTCCATCTCCACGTAGATTGGAGAAATTACTGCCAGTCCCAGATCCGAACTTAAACAGTCGGGCTTCCTGCCGCCACAAATCCATAATTCCACCGTCACCTACCAGATCATCGCCCACCGAAAGAATGAAGCAGGCATGTGGTTGGGGTCTTTCATACGAGTTTTGCGATTTTTGAAGTTTTCCAGCTTTCTCATCGAAGTAATAATGCCCCTGGGCAGGTCCTTCTAGACCGTATGCCCAGTTCATTCCAGTGTTGAACCACTGAGGAGAATTAGGTGCTGCTAACTGATTAGCTAACATATAACGCATCTCATCAAAGTAAATACGTGCTTCTTTCTCAGAACTGAAACAATTATTTTTCCATCCCCAGTAAGCCCAGCATCCGGCCAAGCGATGAAAAACTTCCTGTGATTTGGTTTCGCGGGAGAACTGCTCTGATTGAGGTAGCTGATTCAGTGCCTCTTCATCTGGAACCGACGGACAAAGCCACTCAGGCAATCCAGGCTCAAACTTCTTTTTCAAACGAGCCGGAACCCCTGCCTTGCGGAAATATTTTTGTGCCATGATATCCACCGCTACCTGCGACCAAGTGTCAGGAACCAAAACGTTCTTGATTTCAGAAACCACAGAGCCATTAGCATTGGTGATCTTGGAAACTCGATCTACAAAACACATTCCTTCGTAAGGGTCTTGATGATCTTTGGTAAAAACCCTGTCAATTCGCATATTTCGCTATACCTCACTAGAAAATAATCTCAACAAATTGAATTAGTTATGACTCAAATGTTCACAGGGGAAAAAATTAAAACTTCACTTCTTCCTTGAAAATTTTTAGTTACTTCAAGCCACAAAAATAACTACATTTTGTGTCGTTCACTAAAATATATACAAGATGTAGTGTTGTCAATGAAATTCTAGAATGCCCTAAAAACTTTCTTTCAAGACCACAAGATATAAAGGTTTCGGCTTCTTCAACACCTCAATCAATAGCGAATATAAAACGAAAACTAGTNCCAGAAAACAAAACAAAAAATATTTTTATAGCATTGATTTNTANTTAGGAANCATATCCAAACCATAGANGAAGCAAGAACAATTTGCCAAAAAGATANAACTATTGCTCATTAGCCCCTAGGCNTGATAGACCAGTCAATCTCTAACTTGCCGACAAACTCCATGAAGCCAAAAGGGCCTTCCTTCGCTCCTTCAGTCAGCTTAATGTGGGTAGCATCTACCTCACTCTGTCCAAAAGTTGGATCAAGAGCTCGCCATTCCCCCACATAAACTTCTGGCCAGGCATGATAAAGAAACCCAGCGTATTCTTTCGAATATACAAGCCCATTCACAATGCGAGTGGGAATAGCTACCGCCCTAGCCAGTGCAGCAAAGAGATAAGTATGCGACTGACATTCGCCTCTCATTTCTTGCAAAGCATCTAGTGCCGTTACAGTATCCACCAGTTCTTTCCCCAAGTTGAGGTAAACCCAACGGTTGATATCTTGGGCTACTTCCCAGTCATTTTCGGTTTCTCCGGCTAGTTCGCTTGCCAAAGACTCAATCATGGGGTGATGTGATTGCACCTCTATCGATTCTTCCAAATATTTTGCGTATAGTAAAGATTTTGTTGGCCAATTTGAAAAACCAGTGACTCTTTTCGGTTCAGTCTTAACTTGCAACGTAACCAGATAAAAATCATTCGGCAGAGCTTCTGTTTTGAGCACCTTTTGGCGATGGTCTTGCGGAATAAGGTCAGCAGAACGAATAGGCTTAAGATGAAAAGTGATTTCCCTCAGCCGATCTGATCGATTAATCCGCTTGCTCGGCTTGACCAAGCTCATGGTGATCAAATTACTTACTGAGAGGGGTTTATCGATTTCTTGTGCAACACTAGCAGGTTCCTTGAACGATTTAAAACCCTGATTATTTGTTTCTTTAATCACCGTACCATCCCCATCCACCCATAAGATCGTTTCTATGCCACTAAATCTTTGCTTGACCACATAAGTTTCAATAGGTTTGCCTTCATACTTAAGTTTTTCCTGACGCAAAACTTCATAGTCTAAACTCACCAACATAAGAAACGGTTCCAGAAACAGAGGCAGGGTACCTTTTTGTCCAACCTCTAGCCTATTCGCTAGCAATTTTAAAAGAAAGGTCGATGAAGGAAGCACTTGGGGAGGAAGGTCAATAGATTTTTCCTTATCAAAACCTCGTGACGTAATCCGATAGATTAGCTTATTTCCTTTCATCCTGCCCACAACCTGTTTTCTGTGGCCAGTGATCTCTTGCAGGAGAGAAAAGCTCAGAAGTTTGAAATCCGAACTGAGCCGTGTATTTTGATTAATCGTTGTGGATTGATCCGTAGACTCAGAACGTATCTGAAAAAAAACCTTGGAATCCACCTCAATAGCCTCTGGAGTCCAGCGGGTTTGCACCCGGGTAAATCCTATCTTTCGACCTTGAAAATAAGTTCCCATCCAGTCTTCTTTTTGTCCAGTTCCATAAAACAACGGTTGAGCATCAACCGACCCACATAAGACCCAAGAAACCAAAGAAATTTGGAATAATAATTTCATGTCTAAGATTATCACCCAGATATTTAAGGAAGCAACTTACAATTGCTCGTTATTTTCATAGAGGATATTAGTACTGATGAGAACACACCACAACCCGATACAAATCTTTTTGAACCTGTTAAACTTATTGCTCACAACCATATTTTATAAACTCACACAGAAAGTTTATGCCCGCTTAGGGCTAAAACACGTAAAAAAATTTTCCCCCCACCTGTAAGACTGTCATGTTAATATTGCAGCTTTATATTTTTAATAAAATTTCTGCTATAATGACCCATGATTGACCCTAAAAATATTCCAACCTATCTTACTTTCGATGATGTGTTACTACTCCCTGCCCATTCGAAAGTTCTACCCGCAAATGTAAAGCTAACAACTCGCTTAACCCGCAAGATAAAATTGAATAGTCCATTAATCAGTGCTCCCATGGACACCGTGACAGAAACCAGCTTGGCTATTGCTTTAGCTCAGGAAGGTGGAATCGGCATCATTCATCGAAACCTTCTACCGGAAAAACAACGTAAAATGGTAGATAAGGTGAAACGATCGGTGAGCGCTATGATCCCCGACCCGATTACTATGACCCCCGAACAAAACATAAGCGAAGCCCTTGAAGTAATGCGGAAATACAATATCAAGGGTATCCCTATCACACAAAACAAAAAACTGGCGGGAATTTTGACTAATCGGGATCTCAGGTTTGAGAAAAATCTCAATAAAAAAATAAAAACCCTGATGACTAAAGACAAGCTAGTTACTATTCCAGAAGGCACTCCCCTTGAAAAGTCGAAACAAATTCTGCACGACAACCGCATTGAAAAACTACTGGTGGTCAATAAACAAGGTCATCTCAAGGGACTGATTACCACTAAAGACATTGAGAAGGCAGGCAAATTCCCTAATGCCTCCAAAGATGCGAAGGGTCGGCTTTTAGTAGGTGCCGCATTAGGAGTTACTCAAAACCCTGTAGAGCATATTGAAGATTTAATCCGTGTCGGACTTGACGTTTTGGTCATCGACAGTGCACACGGTCATTCGGAGAAGGTACTAGCAACTATCCGAGAAATTAAAAAGACTTTTCCAAAACTTGAATTAATTGGCGGCAATGTAGCAACAGCAGAAGGTACTAATGCTTTAATTAAGGCCGGAGTCGATGCAGTTAAAGTTGGTATTGGCCCTGGTTCTATTTGTACCACTCGTGTAGTATCGGGCGTTGGCGTCCCACAAATCTCTGCCATTGCAGCATGTGTTAAAGTAGCTGAGAAAAAAAATATCCCTATTATTTCCGATGGCGGCATCAAGCTTTCTGGTGACATCACTAAAGCGATCGCTGCGGGTGCAAGTACAGTAATGATCGGTTCATTGTTTGCGGGAACGGAAGAGAGTCCAGGAGAAAAAATCCTTTATCAAGGCAGAAGCTATAAAGAATATCGAGGCATGGGTTCCATCAGTGCCATGTCTCAGGGGTCAAGCGACAGATACTTTCAGGAGTGGGAACTCTCGGAAAGCAAATTGGTTCCAGAAGGAGTAGAAGCTCGAATTCCCTTCCGTGGCGCTTTATCATTCACCGTCCACCAAATGTTGGGAGGGCTTCGCGCAGGAATGGGTTATTGTGGAGCCACCACAATTGACGAACTTAGAAAAAATGCTTCATTCATCAAGATCACTTCGGCTGGACTTCGCGAAAGTCATGTTCATGATGTGATCGTAACTAAAGAAGCTCCGAATTATAATGTCGATTGAGCCGAAGGAGTTTCTTTGGACGAGCTAAACGGATCACTACATTATCATGACCACTGACATCCTTCACGAACAGAAAATTCTCATTCTTGATTTTGGGTCACAATACACTCAGAACATTGCTCGCAAGGTGCGAGAATTTCAGATCTATTGTGAAATTCACCCTTGCACCCTAACGTTTGAAGAAATTAAAACTATTAATGCAAAAGGTATCATTCTTTCCGGCGGCCCCGCAAGCGTCCAAGAAAAAGACTCGCCGTTATGTGACCCAAGGCTGTTTGAACTAGGGTTTCCCATTCTCGGCATCTGCTACGGTATGCAACTCATCACCCATTTATTTGGCGGCAAGGTAGACTCTTCCCCAAATCGCGAATTTGGTAGTGCAGAGTTGATGCTGAATGAATTTTCCGATATGTTCGAAGAAGTGAAAAATAATTCCATAGTCTGGATGAGCCATGGAGATCGCATCTCAAAACTACCAACTGGATTCAAAGGTATTGCCTCCACAAATAATTCGCCACTAGCAGCTATTGAAAACTCTTCAGAAAAAATTTATGGCCTGCAATTTCACCCTGAAGTAGTCCACACTATAGAAGGCACGAAGATTCTCAAAAACTTCCTGTTTAAAATCTGCGAATGTTCCCAAAATTGGAAAATGGAATCTCTGATCGAATATATGATTAGAGATATTCAAAATAAGGTGAAAAATTCAAACGTGGTTTGTGGATTGAGCGGTGGGGTAGATTCTTCGGTCGCCGCTGTACTTATTCATAAGGCTATAGGCGAAAACCTGCATTGCTTATTCATCGACAATGGGCTGTTAAGAACCGGCGAAAAAGAAAAAGTGGAAAGTACCTTTCGCGACAACTTCAATATCAATCTCGATGTCATCGATGCCGCAGACAGGTTTCTCGAAAAGCTTAAAGGCATCACAGACCCAGAACAAAAGAGGAAATCAATTGGTAATACTTTCATCGAAGTTTTCGAAGAAGAAGCAAAAAAGAGAGGGGACTTCACCTTTCTCGCTCAAGGCACATTGTATCCTGACGTTATTGAATCAGTATCCTTTAAAGGTGGTCCTTCGGTAGTAATTAAATCACATCACAATGTTGGAGGTCTGCCAGATAAAATGAACCTAAAACTTCTCGAACCTTTTCGAGAACTATTCAAAGATGAGGTTCGTTTACTTGGACGAGAGATGGGTATGCCTGATGAAATCATAAATCGACAACCATTTCCAGGTCCAGGCTTAGCCATCCGCATACTAGGAGACATAACACCCGAACGCCTTGATATTCTTTGTGCTGCTGACAAAATTATCTTGGAAGAAGTAAAAGCTTTTGGCTTGTACAATGATTTATGGCAATCATTTGCAGTACTGCTTCCGGTAAAAACCGTAGGTGTCATGGGAGATTCCCGCACCTATGAAAGTGTAGTTGCCATACGTGCCGTAACCAGCACTGACGGTATGACCGCAGACTGGGCTCACCTGCCTTATGAACTTTTGGGCAAACTCTCCAACCGTATCATCAATGAAGTACATGGAGTTAACCGCGTAGTCTATGACATCAGCTCGAAACCACCAGGAACTATTGAATGGGAGTAGTTATTCATCATTATATTTTTGTTCTACCAAATTTTTTATTCATATCTTCCAACCTCTTAATAAGTATAGAAATGAATTGCTCATGAAATTTACTTTGAATAGATGAATTAAAACTTTGCAAATGCCATTTATTGATTTCCAATGCAACAACTAAAGGTGTCGAAGTAACAACTCCGGTAGTTCTGCTCTTATTGCTAAGTAGTGACACTTCACCGATAACTGATCCTGCTCCTAATTTCGCGATGGTAATATCTTTTGGGCTAATGAGAGAAATCTTTCCCTTATCAGTAGCGGGCACAGTACTTTTGATAATACTTACCTCGCCTGACAAAACAACGACTACCGAGCCACCTTTGTCTCCCTCCCTAAAAATTGTAGAACCTTTTTTTTCGTATTTTTTTACCAGAACTTTTTTATCAATTAGTTCGCACTTTTCTGATTCTAAAAAATCATTGAAAAAAGAAACTTTGTCAATTAATTTCAACAACGGACGTTTATCAGACTCCATAAGTAACGAATCTCCTCAAAATGTAAAACCAAGAAAATGAAAAAACTACTATGATTAAGAATAGTTTATTTTTAAAAAATAAAAAAATCGAATTTTTTCACAAACTATTTATTAAGTCATTAATTTTTAAGTTAGTTTAAGAGTCAGTGCGAAAAAACAAATTCTAATTATGCTTATTTGGACGGAGAATATACCTTAGAGGCAAACTTATAGAGATATCTTATGCAACATTAATATGCTTGATGGGGATACCAGCAACCCAATCTGTAAAAATTAATGATTGTTTTCTTTAATAATTCTTTACTAGTTTTCATTAGGAACCCATTTCTCTTCTGGATTTTTTTTCTGCCCAGGAGTTAAAAATAGAAGAACTACGTAACCTGTTCCAGCCATTGGAACTAGAAAGCAAATATGTTGCAGGAGCGCCAGACTAAAAGCAAGCTCGGGAGCGAGACCACAAAATTGATAAGCTAGGAAAGCGGTTCCCTCATAAACACCAAAGTTTCCCGGAGTAATTGGCAAAACAGTCGCCAGGTTTAAAGCACCCATAACCAATATGGGAGACCAAATCGGAAGATCCAGGCCCAGACTTTTCTGAACAGCCCATATACCTAAAGTCTGGGTAAACATCATTACAAGAGCCAACAAAAGACCTAAAATGAAAACTCGAAAATCTCTTAAAACTTCGAGATGAACAGACCAGCATGACACAAAGTTTTTAAGTTTAACGGGAAAAGATATAGTTTCTTTGTTCTCTGGAGCACTCGGTTTCTTATGTGCGAGATAAAACATGATTAAAGCAAAAAGACCTATAAGAACTACAAAAACTATTATTGCCTGTGCCATTCTATGTGGAAGAGGAACAAAAATTGCTACCAAAGTCAGAACAAAAATTTTAGCGAAACCTTCCATGAGTTGATCTAGCGCCAATACCGAAAGAGCCACAGTGTGCCCTACTTCTGCTCTTCGGGCTAACGCCATAACCCCTATAGCATGCCCACCGGGAAAAGGAATGGTGTTGCAAGATGTAGACATAAAAGAGTTGGCTTGAAAAATTCGAGAAAAAGAAACTGAAATATTCCCAGGAAGAAGAAGGCGCCAGAGGGAAGCCCAAAACCCTAAGATACAAGCATTAAAAAGTATTGCCAAAAATAACCAGATAGGATCCGCTTTTAAAAGTTCGTTCCATGCTCGCTCCAAGTCAATCGATTGTAGGCAAAAATAAAATACTACGACAGCTAAAACCCATATCAAAATTATGAAAGGTGTTTTTCTCAAGGTTTATTATCACTTAAAAAATTAATTGTTTATATCTGGCCATAACTTTCGACTTAGCCCTGAAATTTTAGCCCTTTGGTTATTGATCTTTTGAAATTAATCATTAATGTCACCCCGAATTCTATCTGTAAGCGCTAGTCTTCATAATAGTAAACGAAAGAAGGAATTTTCTGATATCAATAAATTTATTAAAAACTTGAAGCATCTAGGCTAGTTAAGATTTTAGGAATAGGACTTATTTATAGAATCTATAGACTTCCACCATCTTTGAGCGAATTTGAGCACTTTTATACAATTTGTAAAGTAGAGACTCTTAGACGGAAAAATCGAACATACGTTCGACGCATTTAAGAGCAAGCTTTTGAGTTCTATGGTCTAGAGTAATGGTACTTTCGGGGCTGGGGTTTTCAAGAACGTTGAGTATATCTTCCAAAGAATTAGATTTCATATATTTGCAGAGCGTGCAGCTTCCGGCAAAGGTTTTTTGCGGAAACTCCGATTGCAAAACACCGGTCAGCCCACATTCTGTCACCAGAAAAAAAGAATCGTTTTTAGATTTCCTCACATGATTGAGCATTTGGCTCGTACTTCCAACATAATCAGCCTTGGCCACTACCGAAGAATCACATTCTGGGTGTACAAGTATTTCCACATCAGAAAAGTTACTCCGGACTTGGTCAATATTTTCTGGCTTGTATTCCTCATGAACGTAACAGGTGCCACCCCAGAGCTGAATATCCTTCTTCACTCCACGAGCTTTAAAATATTTGATGACATTCTCGCCCATGAGTCGATCGGGTAGAAAATAAATTTTGTTATTAGGAATTTTTTCAATAATTGTATAAACATTAGAAGAGGTAACGCACACTTCACACTGGGCTTTCACCTCAGCAGTCGTATTGATATAGCATACAAATGTATGCTTAGGAAACTGCCTACGAAGTCGGATAACATCATCGGCCGTTATTCCATCAGATAGAGAGCACCCACTATTTGGGTTAGGATCGAGGACTATTTTTTCTGGGTTGAGAATTTTTGCAGTCTCGGCCATAAAACGAACCGCTGCAAAAACAATGATATCAGCGTTCGATTCTTTGGCTTTTTTCGACAGTCCATAGGAGTCGCCAGTATAATCGGCCACACTATAATAAATTTGCGGAGCAACATAATTATGAACAAGAATGATGGCATTTTTCTTACGCTTAAGTTCTTCTATCTTTCTTATAGTGGGGAGTAATAACTCGCAATTTTCCTGGGTAAACTTACAAATCGGGTTGCCTACCTGAATATCTTTAAGTTTTTCGTAGAGCTGTTCTGCAGTAACCATGATTTTTCCTACCAACAGAGGGACTAGTGAAAACCAGCCTAGCTTTACTGGGAAATCAGCTTATTAAGCTGGAAAGTTTATATCTTATAATAACTCTCAGTTCTAAGCCTGAACACAACTTTTATTCCTAAACAATAACAGGTATTTCTATGAACGGAGCAGTTATCCCGGCGGCCAATTCAAGTCACGGCCACCCAAAAGATGAAAATGAATATGATATACAGACTGTCCTGCTCCCGCACCACAATTAACTACCAGTCGGTACCCTGAAGCATCAAGCCCTCTTTCCTTAGCCAACTGGTTCGCCACACCGATTACTGACCCCATCAGTGTATGATCTTTTTCCTCTACATCCAGTAGTGAAGCTTGATGGGTTCGAGGAATGATAAGAATATGCGTGGGAGCCTGCGGATTTAAATCATTAATTGCGAACAATGTATCAGAGTTATACACTTTATGCGAAGGTATAGTATTGTCGTTAATTTTGCAAAACAGACAATTACCCATAGTTTTATTTTCCACGTGGTTCTGGGTCCTTCATATCTG
>PAJA01000061.1 GCA_002705185.1 Nitrospina sp. | reverse complement strand
GGCAGGTAAAATTATACAAGCCACAAACAGCAAGAGTAAGATTGTCCAAGTTCCTTTACCGGAGGACGACCCAAAAATCCGTCAACCCGATATCACCCTAGCCAGAAAATATTTAAATTGGAAACCAGCGGTCAGTTTAGATCAGGGCTTACAATCAACTCTAGAGTATTTTAAAAATCAACTGAAAACATAAAACTCAAAATGCTATCATGTCGGAAGTAAATAGATCTNTCAGAAATTAATGGGCATAAGAAGAATATTCGCCTATGAAAATGCTCAAATTCATAAAGTCGGTCAAGTCATTATAAAAGGATGCTNTATTTTTTTTGATAAGGTTAGCTAAAGAATAGTATCAGTATAGTGTTATATATTTTTCTAAATTAACTTTCAATAAAGAGATTATGCAACGCATTATAGATTCCCTNTACTCCAGNGCTGANTTNAAAANNAANGTTGCCGANACNCTNTCGGANNATATTNTNNAAGCCGCAAANCTNATAAAATCNCGTATTGNAAAAGGGGGAATGCTGATATTAATGGGCAACGGAGGAAGTGCTGCNGANNGCCAGCATATTGCTGCAGAACTGGTNGGAAGGTTCAAAAAAGAGCGTNGGGCNATGCCTGCAATTGCCTTGACAGTAGACACNTCTTCTTTAACTGCTCTGGGTAATGATTATGGTTTTGACACNATTTTTGAAAGACAAGTNGAAGCNCTGGCCCGAGAAAANCGATGTAGTGGTGGGAATCAGNACNAGCGGNAANTCGGAAAATGTNNTGAGAGCATTGAAAAAAGCCAATGCNATTGGTTCAGAGACCATTGGACTGTTAGGTAATAATGGAGGTAAAATAAAAGANATTGCGAATTTATCTATCATCATTCCTTCAGTTGATACAGCAAGAATTCAGGAAGTACATATAACTATTGGGCATATTATTTGTGAACTCATTGAAGAAGACTTGTAAATGAAAGAAAAGTTTAAAAGTTTTTTTAGTAATAATGAACGACCGAAAATTCTTGTTATCGGGGATTTAATACTGGATGAATATATTTGGGGAGGAGTACAGCGTATCTCTCCAGAGGCACCCGTTCCTATCTTAGAAACACGCTCTGAAAATCTTGCCTTAGGAGGAGCNGCCAATGTCGCAAATAACCTTGTTGGTCTTGGCTGTGAAGTACACCTATGTGGCGCCATTGGACAGGATGAAAAAGGCGATAAACTNTTACAAACCATACATGATCGTTTTATTCAAACGGAAGGAATTTTTCGGTTTGTACATCGCCCTACGACTTCCAAAATGAGGATCATCGCCCATAATCAGCAGATTTTGCGAGTTGATAAGGAAGATAACCGTCCTATTACCGAGAAAACTGAAAAGAAATTGATTCAGTATATCAATCAAGTCATTNCTGGAATGGATGGAGTTATCTGCTCNGATTACCATAAGGGAATTCTAACTGAAAAAGTAGTTAAAGCTGTTATGAGCCGGGCTAAGAAATTCAAAAAAGCCGTCATTGTTGATCCTAAAAGTTCAGACTTTTCTCTTTACAAGGGGGCTGCTGTCATTACCCCAAACCTCAGAGANATTTCTCGCTCTGTTCCAATCAAGATTNANGATAAAGAAGATCTGGGCCGGGCTGCTGAATATCTTTTGAATCTGACAAAAGCAGAGGCCATCCTTATCACCCAGGGAAAAGATGGCATGTCTCTATATCAAAATAAAGAGCAGCTTATATCTATTCCCACCGTGGCAAAAGAAGTATTCGACGTTACTGGCGCTGGAGATACGGTCATTAGCGTTTTTAGTATGGCGGTATTTGTAGGTTTTGATTATCAGGAAGCAGCGTGGCTTTCAAATATGGCTGCTAGTGTTGTTGTCGGAAAAGTTGGAACCGCTGTTGTAACCTTGGAAGAGATCAACGAGTTTTTGCAAGAAGAAATGCTACGTACANCTAATACTATTCTTAAGCTTGATGAACTAAAAAAAATTATCAGCATGGCAAAGAGTTCGGACAAAAAAGTTGTGTTCACGAATGGTTGTTTCGATATTATCCATGGAGGACATATCGAGTTCCTACAAAAAGCAAAATCTCTTGGGGATATTCTTGTAGTTGGACTCAATACTGATCAATCTGTTAAATATTTAAAAGGAGAAAACCGGCCAATTAAAAATGAAAAAGAACGTGCCAACATTCTATCGGCTTTAAAATATATNGACTACATCACATTATTTAATGAAACGACACCAGAAAAACTTATACGAGAAATACAACCGGATATTCTTGTGAAAGGAGACGATTATAAAATCGATGAGGTTGTGGGTCGAGAAATCGTTGAAGGATATGGAGCAAGAGTAGAACTCATTCCTATTGTCGAAGGCCACTCTACGACAAATACATTAACTAAAATTATTGAACAACATAAAGCGAGTTGACCCACCACATGCTTCAAAAAAACGTATTTACTCAAGATGTTTGTCTGTAGTAAGGTAGTTTTTTACATAATCTGAAACTCCTTCCTCTAAGGAAGTGATATTTTTCACATATCCTGCAGACCGAATTTTATCTATTTCAGCACAGGTATGGTACTGATATTGATTGCGGATGGATTCGGGCATCTCTATGTATTTAATATTAGCTTTTTTATTTAAAGCTTGAAAAACCGCCAAAGCCAAATCGTTCCAATTTCTTGCTTTACCTGAGCCTATATTAAAGATTCCTACTTTCTCCTTATTCTCTAAAAAAAACAGGGTCATTGCCACAGCATCGCGCACATACAAGAAATCTCGTTCCTGACAACCATCACCATAGTCTGGCTTGTAAGATTTAAACAGGTTAAGAGTACCTAAATCACGAGCTTGCAAAAAACCTTTGCGGATCATGCTCTGCATATCACCTTTATGGTATTCATTGGGCCCAAACACATTAAAATATTTAAGCCCCACNATTTCCTTAAGCGCTCCTGTCTCTTTAGCCCAGAGGTCAAATGATTGCTTACTATCTCCATAGGGATTGAGAGGCGTCAGAACTTGCAACAGAGATTCATCATCTGAGTATCCGTTCTCTCCCGCACCATAAGTTGCAGCACTAGAGGCATATATAAAACGAATTTCTTTTTTCAAGCAATATTGAGCAAGGGAACGTGTGTATTCAAAATTATTTTTCCGTAAATAGACCTTATCGGATTCAGTTGTAGATGAGCAAGCTCCCATATGTAGAATTGCAGAGCACGCCTTTAGATCCTCAACTTCTCGCAAAAAATCATGCTTACCCACACATCTCAGGTAGGATAGAGTATCTAAATTTTTTTGTTTTTCAGGGTGGTCTATATCATCCACTATCCAAATATCTTGAGTACCTTTCTGATTAAGCCCATGCACCAAGGCACTACCTATGAACCCGGCCCCTCCTGTTATGACAATCATTTTTTTCCTATCCTCGTTTGTTCTGCAATTCGAAAACTCAAAAAACTTCTCATTGAACCATTGCCAATATTACGAATGAAGTTCACATCCATTACTGACAAGTTTCCCGAACCTTTAGATATGAAAACTGCTGGATTCCAAGCTTTTTTAAAAATATTAGTTCCATAGGGATGATCCAAAATCCAAGCATTTATCTTCCAAGTTGGGTCATAAATAACCTTATTTTTTTTCATAAATCCTTCTAACAAAACCGCTGTAAAATTATTATTATCTCCGGCAACATCTACTAAGTTCAATGTAAAACCTTGATCATTAGAAAATGAACGCTCCTTATTCTTCATTGCTAAAGTAAACGAATTATTAAAGTGAATTAAGGGCTGTGTTTCTGCTGATTTTGATACTCTTTCCCAATGATATGCTTGTGTATTAGATAAATCAGGTGCTAGACCTGCCTTTTCCCAGCTTGAAAATTGTTGTACCCAATTTTTTTTTAATCGATAAAATTTAAATGACCCAAACTCTTTTTCTAACTTAAATGCATTTTTAGGAAGAATTGGGCTTTGTATGTTCCCTGTTAATCTTATAAATTTTAGATGCTGTAATTTTAGGTTTGGACTATTTGAAGCTTTTAAAATATTATTTTCCTCGTAATCCAGATAGTAAATATTATCTAGTTTTCTGTCGTTTAATATATTCTCCAATCGACTACGGATATCACTAGCGCCATATAGGTATAATTCTACATGAGCTTTATTTGAAGCCAAAAGTAGATCATTTGGTTTTAAGGTTTTTATAAAATCATGAACCTTATCTAAGGGTTCTCGAGATATGCGTTGAGGATAATTGTATTGAAAATAATTTGATACTGAGACTAGAAAAAGAACTCCGGCCAAAAACCTTGTCATAACCAGCAGGTATTTTTCATTAAAAGAAAAATTTCTTTTGAGTGCTGTTGTTAATGTAATGGCTACTTGCCGAGCTCCTATGATTGCGAGTATCAAGAAAAAAGGTTGTAGATAAAAATATGTTCTAGGGTGAGGTAAACCAGGAAGCACTCTCAGAAAAGAACCCACTATTCCCATAAGAATTGGGCCCAGCCAAATACATATTATTAGAAGTACCACATTACGGTTTTGTATAAACAACTTTCCCGATCCAATCAATGCTAAAAAGAGAAAAAGAGGTCCACTCAAATTAAAAGGTTTAATCCAATTAGCAAGAAGTTCAGGAAAAAAAAGTGGTAGAGATGTTTTTGCTGCATGTGAAGTTGCCTCTACCAGCATTGCGGGATCAATTAGCACATAATATTGGAAATAAAATCCTATACCCCCAACAACACATGAAGCTAAGGGTATTGCAAAATACGTTTTATGAAGAGACAGTAAGCGATTTGTTGTCAACATTTGCCCTACTAAAAAAATCGCAAATGAAACTTCAAAAAATATAAAGGTGGGAACCGTCCAAGTTCCTACAAGCCAGATACCCAGCCACCCTAAAAATGCTAGCCCTTGATTAAAAAAATTGGGGAAATTCTTAGTTTTAAATGAAATACCTTCAACACGATCCAGCAAACAGGTCGCAGCTATTAAAGCTAAAACCATGAGTACGAGATAACCTCGAGCATTTATCGAGTAGAAAATGTGTTTTTCAGAGATAGCCATTAGGAAGCAGATAAAAATTCCAACAGAAGTATTTCTAGAAATTCTTTTACCTAGTCGGTAACTAAGGAAAAGACTAACTATTCCACAAGTTAATAATGGCATTCGCAACAACCATTCTTTCAACCCAAATGCTTTGAGTAGAAAGCTTAAAATCAGGCTCAAAAAAATATGATTGTTAGGGTATTGGTAATTGGATAAGATTTTTAGGTAGGGCATTTGCGCCCAAAGAGAAACCATGGCTAATTCATCCGAAGCCAGCGGTACGTCCAGAGCTGGCAACCTGAATGTAGAAAAAACAAACAGGATGATCAAAGTCCAGGAAAACAGAACACGCTTGCTATAACAGTCATTAATTATCCGAGTTTTGGAGGTAGACATTAACTTTTATAATTCATTTCGTTTTTGTCGCGGCTATCAGAAAAAAGGTAAGTAAAATATTATCAGGGTATTTTCTAGTACTTATGTCATCAAACAAAGTACTTTAAAGTTAAAGCTTTCGGAGGACCCTATCCTCTCCTTGCTGCAAGATTAAAAAGGATCTCTTTTAATTGAAGATTTATGTGGTCTGTTAACCGATATCAATGGGACTATCTATGCAGAGTTCCTTTTTCAAACGCCTCACTAACTATCTTTTCGTGGACTATATGGTTTAACTCTAGATTCCCTAAAAGAACCAAGTTTTCCGTCAAAAACTTCTGATTACGAACTACTGTCCATGGGAAACCCATTCCAAGAGTAAAAAGAAGAATGAAAAAATTAGCCAACTTTAACTTCATATAATCTTGACCCTTGATAGGAAAATGAAAAGTAGCGCCAAACACATGAGTATGTGACCATAAATAACGCTTTAAGTCGGCAATAAACCAGAAGAAATAAAACCCTAAAGTGAGCGGAGTGAGAAGAGCGGCAATAATAAATTTTTTAAAAAATTCTTTACTAACTCCAGAGAAACGAAACTGCTCATTTCCAAGCCATAACTGTTCTCGCCAAAACCGTTCACTTTTGATTTTGAAGAATGGCCAGTAAAGACCTAAAGTTACTGTGGATATTATTCCCCCAAACAAATATAAAGTAAATGCATCCATCTTTTTTCCGCGAAAGGAAAAACGAATATTGCGCCAAGTCGTCCGCGATATTTTGTATTTCCAAACTCCAACCAGAAATACGGGGAGCATTATCACAACAATAAAGCAGAGCAGCTCAAAGAATTTCTGGCTCTCCTCAAGCCCAATATTAAACATGATATATATGTTTATCAAACCCAATAGAACAATAACCCCACCCCACTGGAACGCATCATTTAGCAGCTCTTTACCGGTACCGTTGTAGGAAAAAGGATCTCCCATAAATACTGTTTGACTCCATATATACTGGCGAAAATTGGTTTTCGCCCAAAACCGATATATACCGATAGAGAACACCATCTTGATAAGATTGGTAAAGCTAATTTTTAAAAGAGTACGGCCATCCCCACAAAAATTAAATCTGTAGCTATCTTCAAGTACGGGAACTTTCTCTTTCTCTGGTGCTTCTGCCATGAAAACAGCACCGGATAGGGCTTTGATCTTGCCTTCTATAGGTTGAATATCAACAACAAAACCCAAACTACTAAGATAGGTAAATGCTGTATCTGCCTGGTGGTCAGGGATGCCTCTATCGAAACGCCAAGGTAAGGATTGGCATAACTGATCTACAATATTTAAGGACTTTTCTAATTGTAGGTGGAACACTTTGGCAAGTTTTTTGGCAGCCTCTGATTTACTAGCCCCCGACCAGAAACTCAATGTGATTTGGTGACTCATGAGGGCTCATCTCCAATTAAAACATGCTAGTCAACAATAAGAATCAGTAAAAATCATAAGCAATGCCTTGTTCAGCCCAACCCAAAAAGCCGTCTTTAACAGGCTCGCCGGTATATTTATCTGAGACTTTATACATAATTATTTTTATCTATCAGAAGTAGTTAAAGTACAACTCTTTGGATAAAAATAGCTTCTACTTTATAAGCCTTAATAGCTCATAAAGTTGACAACGTTAATTAATTGTCAAAACATATAAAGCAAAAACGGATCCAAAACCGCAGAAATATAATAAGTCTAATATTTTTAGTTATTTAATGAAATAACAGCAAAAATATTGGTTTTCGATTAGTTTTGATCTTAGATAAAACTGCAAGTAATATTAGCCAATACAAAACCACTTTATAAGCTATCGCACCTATATTTAATAAAGGAAAGTATCTTTATTTGAGTAAAATTTTATGCTGGATTTGTGTAAATTTCACCGCCTTTTTCTATGAAGGTATCTGACATTTCTTTCATGCCTTCTTTAAGTGCTTGTTTTTCTTCCACGCCTTTTTGTTCGGCGTAGTCACGAACATCCTGTGTGATTTTCATTGAACAGAAGTGTGGTCCGCACATCGAACAGAAATGTGCTACCTTCGCCGAATCTTTCGGTAAAGTCTCATCATGAAACTCTAAAGCTTTTTCTGGATCGAGTGAGAGGTTGAACTGATCTTCCCAACGGAACTCGAACCGGGCTTTGCTAAGTGCGTCATCGCGGACTCTTGCGCCGGGGTGGCCTTTAGCTAAGTCCGCAGCATGCGCCGCGATCTTGTATGTGATGACGCCTTCTTTTACATCGTCACGGTTGGGTAGCCCGAGATGTTCTTTAGGTGTGACGTAGCAGAGCATAGCAGTGCCATACCAGCCAATCATTGCTGCACCGATTCCACTGGTGATGTGGTCGTAGCCCGGTGCGATATCCGTAGTCAGGGGTCCTAATGTATAGAATGGTGCTTCGCCACATGCCAGCAACTGCCGATCCATATTTTCTTTGATCATGTGCATTGGGACGTGACCTGGACCTTCGATCATTGTTTGTACTTCATGTTTCCATGCTATTTTAGTTAATTCACCAAGAGTTTCTAGCTCAGCAAACTGGGCCTCATCGTTGGCATCGGCAATAGAACCGGGACGCAACCCGTCTCCTAGTGAGAAAGAAACATCATAAGCTTTCATTATTTCGCAGATATCCTCAAAATGAGTATAAAGGAAATTTTCTTTATGATAAGTGAGGCACCACTTTGCCATAATTGCACCACCGCGTGAGACGATGCCGGTCACACGTTTAGCGGTCATAGGGACATAGCGTAATAAAACCCCAGCGTGAATAGTGAAATAATCCACGCCTTGTTCGCATTGTTCAATCAACGTGTCTCGATAAATTTCCCATGTCAGATCTTCGATTTTACCATCGACTTTTTCCAGTGCTTGATAAATTGGTACGGTACCGATAGGTACTGGAGAGTTGCGTAATATCCACTCACGCGTAGTATGGATATTTTTTCCAGTTGAAAGGTCCATAACATTGTCGGCNCCNCAACGTGCTGACCATACCATNTTCTCAACTTCTTCTTCGATAGAGGAACTGACTGCTGAATTTCCGATGTTAGAATTGATCTTTACNAGAAAGTTTCGTCCAATGATCATTGGTTCTGATTCTGGATGGTTAATGTTTGCCGGTATGATAGCTCGACCTCTTGCCACTTCGTCACGGACGAACTCGGGAGTGATTTCCTCTGGCAGGTTAGCACCGAAGGAATTTCCCTTCAGTCGTTGTTCGCGCTCACCATCTTGGGTCTGCTGTTTACGTTTCTGGTTTTCGCGAATGGCAATGAATTCCATCTCAGGAGTTATAATTCCTTTTTTTGCGTAATGCATTTGGGAGACATTTTGACCGGGTTTAGCGCGTAAAACCTGTTTACGGGTTTTTGGGAACCGTTCAGTATTTGGGTTTTCCCCTTCACGGTAGCCATCGTCTTTAGGCAGAATACTTCGGGCATCGTAATATTGGACATCTTCACGACCTGTAATCCAAGGCAGACGAATAGGCTTTAGTCCTTCACGGATATCTATACTGGCATCTGGGTCGGTGTAAGAGCCTGATGTGTCGTAGACGAGAACGGAGCTTTCATCATTTTGACTGTGATTGCCATTCCCATTTCCATTTCCTGTCACCGTAGTGGGGGTGGAGAGAAAAATTTCTCTGAAAGGGACTTTGATATTGGGATATTGGGTTCCATTGACATAAACTTTTTTTGATTTTGGGGAAATAGGTTTGGTGGATATTTCAACCTTTTCATCGGTGGCTCCATGGCGATTACCATTTCCATTAGATTTTGATTGCTTCATAACTAATTACCTCCAAAGTTGTGCATATATTTAGATGAGTGTTGTTTTATATCAGTTGAGTCCCATATATCAGAAATCACAGCGACCCCGAAGGCCCCATGCTCCAGACACTCAGGAACGCGGTTCAGAGTTATTCCCCCTAAAGCCAAAACCGGTAGGTGAACTGACTGAGTCACGTGACGGAGTGGAGCCAAACCTTGCGGTGGTCCATAAATGGATTTTGAAGGTGTTTCGTAAATTGGGCTGAAGGTTATGAAGTCTGCCCCTTGAGAATCAGCAAGGCGAGCCCCTTCTATTGAATGTGTTGAAACCCCAACGATCAAATTTGGGAAATTATTTTTAACTTCGCTGGCCTTAACGCTAGCCTCTGTTAGGTGAACGCCGTCCGCTCCTGCCATAACAGCAATATCGGCACGGTCGTTGATAAGCAGTTTGGTGTTGTAGCGTTTCGTCATGCAATTAACTTCAAGGGCTAAAGCTAAAAGGTCTTTAGAGCTCATATTTTTTTCCCGAAGTTGAAGGGCGCGAACACCACCTTGCAGAGCTTCTTCTAATGCGCCGAGGAAACGGCTTTTGCCAACCCGCATGAAATCGCTAATAAGATAAACCCGTAAGAAATCTAAAATAGATGCTTTTTTAAAAGCGGGCGAAGTCATCATGATGTTTACAGTTCGACCAAGCCATCCAGTGGACTGCTGGCTGAGGCATAAAGTTTTTTAGGAATGCGCCCGGACTCATAAGCCAAAAGGCCACACTCCACTGCCATTTTCATAGCTAATGCCATTTTTAATGGATCTTTGGCACCGGCGATGGCGGTGTTCATCAAAATTCCCGAAACACCTAATTCCATAGCGCGGCTCGCATCAGAGGCTGTGCCAACCCCAGCATCTATTATGACTGGTATTTTGACTGCTTCTAAAATTAGTTTAATATTATACGGATTCCGAATGCCGAGACCCGAGCCAATAGGGGCTGCTAGTGGCATAACAGCGGTACATCCAATATCCTCAAGTTTTTTGCAGAGAACGACATCATCCGTGCAATAAGGCAGAACATGAAAGCCTTCCTTAATCAGCAATTTTGAGGCTTCGAGAGTGGCTTCGTTATCGGGAAAAAGAGTTTTCTCATCTCCAATGACCTCCACTTTGACAATGTTTCCAAGTCCTGCTTCGCGGGCAAGTTCACAGGTCATCACAGCTTCTTTTTGTGTATAGCAACCTGCTGTGTTTGGCAGAAAGGTATATTTTTTAGGGTCAAGGTGATTGAGTATGGAGTCTTTATTTTTGTCCAACTCAATTCGACGGACAGCGACCGTCACCATTTCGGCTCCAGAAATTTCGATAGCTTGACGAGTTTCGTCGAAAGATTTATATTTTCCGGTTCCNACAATAAGTCTAGACTTAAATATTTTGTCGCCAATCTTCATAAACTCGTTATTTGTGTTCATAATCCCAGCCTTAAAAAAATTTAAATTAAACTCCACCACCAACGGCGTGAACGATTTCAACTTCGTCGTTTTCTTGGATTGCGGTTGTAGCATATTTAGACTTTGGAATGACCTGCTGATTCAGGGCTACAGCAAAATTGGGTGCCTGAATATTCAGCTCACGAATTAGTTCTTCAAGANTCTGGCTTTTCACAATTTCACGTTTTTCGCCATTAATGGTAAGTTTCATAAGCGTCTATANAACAGTTGATTTTCTCTCAAGTAACCTGCAGGCTCATTTAATTGATGGTTGCTCATAGCCAACAGTAAAATTCAAATTTATAGCAAAAATACATATTCTAAATAACACACAAGATTTCGTCCGCAATAGCCGTTAAATAAATCAGAAATAATTAAAAACTTGAATTAAATCCGGACTATAGTTAAAGAAATGATGGGCACAAAAAAAGCCGCATCCCAAACCTCAGGAAATGCAGCGAATCTTATTAAAACAGATAGCCTCACTTCCCTTCGCTGGCATGATCCAGATCAGGTTCAAAGGGTCGTCCCGTTTCAGGACTCTCAGTTCAAAAACACCCCCAGTGGTCGTGACGGGTCTAGGTTATTTCATATTTCACACAAGTCAAGAATTATTGACGTAATAATAAAAAAGAGTAGTATGCATTTTATGTTTTCCTCGCCTTTATTGCGCGTTTTATTGGTTGTTTTCATGTTTGGAATGGGTGGTTGCGTAACCGGCCCGATGCCCGTAACTCCTTATTTTGAAATACCACCCGAGCACCTCTCGAAGGCCGACATCGATCTTTATAGCCGTGCCCTAGAACAACTTAAAAACAATCAGCTTGATAACTCGATTGATCTTTGGAATCGTTTTTTGGAACGCAGCCCGAAGTCATTTCGAGGCTATAACAACCTTGGCATGGCACTCTATTCGAATGACAAATTACGGCTTTCTATAGATGCTTTTGAAACCGCTTTGTCCTTGGAACCTTTTGACTATATTATTAAGGATAATCTAAAAAGAGCATTAAGGTTTCAGGTCACGATTCTGCGCGAGAATAAAGACTATGCAACGGCCATCGATCATCTCGAAAGGGTTAAAAAACTTACTGACCTTAAGAAAAAAGAGAAAGTTGCGCTGAAGATAGAAACTCTACAAGATCTTATTTATCAGCAGGTCAAACTGGCGAACACGCTAGAAGGTTATGAAGCATTTGTGGCGAAATATCCTGATAACCCTAAAAATGCTGATGAAGCCCGGCACTTAATCCTTAAAATGAAGCGACAGAATAATTCGTCGGGAGAATTACCGGATATGTTGAGTGAAAGATTGCCCGACTCCGTAAAAAACACCTCCTCCTCTTCCGAGCAGGGAGTTGTTGCCCCAGAACCGATGCAGATTGTCCCAACTTTGCCGCCTCTTCGTAGAGAGATAATAGATATTGTTGAGGAAACTAAACAATCAAAAGAAGTGGAAGAGCTTGTGGAAGTGCTTTCTGAAGACACTAAGAAACCTATGGACCAAGGAGAAAAACCAGCTTTGATAGAACAGCCTCCGGTAGAAGCGGTTTCGGTGAGTCCAGATATGGAAATGAAAAGAGAGAAACCAGAACCTTCCGCTCATGCAGCATCACCTCCAAGACGGGCACGAATTATTACTAATGGTGCCCCTCTTAGAGTGCGAGCAAAACCGGATGCTCAATCTAATGTGCTGGCTCAGATACCCAAGGATGCCATCGTACTGATTTTTCAAGAAGCTAAAGACTGGTTTCAAGTTGAGTATCAGAAGGGTAAGAAAGGCTGGATCTCCAAAAAATTCTCTCAGTTGGTCAATTAATCCTCAGTTTATTCTCTGGTTTCTCTATCCTCGTATAAACTTTTGGAAGATTTTATCAGCCAGGGATTTTCTGCTCTTATTGAATAAAAGTTTTAAAACCCTACTTGGTTAGCATTCTATTTAAGGGTATTCTGATCAAAAAACCTTCTTGGGAGAGTTTCTTGCCATTATCTTCTTTTAAAGCAGTTTTCTTTGATGTAGGAGGAACCTTAATTCGTGTTCACCCATCGGTAGGGGATGTATATGCCCGATATGCCCGCGCATTTGGATATTCGGGTTCCGTTAAGGTGTTAAATGAGGGATTCCATGCGCAATGGAAGAAAATGGGAGGTATCGAATCTTTGGGTAATCAGAGCGGTCCAAAAGTAGAAAGAGACTTTTGGCACAAACTTGTTTATGAGGTGTTTCAACCCCTAGGAGGACTTGACCGGTTTGAAGAATATTTCGATCTTATTTTTGAAGCGTTTAAAGAGAAATCAAACTGGCAGATTTATCAAGATGTGACTGATTCCAATATTTTGGAAACTTTAAAAAAAAGGGGTGTGTTGCTAGGGGTCATTTCTAACTGGGATTCGCGACTGATCCCAACCCTGGAAAATCTTGGCCTTGCTGGTTACTTTGATTTTATTTTGCCTTCTGCTTTAATTGGTTCGGCAAAACCCGATAAAAAAATATTTGAAGAAGCTTTAAGACGAAGTAAGGTCTTACCTCATGAGGCTTGCCATATTGGTGATGAAATTAAAACTGATGTAGTTGGCGCCGAAGGTGTTGGTATTCACCCTATCCTGCTTGACCGATACAGCCGTTTCGAAAAGGAAGATAAAATTACTTCATTTATGGAGCTAGTCTAATAAATAATTCATTATAGAAGGCAAACCAAAGGTTACTTAAGTCAAATTTCTTAAAAACTCTCTTAAGGTAACAGGTGGCAGGAAACTTAATACGAAAAATTAACTTTACAAAATATAGGACTGCTTAAGCTAACCTTTGTCGGCGACGTTTTTACTGAGTTGTTTTTTATTTTGGTTTTTACGAAATTCCAGAGATAGCAAAAAATAAAATGGCAGATATTCGACCCACGGAATCCATAGGCTAAGTTTCTCAAGTTCCTGATAGTCAAAATAAAAGTCCAAGTAATATAGGCCGACCAATCCAGTTAATGTAATCCAGGACCGCTCTGGAAAAATGCACAAAAATGGTATTACCCAGGAAAGGTACCAGGGATTCTGAACTGGACTCAGGAGAAAGACCAATGCCATAATCCAGAAAATCCCGCGAATAAACTCTATAGGTTTTTCAAGTAGAGAGCCTCCTTTATACATCAATCGTAATAAAACTCCGATTAACACAAGGACTACAGTAAGCTTGCTCAAAAAAACGGGTAAGGAATTAGAAAGCACTGTTTCGTTTGCGAATTTAGCCAATACAGTTTTAAAGACGAATACCAATACTGCAAAAATGCTATCGTTGCTTTGCCAATAAAGAGTGAATGCTTTAAGCCCATCAAACATCTGTAGTCCGATTCCAATAAAGGGTAGATACCCTAAAACAACCACCGCTAGAAACAGACCTATGCTACCCAAAGGAGCGAGCCAAGCTTTCTTGCCGAGCAGCACCATTTTTTCATGGCAAGCCTTAAGGTATAGGGGGAGTAAAATCACAGGGTATAGTTTCCCCAGAAAGCCAAGAGCAAGAAATAGGGTGGCCAATTTATGACGGTGACAAAGTAAAAAATAGATGGAACCAGAGAGTAGAGATATCCCGATGATATCTAGATGGGTCGAGTTAAAAGTTTCCTTTAATACGAGAGGGCTCCAGAAGTAAATCAGGCAATTCGATTTATCTAGTCCAAGCTTAGAAAGGATACCAATTATAAAAACCAAAGTTAGAATATCAAAAATTAAAAACCAAGATCGCAGGACAAAGATGCTGTCGGGTTTTATATGATGTGCAAGACGAAATACAAATTGTGCTATAGGGGGATAGATTGTTGACACATCTGGATGATTGACGCGCTCCAGATATTTAAGGGCCCTTGGAGACGCCCATTTCAATTTATCTAATTGTTCCAGTTCGCGTTCGTTGCGGTTAACATAAGTTTCATAATAAGCTTCTGGATTCTGAATTCTGAACGCCTTAAAGTTGTTTACTTCACTGGGAGCATATTCAAAGGGATTGATTCCATTTGCAAACACTTTACCATCCCATAAATAGCGATAGACGTCATCTTCCTGAATCTGCTGAGAAGGAAGAATGATGATACGGAATAATAAGCCAAACACAATAATCATCCAAAAATTCCGCTTGTTGTTTGGATATTTGCGCACAAAAAACAAGGTGAAACAATAAAGTGCCCACAGGGAAAAATAAATTGTAAGGTAGGTAAGAATGGGTCTTTCAGAATACCCTTCTCCCCAGTTAAACTGGTAAGAGAGCTGGGTTAAGCAAATATAAAGGACTACACTGGCTAACCCCGTCAATAGAATAGTTAGCCGCAATAAAGGTTGTGGGCACAAGAAATGAGTCCCTCCAGAATTTTTAAGTGATCGAATTGCTTTTCCAGCCTTGGGCCTTTTGAAGCAATGTATCTTTATCTGTGGGAATAGCAACCCTTTAGATAAGAGAGAAAAATATCAATAGATAATTTCAGGCGAGATATCTATTTTAGATTAAAGCGACTTATGATGTTGAGCTGTGGCATTAAACTCCTGTGTTGGATACAAAGTTACATTGCAGCTACGGAAGAACATGTCGGGTAATGATCCCAAAGTAATTTAGAGAGGCAGAAAAATAACTTTAACTTGTTTGCCAAGATAGCTAAAATGTACTAGAGGATTAAAAATTTTATTCAACATCATACCTATGGCTGAAAAACTGAAAAGAGGTTCTAGCGGGAATTGGTCAGAAATCAGATCGGTTCTTTTTCGGTCCCTTCCAGATGAAATTTTTTCAAAGGAGAACCAAAAGGAATGGTTGACCTACCACTGGAACTTAGTGGTGGGAAAGGAAATCTCAGAAATTTCTACTCTTGATAAATTAAGCCGAGGGATGCTTCTAGTATGGGTAAATGGTAAAGAATGGGTTCCTGTTTTGGAGCCGTTAAAAATAAAAATTATACAGGAAATAAACAGCCGAGCTGGAGAGCGTTTGTTAAACGGTATTGTGTTTAAGGCATCGGCCTGATAGGCTCTGAATAATATTTCTATACTATAAATCTTAGGATGAATCAGCAGATGAAAGCCCAAGCTTGTGAGTTAAAGTTCCTTTGCAGAGCCAATAAAGAGTTTTCACATGAAGGTGGAATATTATTCATGCTATGTCTGTTTTTGGCAAACTGCACTTCAATATCCGAAATTCCGATCTCTACAATTTCTGACTTTTCTTCTTCTTATGCTGTACAGTCATTTGAGAAGAAAAGGGAACTTTCCGGCAAATTGGAAACGCGCGATCCTCGCTCTTATTACCATTATTTAGAGGCTCTGAAAGCTGAAAAGGTCTATCAGATGGAGCAAGCTGCCTTGCATTATCAAGAAGTAGTTCAGTACGACCCGGAGGCAGAAAGGTTCCATGAAAAATTGGTCCGTCTTTTGCTTCGTACTGGACAATTGGATAAGGCGATTCTAGCTGGTCAAAATGCGCTGTCAAGTTTTCCTGAGAATGAAGAAATTTTGATGACCTTAGGAGATATTCTGGCTAGCCGGAGACAGGTAGAACAATCCATTAATTATTATGATCGGGTAAGTCAAAGCGCTCCTGAAAATGCTCGGGCACCATTCCTGAAAGGTGTCATTTTAGAAGAGCTGGAACGTTTTGACCAAGCTTTGGAAGAATATAAAAAAGCAGTGCTTCTAGAGCCTAATAATCCTCTGGTGCAGTTTTACATAGGTCGGGCGTATTTGCGGGCTAATCAGTTGCAGAAGGCCGAAAAGAGTCTAGAGAAGGCAGTCTCCTTGAAGCCTAACTTGATTGGGGCTCGACATCATTTAGCTTGGGTGCTAGAACGCCAGGGCAGAACTATTGAAGCGTTGAAAGAATATGGGCTTTTGTTAAAGCTGACCCCGGATAATGACCATATTAAAAACCGAGTTTCAAAGCTTCACTCTTCCGGTGCTTTAGGCCAAAACCACTCTGGAGGTTTTGAGGCCATTCCATCTGGTCTTGCAAAACAAATCAATGTTCATATGCGCATTGCAACAATTTTTTTTGAACAAACTCTGTATATGAAGGCATTGGATGAGTTTCAGCTTGCTCTTGCCGTCGGCGATTATAAGGACCCTCATGTTCTTATGGCCCGGATTTATGAAACCCATGGTCGCCTAGACAAAGCGGTTGAAGAGTTTGAGAAACTCAGAAAACTGGAACCGAAATCGCTGGAAATTTTACTTTATACTGCCCGGCTCTATAGTTTAATGAAAATGACACAAAATTCGGTAGCACTGCTCAATGAGGCCGTTCAAATGGAACCGGAGAACGATCAGCTTCAACACTCTTTGTCTCTGGCTTACATGGCCCAAGGAGAAAATGAAAAAGCTATTACAACGATGCGCAAGGCGTTGGCTTTAAATCCTCAAAAAGACTCTTACTATTTTGAACTAGGTGCATTGATGGAAAAAGGGGGGGATTACAAGGGGGCGATTGTAAATATGAGACAAGCGATTGAGTTAAATCCCTTACATTCTAATGCCCATAATTTTTTAGGTTATATATATGCCTTGGAAGGGTATGATCTTGATCAAGCCCTTGTGCACTTAAAAAAGGCTCTTACCATTCAGCCTAGAAACGGTTATTTTCTGGATAGCTTGGGTTGGATCTATTTCAAAAAAGGTGAGCCAAAAAAAGCGTTAACGCAAATTCAAAAAGCATTGATCTACACAGAGCCTGATCCAGTTCTTTATGACCATTTGGGAGATATTTTATTCTCTCTAAAAAACTATGATGAAGCCAGCGGGGCATGGAAAAACAGCTTGTATTTAACTGTAACCGATAAAGAAGATCCAGGCGGAGAAATGCCTGATCCGCAAAAGCTCAAGAATAAAATTGATAATGCGAAAAGGCTTTTGCAGCAAAGTTATTAAGAAGTTTTGTTTAGCCCCTACCCTTTGACGAGCGTGATAAACCACTTTTATTTTTTCAGGTTTCTAATTTTTGTATTGTTGAGTTCGGGGTGTCAGACTCGTATTGAAACTGTTGCTCCGCATTTTTTAAAAAGTTCGGTTACAACCGCTTATATTTTAAAAAAGCAGATGGACCGGGCAGGACAAATTAAAAGTCTAAAGTCATTCGCTCGCACTACCTTTCTTAGCCCTAAGCTAAAGCAAAGTTTCCGTCAAACTCTGTTGATCGAGGATAACCGGTCTATTCGGGTGGATACCTATGGTTTGTTTGGTCAGGTTCTTGGTGTATTTACTTATCATCAGGGCAGGACCAAGTTTTTTGATCCAGCAAAGAGCACGTTTTATTCAGGCGCGGAAGTGGTGTCTTTGATGGAGAAAATGCTAGGAACGCAGGTGGACTTTCAAGAGCACCTTAAAATTTTTGTGGGACATATTCCAAGGCTCGAGCTGCTTGAGATTTTAGAGTCACGCCTCAATTCAGATCGAACACGATATATATTGCGACTAACAGATGGGCAGCGAAGAGGAAGTGTGACTCTTCAGTTTTCTGCAATGACTTTGCTTCCTCTTGAGATGACCCATGAGTTGGGAGAGCGTTCCGTCTATTCGGTTCAATGGCAGGAATACGCCAAAGTCGACGATTATGACTTTCCACATCTGATCACGTTATCGTTTCCTGAAAAACAGGAAACCATTCGGGTAAAATATAAAAAACCAATTATAAATAAAGGTTTGCCCGCAGATACGTTTTAATTACCCGTACCTTTTTTTGGAGAATTGATGAAGGCAGCCGCCATTTCTTTCAAGACCCCCGCCAAAGTAAACTTAGGTCTCCATATTCTTGGCAAGCGTGAGGATGGTTTTCATGAGCTCGAAACCCTCTTGCAAATGGTAAAATTGTTTGATGATATCAGGATAGAGTGTATTCCGAGTGGGTTGGAGCTGGTGTGTGACCAGCCAGATATTCCCCAGGACGAAGGCAACCTCGTCATTAAGGCCGCAAAAATTTTACAAACCAAGTTTCCTGATAGGTGCAAGGGTGCAAGAATACATTTAAATAAGAATATTCCTCATGGAGCTGGGTTAGGCGGAGGTAGTGGCAATGCTGCCGGAGTTTTGTTGGGGCTTAATTTTTTATGGGATCTAAAGTTAAAGCGAAAAGACCTGGTGTTGATTGCGTCAGAACTAGGCTCTGACGTGCCTTTTTTTCTGTTTTCCCCATGCGCCATAGGCAGAGGTCGGGGAGAAGTGCTCGAGTCTGTTGAAAGTTCTATTAGATTTTGTATTTTAATGGCTTATCCCGGGTTTACCGTATCCACAGCTATGGTTTATGGAAATCTAAAATTGAAGTTGACAAAGAGGGAAAATAATATTAGCATTTTGAAAAATTTTCTTTTGCAGTCGGAGTATGCCCAAATGGGGGCGTCGTGGTTCAACGATTTGGAACCTATTGTATTTAAACAATATCCTTGGCTTTCTGAGATAAAAAAGGAGATGCTTACTTTGGGAGCAAAGGGGGCACTTCTGTCGGGAAGCGGCTCCACTGTTTTTGGTATTTTTGACAATCCCGAAATAGCGAAAAATGCTTATACTCAGTTGGATAGAGATGGCCTTACACTGTTTTTAGCTGAAAGTGTAGCCAGTTTGTCCGAATTATACCCTGAGGAAATATTGAGATAGGGACCACCATCACTCTCATAACAGGTATTTGGTGATTTTTTATTTTCATTTGTGCCCCAGAGTGGGAGATCAAATTTTTAGAGGTGCTCATTTTCCTGCTTGAAAGTGAGGTGGGAAAGATTGGAGTAATGAGAGAACCTCAGCGAGTTATTGCGAATTAGGTTTTTATACTTTGGGGCGTCGTCAAGTGGCTAAGACACAGGATTTTGATTCCTGCATTCGGAGGTTCGAGTCCTCCCGCCCCAGCCAGATTTTATGGGGATTTTAAGGTAATGGATTCAAGTGGTAACGGGCGGTTGCTGGTGTTTTCAGGTAGAGCTAATCCCCTTTTAGCTGAGACTATTTGTAAGTACCTCAAAGTTTCCTTGGGAAAAACTGTAGTCCGCGATTTCTCCGATAAAGAGATTTATGTGCGAATTGAAGAAAACGTTCGCGGGGCGGATGTTTTTGTTGTTCAGCCTACTTGTTATCCTGGTAATACCAACTTGATGGAGTTGCTGATAATGATCGATGCTTTACGCCGGTCATCAGCTAGAAGAATTACGGCAGTGATTCCCTATTACGGGTATGCGCGTCAAGATAGAAAATGTGAGCCAAGAGTACCAATTACTTCCAAGTTGGTTGCCGATTTGTTGGAAACTGCAGGTACAGACCGGGTATTGACGGTCGATCTTCATGCTGGGCAGATTCAGGGGTTCTTTAATATTCCCGTGGATCATCTGTTCGCTATGAATGTTTTGATTGATTATATCCGTAAACTTGCATTGCCCGACTTGATTGTTATTTCGCCAGATGCCGGCGGTGTGGAACGGGCTAGAGCATACGCTAAAAGACTTAACACATCTTTAGCAATTATAGATAAGCGTCGAGATTTGCCTAACGAAGCAAAAGCCATGAATATTATTGGTGATGTTAAGGGCAAAGTGGCGTTTATAGTTGACGATATGATTGATACTGCAGGAACACTCATGGAGGCAACGGACGCTTTATTAAGTGCCGGTGCTAGCGAAGTTCATGCCTGTTGTTCCCATGCAGTTCTTTCCGGCCCTGCGGGAGAGCGAATTAGCAACTCTCCACTTAGGTCGGTAGTGACAACAAACAGTATTCCCTTGGGAAATGGGTTGGAGCACAACTCGAAAATTAAGGTGCTATCGGTCGCGTCATTGTTGGGAGAAGCTATTTTAAGGATTCACGAGGAAACCTCGGTCAGTTCGTTATTCGATTCAACCCGAGAATAAAAAATCAGGCTTTGGCGTTACACATTCCTATGTGGGCGATCATAGCTTTCATTTCATTGATGGGAGTATAGAATGTCAGCTCTAGCAGGAAAGTTGAGAGAAGTAACCGGTAAATCTGCAACACGAAAAATTAGAACAGAGGAGTCCATGCCTGCAGTGGTATATGGGTTGAAAGACAATGTCAGTATGGTTGTCAATCCCAAGGAATTGAAAAAGCTTATTGAGGTAAAAGGACGTAATGCCTTGATTGAATTGAAAATTGAAGGAGACTCCGATCGTAACGTCGTTTTGAAAGAGTTTCAAGCTCATCCATTAAGATCGGGTTGGTTGCATGCAGATTTTTTGGAAGTGGATGTCACTAAAGAAATACGGGTAAAGGTTCCTGTTCTGTTGGTAGGTACCTCCCCTGGCGAAAAACAGGGGGGATTGGTCAACCATATTCTCCGTAATATTGAGGTAGAGAGTATCCCTATGAATATCCCTGAAAAAATTGAAATACAGATGGGTGAAGTTCAACTCAATGATGTGATTCATGTTTCCGATCTTACAGTGGGAGAAGGTGTAAAAATTACTAATGATCCCAGTGATGCTGTTCTGACCGTTCATGTTGAAAAAGTGAAAGAGGAAAAAGCTGATGAGGATGAGGCAGTTGAATCTGCTGAAGCTGAAGAACCTTCTGATACTGCAGTGAAGAAAGAAGCTGGTTCAAAGTAAACTGTGTTCTTGATTTTAGGCTTGGGTAATCCTGGGCCACGCTATGAGTTAACTCGGCACAATGCGGGTTTTTGGGTTGTGGACAACCTTGCCGATAAATATAACATCCCGCTACGTAGCCATAAATTTTTTTCAGTTTATGGAAAAGGTAAAGTAGGCGGGTTCGAGGTTATTATAGCCAAACCGATAACTTATATGAATGAAAGCGGAAAAGCGGCGAAGTCATTGCTTTCCGCTTTTAANATTTCNCCAAAGCNCATGCTGGTNATTCATGACGACATTGANCTNCCCCTTGGTAAGATTAAAAAGAAATTTAAGGGTGGCGATGGTGGTCAACGGGGAATTCGATCAACGATTCAATCCATACGAACCGGAGACTTTGGTAGGGTTCGTGTGGGGATTGGTAGGCCCGAAGATAAAGACGACATTGTTGACTATGTCTTGTCTCCTTTTGATCAGGAAGATTCAGGCTTGATAAATGAAACTATTGAACAGGCGGTGCGAACTTTAGAAGCGGCGCTGGAAGAACTCTACGAACGATCTAAATCTACGGAGGATTGAAGAGAATGTTAACGGAACATAAAGGTGAAATGATCTTTGTCGGATTTGCCATGGTCTTATACTTGGTGATGGCCGCCTTTGATGCATCTCAGAAGTTTGTTTATCTGGCTGTCCTGTTCGGGCTGTTCGGGCTTGTAATTGCATGGAAACTTTTTGAAAGTGTGGATGATGAACCTGCGGGTAGTGAAAAAATGACCGAAATTGCCGATGCGATTCATGAAGGTGCAATGGTTTTCCTAAGTAGGGAGTATAGAATACTTGGTTATTTTGTGGGAGCGGTGTTCATTTTGCTATTAATTTTAATTTCCGCACAGAGTGGTTTTTGGATGGGTGTATGGACAGCATTTTCTTATGCAGTGGGTGCTGGATGTTCCATGCTAGCCGGATATTTTGGGATGAATGCGGCGACGACCTCAGGGGTAAGGACCTCGCAGGCCGCTTCAGATGGTGGTCAAGCAAAAGCTCTTAACATTGCTTTTAACGGTGGTGCGGTGATGGGCCTTTGTGTTGCAAGTCTCGGGCTGATTGGTGTTGGAGGATTATTTGCTCTATTTGGTCGCGGAGAATCTATTGGTGTTATTAGTGGGTTTGCTATGGGAGCAAGCTCTATTGCACTTTTCGCACGTGTGGGTGGTGGTATTTACACCAAGACTGCTGATGTAGGTTCTGACCTTGTTGGTAAAGTAGAAGCGGGAATACCCGAAGATGATCCAAGAAACCCCGGTGTTATTGCCGATAACGTGGGAGACTGTGTAGGCGATACTGCAGGTTTGGGAGCGGATATTTTTGAGTCTTATTGTGGGTCCATGATCGCAACCATTGCTATCGGTGCTGGTATGGCAACAATGCAATTTGAATACATGGCGTTGCCTATTCTAGTAGCCATGGTTGGTTTGGTTTCTTCTGTTCTGGGAATTCGTGCGATGACGGCTTTGGGAAGCATGGATCCTTCTGCGGCACTTCGTAATTGTACTTTCATCAGTGCAGGTGCTATGTTGTTTGCAACTTTTTTTCTAATCAAAGTTATGGGCTTACCTTCAGGAGTTTTTGTTGCTTTGCTGTTCGGTTGTCTGGCTGGTATTGGTATTGGTCTAGTCACAGAATATTATACAGCAGGTAAGCCGGTTGTTCGCATCGCAGAATCAAGCAAAACAGGTGTGGCGACAGTAATGATTACGGGTCTTGCAGTTGCAATGGAAAGTTGTGTGATTCCTGTATTAATAATAGCGTTGGCAATTTTTGTCAGCGCTGAGTTCGCTGGTCTTTATGGGGTTGCTCTTGCAGCAGTTGGAATGTTGGCTACAGTTGGTATAACCATGTCGGTGGATGCTTACGGACCTATTGCAGATAATGCAGGCGGAATTTCTGAAATGGCAGGGCTGGGAGAGGAAACCCGTAAAATAACAGATGGGTTGGATCAAGTGGGTAATACTACAGCAGCTATTGGTAAGGGTTTTGCCATTGGTTCAGCTGCTCTTACGGCACTAGCGTTGTTTGCGGCCTTTACTCAGGCAGCAAATATTGATGCAATTGATATCACTAAAACAACTGTAATCATAGGTGTCTTTTTGGGCGGAGTGGTTCCTTTTTATGTTGCCGCTCTTACAATGACTTCAGTAGGTGATGCGGCCATGAAAATGGTTGAGGAAATTCGTCGCCAGTTCCGTGAAATCCCAGGACTTATGGAAGGCACTGGTAAGCCCGATAGTGCCCGTTGTATTGATATTAGTACTCAAGCAGCTTTAAGAGAAATGATTGCTCCTGGTGTGGTGGCTTTTGTCACGCCGATTATTATAGGCTCTATCCTTGGGGCAGAAGCTCTGGGGGGTATGTTAATGGGTGCAACTTTATCAGGGGTATTGCTGGCGCTGCTGATGTCCAATGGTGGTGGTGCTTGGGATAACGCAAAAAAATATGTGGAAGCGGGTAACCTTGGTGGTAAAGGCTCTGAGGCNCATCATGCTACAGTAGTTGGAGATACTGTTGGTGATCCGCTTAAGGACACATCAGGTCCAGCAATGAATATCTTAATCAAACTGATGTCAATCGTCTCGCTGGTTATGGCNCCGTTTTTCCTTTAACAATATAAATGTGTTACATGAAAGGGATGGGGTTTTCCCCATCCCTTTTTTTTATGGGAAGGGATCTATTTCGTGCTTTTTGGAATCCACAACTTTATAAATTCTCAACCGCTTTTAGAGCCGTTAATGAAAAAGACGACGGGCCTTAAAATTTGTACAGGCACGCCGGCGCGTTTGGCTGATCAATTATCCGATGGAGAACTGGATATGGCCATGATTCCAGCTATTGAATACTTAAGACAAGCCGACCGATTCCGGCTTCTACCCAATATCTCTATAGCTTCGAGAAATAAGGTAGGAACCGTTTTACTTATTTCAAAGGTTCCGCTTAGTACTATCCGTTCCTTGGCTCTAGATAACCGTTCAAGAACTTCTGTAGCNTTGCTTNANGTACTTTACTCGAAGGTGTTTCCTTCTGGAATTAGACTGGAAACTCAAAAACCAGACCCAGAAAAAATGCTCAAAAACCATGATGCCGGTTTGATCATTGGGGANCAGGCCCTTGGATATTCCAGAGAGGATGTATTGATTTATGACCTTAGTGAAGAGTGGTTCANTCGAACAGGTAAAACTTTTGTTCATGCCGTGATTGCAGTTCGGGAAGGCATTAAAGCGGAATTTATCCAAACTATTATCAACGCCAAGCAGGAGGGTCTTCAAAGCCTGGATCAGATTGCCAGAGCTCAAGCAAAAACAACAGGACAACCACTAGCATTATTATTGGACTATCTAAAAAATCAAATTCGTTACGATTTTGGTGAAGAAGAAATAGAAGGGCTTTTACACTTTCAATCTCTTTGTCACGAGGCTGGCTTGATTTCTAAAAATTTTCCCTTAAAGTTTGTTGGAGGATAGGTTTATAAAACTTAACTTCCCTTTTAAGTAATTCCAGCTTATATAAAAATACTCTTTAGTTAACTCGACTAATTTCTGCATAGTAGATTCAATAAAGTCTAAATACGCTTGAACAGCTTTACTGCGCAAGNGTGCAACTGGCTCATGTGGGTCAGGCTCTGGCTCCGACATTGACTCTGTCACAGGGATTTCGATGGACTTCTGCTCTAATATTAATTCTTTTTCTTCAATGAGGTTAGCTGGGTTAGGTACTGGTATTCCTTGTGTTTNCCCTTCTATGGTAAGTTGACCCACCAAACTCTCGCCAGATATAGTTGGAGTTGNTTTAGGCTTATAACCNCTTACATGTGTTTCCTGTTTTATTGTCGTTTGCCCAGATTCATTGCCAGATAAAGTTGGTATATGCGCGTGACCACTTATGTGCATTGTCTGGGTTTCAGGAGGCTTGGGTAAGATGCTGGTAGGGTCTGGAATCTTGGTTTCTACNATTTCATCGGATTCAGTAGTTTCCACAACTGCTGGTGTTTCTTCAATAAAGGAATGTGTTTGGGTAATCAATGCTGGTGGCATGGACGGTGTAGATTTTGGAAAAATGATGTTTAAAATTTTAGCAGGAATGAGATTGTTGAAATATAAGTAGCTACCCAAACCTGCAAGAACAAGAATTAGCAATAAAAAGACTTTTCCTGNGCCATAATTTNTTTTCTCGTCTGGAAGTAGAAGTTCTCCTTCTTGCTCCTCAAACCCAGACTCATAAGAAGTTGAGTTTTCTTGTGNGGTTGTTNTTTTCTCTTGCTNNTCAAANCCNGANTCANAAGANNTTGNGTNTTCTTGTGNNGTTGTTTNTTTNTCTTGNTGNTCAAAACTTGAGTCAGAAGNNCTTNGGTTTTCTTGNGAANTNNTNTNNTTATTGTNGGANNNAGNATTCTTCGTTNNNTGAGAANTCCTCNGGTNNNTCGGAATNAGCTNTTGCTNTTTGTCANNGGTAANNNCCGGTNNNTNAATGANCTCTTGNTTAATGGGTATTCAACTATATCTTCTGCACCGGCATTTTTAAGGTCAGGGACAATATCACGTACTAGTTTTTCTTCCAGAATCACATTTGCAGCCACCCAACCTTTATCGGTGAGCTCAGAAATAGTAGGTTTTTTGCCCGGAGGAAAAATTTTTAGAATTGTATCGAGATTATCCTTAGGCGCGTTTAGCATTATCCCTACCCGACCGTTTGCTGCCATAGCTCCCTGCAACATCAAAACAAGGCGGTTTACTTTATTTCTTTTCCACGTATCTTGACTGGCTTCCTTATTCATGATGAAGCGAGTAGTTGATTCCATCAGGGTATCCAAAATGCGCAAGTTATTAGCCTTAAGTGAAGATCCGGTTTCGGTAACCTCAACTATCGCGTCCACAAGTTTTGGAGCTTTAACTTCAGTAGCACCCCAAGAAAACTCAACATTCGCAGTAACCCCCTTATCTTTCAGCCAATCAGTAGTCAGGTTTACTACCTCAGTTGCGATGCGCTTACCTTGAAGTTCTTTAACAGATTGAATAGATGAATCGTTGGGGACACACAACACCCAGCGTACCGGGCGGGCAGAGACCTTTGAATAAACAAGAGGTGCGATTTCTTCAACATCAGCACGATTCTCCAGAATCCAATCTTTCCCTGTCAGACCGGCATCCAAAACACCATCTGCAACATAGCGAGCAATTTCTTGAGCGCGGATTAGCATACATTCAATTTCAACATCATCAATAGCGGGGAAATAGGACCGGCTTTTGATATTGATGTTATAACCAGCGCGCGCAAATAGTTTGACTGTTGCCTCTTCTAGACTTCCTTTAGGAATCCCTAACTTTAATACATTACCACTCATGGATTGACTTCTTTCTTGAGAAAAATTAAAAGTTTATTGTCTCACACCCATAATAGGCGGTGGAGTAAGGCTCGTTGAGCCATCCAAACTAACAGCTAACCAGAAAAATCTATATACCCCTTCGTACGAAGAAGACTAAGGGAAAAATGTATTAGCTGCTATCTTCACGTCTAAGAAATTATTTTTTATAAACTTTTTCTGGGTCAAAAACTTTTTCTTCGATGATTTCTACGTCACCATTGACTTTTCTGAAAAAACAACTGGTGTAGCCTTTATGACATGCGGCTTTGCCGACCTGCTCTACCTTCAGCAAAACCGTGTCGTCATCGCAATCGACAAAAACTTCTTTAACGATTTGAACGTTACCACTTTCTTCTCCTTTCATCCATTGCTTGTCGCGTGAGCGACTGTAAAACCAAGCTTTTCCCGTTTCCAGGGTTTTTTCCCAGGCAATTGTGTTCATGTACGCAAGCATCAGGACTTTTCCAGATTCCGCATCCTGAATGATAGCCGGGACTAGACCTCCCATTTTATCAAAATCCAATTTCATAAAAAACTCTCCAGTACATTAAGCGGAGTCCCTCCGCGAGTAACTTTCAATTGCTCTTAACTGCTCGCACTCATTCCATCTACCCTAGTAGAAATTGCTAAAAGAGTCTTTGGTAAGAAGAAACCAAATATTTGCGAGAATAATCCTAGATACTTAACTAAATAGTTTTTTTATCCCTCACCCTATAGGCTAAGAGATAAAAGAGCAAACTCTACAGGCAAACTTCGGAAAAATATTGTACGCTGCTACCAATCCTATTCTTAGGGCATAGAGTTATTATGCAAAAACACTCTATGTCAGACAAAAAAGTGTTATTGGCCAATGTTAACTATTGCCCATAGACCTCATGCCTAGTGGAGAGTGAAGCCTGAAAATTTAAAATATAATTGATTTTATGTCAACCTTATAATAGCCTGTTTGAAATCGAAAAAGTTGTTTTTTTTATTTGTTTTATGACATTTCCCTTGTTAAATGGGGACTACAGGATTAAATCTTAATCTAAAGAGGTCTTATGCCTTCTATCACTCATTTTGAAATTTATAAGCCTGCAGAACCGTGCAGTTACACCGGTGAAAAGCTACAAGAAATCATGGAGAAAATAATCTGCGAAACACTCACACCTGATGGTAAAGACTTGAACTTGAAGGGCTATTGTATTGGGCCAAATGGTATGACTATTATTTGCCGTGATGAACGTGTTGCCAAGGTGAGACGTTTAAATTTGGGAGGAAATCGCATAGGCGATGCTGGGGCCAAGCTATTAGCTGAAGCGCCGTTGTTTTCCAAGGTTAACTGGTTAGAACTAGGTGGTAACGATATAGGACCCGAGGGCATTCGCTGTATTACTAGTTCAAATGCATTAAAAAAGGTCAAATCACTCAATCTTTATCGGAATTACCTCAAGGATGAAGGGGCGATTATACTTGCCAATGAGAATCATTTGGAAAAAATTGAGGACTTGGATCTGGCTCAGAATGAAATTGGTGATGACGGTATATTGGCCCTTTCTCAGTCAAAAAAATTCCCAGAGTTGGTAAGTGTTGCTTTGGATAATAACTTTTCTTCTGTGGAAGGAAAGGAAGAGGCGAAGGTAGGTCCTAACTTCAAGAAACTCCAGTCCCTCAACCTGTAACTTTAAAGTACTATGTCAGAAGCAAATGAAGGTTATGGCAAAGGCCATTTCCTGATTGCCAACCCTGTTTTACCGGACCCAAACTTTTCCCGAACGGTGGTTTTGTTATGCAATCATGATGAAAAGGGTTCATTCGGCTTAGTGATCAACCGGTCTGCCCCTATAAGTGCAAAAGAGGTTTTTGCAGATATGGGTGTTTTGGGTTCCCCGTCAGAAAAAATTTATATTGGCGGTCCTGTTTCTCCATCTCAGGTCTTTTATCTTTGCTATTCAAAAACGCCTTTGCAGGAACTAGATGCTATTTGTGATGAGGTTTATCTGGGAATGAGTTGGGAACTTCTCGATAACTTAATGCAGCGCGTTGTAGATCCAGAAAAAAATATCAGATTCTATATGGGTTATTCCGGTTGGGGTGCTGGCCAGCTTGTGGGCGAAATGACTCGGCTTAGTTGGTTGACCTGTGAGGCTCGAAGCGAATTTATATTTCAGAAAAATGAAGAGGTCATCTGGGCAAATGTTGTGAAATCTATGGGTAAAGATTACGAATACCTAATCAAAGCTCCGGTTAACCCACAATGGAACTAATCCAATTGCTATTGAGGTAGTAGCCTTGATAGTTTCTTTTTTTACGTAAAATTACTATATTTTTGCCATAAAGTTTATGTCCGGAATGGCTAGCATTAGTAAATAGTTTTTTGTTACCAACAAAGACATTCTCTTCTTTAAAATAAGTTGTAACCAATATGAATTCACTCATCCCGGATACACTTTACCAGCCTCCTGCGTCCCAGCAGATTTATAAATCTACGATTTCGTCCAAATACCATGGTTTTGTAGTGGAGAAGTATTTTGCGGCACGATTTCCTTATCAAACTTGTCAAGCTTGGGCTGCGCAGATTTTAAATGGAGATATTACGTTAAATGGAAAAAAAGCTCAGCTTGGATCCATATTGTATGAGGGGGATCGTATTATTACTCATGCAGAGGTTCGTCGGGAACCCCCGGCAGATCGCAGATTGAAAATTTTATATAAGGATCGGCATGTCAGGGTTTTCAATAAGCCGGCGCCCATCCCGGTGCATCCCAGTGGACGGTATTTTCGAAACAGCATGACCGAAGTTTTAAAGGAAATGTTTCCTGATGAAATTCCACGTCCAGTGCAACGATTAGACGCAACTACTACCGGGCTGATTGTATTTGCCAGATCCCGTCAGGCTGCGAGTTTTTTAACAAAAGAGTTTCAAAAGCATCGGGTGCATAAAGAATATCTAGCCTTAGTAAAAGGCAAACCGGATAAAAGACGGTTTACTTTAGCTGCGCCTATTGGAGTCCTGGCCGGTTCACAGCGAGGTGTGGGAGAGGGCATCATGAACCCGCAAACCGCGACCACACAAGTTGAATGGTTAGCCTCTACAGAAACCCATTCAATTTTAAAAGTGGTTCCCTTGTCAGGCAGAACCAACCAAATTCGTGTGCATTTATCCAGCCAGGGTCTGCCAATTTTAAATGACGAAGTGTATGGTGAAGAGGAGGGCGAAACCTATGAATATGGGCTACATGCATGGAAGCTTAGTTTCCAATGCTTCGACCGTTATTTGGAATTTAAAGCGCCCCCTCCTCCGCATTTTCATTCTTTTTTAGGAGGATTAGAAAAAGAATACTTATGAACTTACTGCAATCATCACATCATTTAGATGGGCCCAAAGATGCACTCGCAACTCAGAAAGGGTTGATAGGGCGTGCTAGAAGTCCGTTTTGGCTAGCTCCTATGGCTGGGATCACCGATATCTGCTTTCGCCAGTTGATGGATGAAATGCAGGCAGGTGTTTTGATTTCAGAACTGGTGTCGGCAAAAGGACTATTTTTCAACTCTGAGAAAACTCGAAAAATGATGCGTATTCATAAAAACCCTGGAACTATTGTAGGGATTCAGCTTTTTGGAGAATCGGCAGAGGACATTGTTAATGCTGTGAAAGTGGTTGAAGAGACAGGGGCAGATTTTGTGGATATCAATATGGGTTGTCCTGTAAAGAAAGTCACCAAAAAGGGGTGCGGTGCGGCTTTGATGCGGGATCCTGCTTATCTGGAAACATTCCTAAAAACTATTAAAAAAGGAATTTGTCTGCCTCTCACTGTTAAGATGAGAACAGGTTGGGATGAAAATGAGTTGACTATTCATGAATGTGTCGAAGCAGCTTATCAAGCTGGTTGCGAGTGGGTTGCGATTCACGGGCGTTCTCGAGCCCAAGGTTATGAGGGTAAAGCAGATTGGCGTCTTATTTCCGAAGTCAAATATCGAGCAAAATTGCCGATCATTGGAAATGGGGACATCCGTAGTGCTGTTCAGGCAAAAAAAAGGCTGCAGGAGACTGGGGTGGATGCGGTGATGATCGGTCGCGGAGCTTTACGAAACCCCTGGATCTTTAAAGAATGTGCTGACGACATGCCTTCTCAGCGTCTCAGCATTGAACTTCTTAACCGCTATTTGAATGGGTTACGTGAAAACTACGATTTACGGTCAATGCTCATGTTGTTACGCAAGTTTTCGTCTTGGCTAGCATTCGGTTATCCCGGAGCTACAAAGTTTCGGAAAAATATGTTTGAGTGTCTTACCACCTCTGAGGTTATGCAGCAAGCAGAAATATTCTTTAGTCAGGCTAACAAACATCCGGTTCCTGTTTTTGAAGATAGTGAAGAATTTATGATGGGAGGTCATGGTTGAATCAGAAAACTACACCATTTGAAAAAACTCGACCCGACCGAGTGCGGAAGCAATATAAGAAACAGGAAGAGTTTACCCTCTATGGCTGGAACTCTTGTATGAGTGCATTTAAGGAAAGGCCTGAAAGTCTCTTGCGCGTGTTTTTTAGTCGTGCTCGATCGGCTGAACTTAAAGGTGTCAAAGCTTTCTGTGGAGAGAATAAACTCCCCTATCGCCAGTTAGATCAAGAGTCTCTTAACAAAGTCGCAGCAGGCGTTCACCATGAAGGAGTTATCATGGTGGTCAAGCCCCGCCTGCCGGAATCAGCACATCGGCTTATCCGAGGAAAAATGTCCGATAAAGGACTGGTTGTGGTGTTAGATAGTATTGATAACCCACATAATCAGGGGGCCATTTTGCGGACCTGCGCTTTTTTTGGTGTGGAAGGATTAATAATTCCCGGAAACGGAAAGGCTTCAGTGATTCCTTCCTCGGCCGCTAGAATGGCCGAAGGAGGATTGGAAGGGGTTCCGGTATTTACCAGTAGTGATTTGCCTTCTGCATTGAGAGATTGTAGGAAACAGGGTTGGTTTGTCGTGGGTGCGGACCCAAGTGCGAAAGAAACTCTTTTTAATGCTAAGATCAGATTTCCTGCTGTGGTGGTAATGGGAAATGAGCAGGAGGGGCTTTCGATTAGGGTCAAGCAAAAATGCGATATGGTGGTCCGAGTTCCTGGAGAAGGTTCGCTACAATCTCTCAACGTCTCTGTCGCGGCTGGAATAATTCTTGCGGAAATAGACCGTCGAAGAAAAACTTTCAAGAAAAATTAAACTGGATTGATGATTTTCTTCGCCAAACTCCATCCTATGATCGTCCATTTTCCAGTGGGTTTATTAATCAGTGGGGTTGTATTCGAAATTTATGGAGCCCTGCGCAACGATGAGGTGGCTGAAACTGCTGGCCGGTACAATGTCCGATTTGGGTTCTGGTGCCTGTTTCCGGTTTTGCTAGTGGGTTTTCTGGGTATGATCAGTTTGGAAAACACGGAAGAATTTAAAGACTTTCTGTCCAGCCACTTAACCTTTGCGCTTTGCACTGCCGGATTATTTTTTTCAGCAATGCTCGTATCCAGATACTTACGTCAACCCTTTGGCAAAGTATTATACTTTATTATCATTGGTTTAGGTGGAATTTGTGTTCTTACTACGGGTTACTTCGGTGGTGAACTGGTACATCGATTCGGAGTTTCTACACACTAATTAAGCTGGGTTTTCCGTCAGCTAAAGACCATTTGGTAGCCTGAAAACAGACATGCCCCCATCGCTAGAAGCCCGGCTATATAGAAACCAACCGCCGTTCTAGAAAAGGTGTTGGTATAGGCGTAACCAGCAGAAAATCCATAGAATAGGGTGAATAAAAAGGCATAGCCTTGGTGTCCTTCAACATCCACAACGGTACGTAAGTTAATATCAACAGAGACCATCCCGGAAAAATTGGCAATGATAGCAGCAAAAAGACCTAGACTTAGATTGAAAGTCGCGGAGGATATTAATTTAGTATCATTTTTTTTGTGAGCTAAAAAAAGCAGGGTTAATCCAGAAAAAAATAAGGCAGGAGGAAAGTGAGAAATAAAAGGATGAAACGATACGGTGCTTATCATTAGTTAGACGCTTCCACAACTTGACAGGGGAGGCAGAAAGCAAAACTTTTTAAGTCGAGTTAATTTTTCACGATGAGGCTAGCTATCTTTTTTTCTTAGGTCGCCTGCAATATCTAGGTCAGCTTCCGAAAGGTTTACATCTACGTCAATTTTGGTGGCGGCACTAATATCTTGCTCCAAGGAATCTACATTAACGGATTGTTTTATACCTTCTGCCTCATCCATGACTTCTTGTTTAAGGCCGCTGAATGTTCTTTGGAATTCACCCCAACCCTTACCGATTGCTTTAGCGAGTTTAGGAAGGTTTTGTGGACCAATTACCACAACCGCGATGCCCATTATAATCATAAGCTCAAAAAACCCTATATCAAACATTCATTCGCTCCAAACATTGTTCTTATCTAGATTTATTGCATTTTAGCAGATTATAGCTATAAATGCATCAGGTTGAGGTCAATTGATTCTCCGCATACTTTTCCACAAACCTTGAATAGCCGGTAGTTTGCGGTAGTATAAGATGAATTTATGAGAATTATTCGAGGAACAAAAAATATAGTTGAGCCGATTCCCTACCCTGTAATGGCGATAGGCAATTTTGATGGTGTGCATGTTGGCCATCAGACCCTATTCTGCAAAACGGCAGAGTTGGCTTTGGCACATGGTGGCACTTCCATTGCATTCACCTTCGAACCGCACCCATTAAAGATTATAGCGCCAGGGAAAGCCCCCCCTTTATTGACTCATTTTAAGAAAAAAATGGAGTTGATCGAATCTTGTGGAGTCAACATGGTTATTTGTGCTGACTTCACTCGAAAATTTGCCGACCAGCAGCCGCGTGATTTTTCCCAAAATATTCTTTTTGAAAAGATTGCTGTCAAGGAGATTGTAGTCGGATTTGACTACGCGTTTGGACGTGGCAGAGAAGGAACAATACCCTACCTTAAAAAGATGGGAGAGGAATTTGGGTTTAAGGTGCATGTGGTGGAGCCCTTTAAGCTCAAAGGGCATACTGTAAGCAGTTCACATGTTCGGGAACTCATAGAGGCTGGGCAAGTAGAGTCAGCAAGTCAATTTCTTGGTCGCGATTATTCCATTATAGGGCCAGTCATTTCAGGTTATAAAACAGGGCAGGCCATTGGGTTCCCAACTGCGAATATTGATACCAGCAAGGTTCAGATTCCGGGAACAGGTGTCTATGCAGTTCGGGTTGTCTATGAAAATAATTCTTATGATGCTGTAGCAAATATTGGGTTTAACCCAACCTTTAATCGCGATAGGTTAAGCGTTGAAGTACATATTTTTGATTTTAATCAAGTGATCTACCATCATGAAATTGAAGTTCAGTTTATGGCGCGTATTCGTAGCGAATTAACATTCAAGTCCGCTGACGATCTGGTCGTTCAGATTAAGCAGGATATTGATAAAGCAAAAAAAATACTGGGAGAGAGGAATTGAAAAAAGCTCACCAATTATTGATTGGGCTTTCTATAGCCATAGTAGCACTTTATTACACCTTACGTAATGTTTCGTTGGATGAGTTGATTGTTTCCTTTAAAGATATTGATCTGATTTATATTCTACCTTCACTTTGTTTTATTCTTTTAAGCTATGTAGGTCGAGCATATCGTTGGCAAGTTTTACTTCGTTCGTTTAAACAAATCCCTATTAAAGATATTTATGCTCCTCTTATGATCGGGTTTATGGGAAATATCCTGCCTGCACGAGCAGGAGAATTTCTTCGGGCTTACCTATTGGGAAAAAAACACGGCATTACCTTTGCCGGCACTTTTTCTACCATAATTGTAGAGCGTGTATTTGATTTAATTTTTCTGCTGATATTGTTCGTATGGGTCTTTGTGGTCAATGTAAATATTTTCGATCCACAACTTCGCTTATCAGGAGTATCTGTTCATACTATGTTGATAGGATTTGGCAGACTTTGCTTAATGCTGGTTATTAGTTTGATTTGTTTTATGTTCCTGCTAGCTTACAAAGAAAACTGGGTTAAATCATGCATAGGCTGGATAGCAAAACCCTTTCCAGATAAATGGAGAGAAAAGATTTTTTTTATGGTTAGGGAGTTTGCTCTGGGATGTAAAATTATTAAAGATTTTAGTGCTCTTTCGAAAATTATATTTTTCTCCACTTTAATATGGGTTTTATTTGTTGCTACCTATTATCCTTTGTATTTTGCCTTCGACCTAGAAGACAAATCTTTAGAATCATTATTGCTACTAACCGTTATGGTTTGTGTTCTTATAACAATACTTCCTACACCGGGTTTTCTAGGATCTTTTAACGCGGGTGTTCTTATTGCCCTTCATGAAATTAAAGGTGAAGCTGAAGTTACAGCTGTTAGTTTTGGTATGGTTTCTTGGGCAGCAGGTTTCATTGTATTAATTGGAGGAGGATTGTTTTTTGTTTTTAAGGACCATATGTCTTTAGGCTCTTTAATTAAGACTGAAGGAAAAGTTAAGGCAGAACTGGAGCACACGGAACCAGCGAGCCAGAACTTGTAGGGCTTTTCAATTTTTCGGATTGAGAGGTAATAGGCATTTAAATTCTATGAGAACTTGTTATAATGAATTATTTAATCCATCCAAAATAAATAATGTTTGCCGAAGTGGCGGAATTGGTAGACGCGCATGATTCAGGTTCATGTGCCCGAAAGGGTGTGGAAGTTCGAGTCTTCTCTTCGGCACCAGTAATACCAAGGTTTTTTGGTGGTATGGTCGTTTTTTACTTTTAATATAAAGGTAAAACGACTATACCACCATCTATCTTTAGTAAAATAAAGTATCTCCGACACTACCACTTTCCAAAAATATCTCCAAAATAAGTTATACCAGAGTATGGTGATTATCCACAGTAAGCATTATGTGAATCTCTGTAATAGGAGCAGTAGATAATGAGTAATGTGAATGAGCAGAAGAATGGGAGCAAGAAGTTCATAGTGAATGGTCAGGATGTGATTGACTTTATGTTAGGAGATTTAGGTTTAGGTTTTTCAGTAGATAAAATAGTAGAAACATTAAAAATGAAGGTTGATAGTGATTGTTTCACTTATGAAGAAAATAAAGAAAATCTTGGTAAAGATTTGGATATAGAAGTTGATGGATGGAGTATTAAGATTGAGCAAAAAGTAGAGAGTGAAAAAATAACATTTAGTGGTGATGGTAATGATTTTAGGAAATGGTTAGAGAAGAACTGGAAAGAAGTGCATCAAAGTTATAGTTGGAGATATGAGCAGTAAGTTCATAGTTGTCTTAACAAAACATTGACTACTTCAACAAAGGGTAACAAGTATAATTAAGTATGTTTGGAAAAATATTTAAAATTATATGGTTATTAATCCCAATGGTTGGGGCAGTTGTGATGTGGTATTTCTATAGAGATTTCTTTTAATTCTCA
>PAJA01000060.1 GCA_002705185.1 Nitrospina sp. | reverse complement strand
TAGTTTTCTTTAGTAGATGAATAGTTCTTTTACACTTGGCTATAATTACTGTTTAGCACCCAATCTAATTATTTTTTGTTGTGGCTTAGCTCTGCCGAAGATAAAAAAATTAGCATACCCTGTGTCATTTTGGAAGGTCTTGTTTTGGCCTCAAACCAGTGTTTTATTAGTTTAAACGAGAGGCGGGAGGTTGTTTGCCGGACGATTTGGATGTGGCTTTGGTTTTATTTGTGGAAGTTTTTTTCTTAACTTTAAATTTTTTATTGAACGAGTGTTTGAGTACATCATCCATTGTAGTCGAAGGATAAAAAAGTATTCCCTTCCTAACATTTTCTGGAATGTCAGGAATATCTTTTTCGTTTTCCGTAGGGATAATCAGATGGGTGATGTTTAACCTGTGCGCGGCCAGTACTTTTTCTTTGAGTCCACCGATGGGCAAAACTTTTCCAGTCAAAGTTAGTTCCCCAGTCATGGCGAGACCTGAGCGCAATGAGGTTTTGGTCAATGCCGAGATCAATGCTACGGCCATAGTGATTCCAGCCGAAGGACCATCTTTAGGTACGGCACCTTCTGGAATATGAATGTGAAAATCATTTTTCTGGTAAAAGTTCGCAGGTAATCCTAAATCTCTTGCACGTGAACGCACATAGGTCATAGCCGCTTGCGCGGATTCCTTCATCACATCACCGAGTTGCCCAGTAGGCACCAGCTTTCCATTTCCAGGAAGTACAGTAACTTCTATAGTGAGGGTTTCACCACCAAACTCTGTCCATGCCAATCCCGTAGCAGTACCTATTTCTAATGGGCCCTCAGATTCAGATTTCTTGAATTTTGGAGTGCCGAGATACTTTTCCAATACAGCCGGGGTAATTTTAACGCTGGTTTTCTTACCTTTTTCGACAACAACTTTTACCACTTTTCTGCATAGTGTAGCAATTTCCCGTTCTAGGTTGCGTACTCCTGATTCGCGGGTGAAGTCGTGAATGATTCTATCTAGAGCAGTGTCAGAAATAGATATGTTTTTCGTAGTCAGTCCATGTTCTGGTATTTTTTTTGGGACTAGAAAACTTTTGGCGATACCCATTTTTTCTTGATCGGTATAACCAGGTAAGCGGAGCACTTCCATCCGGTCGAGTAACGGTTGTGGAATCGAGTGAAGAACATTGGCGGTACAAATAAAAAGAACATTTGAAAGATCGTAGTCGACTTCCAGATAATGGTCGTTGAAAGTGGAGTTCTGTTCCGGGTCGAGAACCTCTAATAATGCAGATGAAGGATCCCCACGAAAATCGGCGTTCATTTTATCAATTTCATCGAGCATAAAAACTGGGTTATGGACACCAGTTTTTTTGATACCTTGAATGATTTTTCCTGGTAAGGCTCCAATATAAGTTCTGCGGTGCCCACGAATTTCTGCTTCATCCCGCACCCCACCGAGAGAGACGCGGATAAATTTTCTTCCCATGGCTTTGCCAATAGATTGTCCTAACGATGTCTTACCAACACCCGGGGGCCCAACAAGGCAGAGGATGGGTCCTCTAATTTTTTTAACTAATTTCATCACCGCAAGCTGTTCGGTGATCCGTTCTTTGACTTTCTCTAGGCCATAATGGTCTTTATCCAAAATTTTCTGGGCTTCAGGGATTTTGATTTTTTCCGCTCCGGCTCCTTTTTTCCAAGGTAAATCAGCAAGCCATTCGATATAGGTTCTGGCAACTGTCGCTTCTGCAGACATAGGTTGCATGAGCTCCAGGCGTTTTAATTCTTTAACTGCTTTTTCATTAACACCCTTTGGCATTTTTGCTTTCTTGATTTTTACTTTCAGCTCATCAATATCGGTTTTGAACTCATCACGTTTGCCTAATTCTTTCTGGATAGCTTTGATTTGCTCATTGAGATAAAACTCCTTTTGACTACGCTCCATTTGTTTTCGAACTCTGCCATGAACACGCTTTTCAATTTTAAGGACTTCCATCTCGGATTTTAGAATACCAAGAAGTTTATTCAGCCTATCTTCCGGGTTCAATGTTTCGAGCAACTCCTGTTTTTCTTGAGTATGAAAAACCATGTATGCAGCAATGGTGTCAGCATACCGGTGGGGTTCCATAATATTCGAACTTGCAGCAACAGCTTCTAAAGGAATTTTTTGATTTAATTTAACGTATTGCTCAAATACTGTTCCGACACTACGCATCAACGCCTTTACATTAGATGTCAGCTGGTCATTTTCATGTATGCGGTTGACTTCTACCTCAAAATAGTCTGGGTTTTCAATAAACGATTCAATACGTCCTCTTTGTAGACCTTCAACCAAAACTTTCATGGTGCCATCTGTCAGTTTGAGTATCTGGAGTATACTTGCCACAGTTCCCATCTCGAAGATATCTGCGGCTTGCGGTTCGTTATTATTGGGATTACGCTGGGCGGAAAGAAAAATGCTTTTTTGCTCAGCCATAGATTTTTCCAGAGCCAAAATGGATTTATCTCGGCCTACGAACAGGGGAAGTACCATGAACGGGAATACAATAATATCCCGTAATGGGAGAAGCGGTAATACAATTTTTTCGGAACCCATGATTTTAACTGGCCTGTTTTTTATTTTCGTAAACCAACATGGGTTTTTCTCCGTTTAGGACTACTTCGTCATTAATAATCACCTCTTCCACTTCTGGTTGGGAAGGGAGATCAAACATGATATCCAACATAGTCTCTTCTAGAACAGCACGGAGGCCTCTTGCCCCAGTTTTACGTAAAGTTGCTTTTTCGGCAATGGCGCAGACAGCGGCGTCGGTAAACTTAAGTTTAGTATTTTCAAATTCAAATAATTTTTTGTATTGTTTGATCAGAGCATTTTTCGGTTCGGTCAAAACTTTTACCATCGCTTCAATAGTTAGTTCTTTCAACGTAGCTACAGCGGAAAAACGTCCTACAAATTCCGGTATGAGACCGTATTTAAGAAGGTCTTCTGGTTGTGTCTTCTCAAAAATATCTTCCTCATCAATTTCTTTTTTGGAAACTATTTCATGTCCAAAACCAAGGCTTTTCTTGCCAATTCGATTGCGAATCAGCGAACCCAGACCTACAAATGCTCCACCACAGATAAAAAGAATATTTGTGGTATTTACCTGGAGAAATTCCTGATGCGGGTGTTTCCTACCTCCCTGCGGTGGAACACTAGCTGTTGTGCCCTCAATAATTTTCAAAAGTGCTTGTTGCACCCCTTCACCGGAAACATCACGAGTAATTGAAAGGTTTTCCGACTTCCTGGAAATCTTGTCGATTTCATCTATGTAGATGATTCCACGCTCAGCTTTTTCAACATCGTAATCGGCGCTTTGAAGAAGTTTTAAGATGATATTTTCCACATCTTCTCCCACATAGCCAGCTTCGGTTAGAGTGGTTGCATCTACAATGGTAAAAGGGACGTCAAGAATCCGAGCTAATGTCTGGGCCATAAGTGTCTTACCTGACCCAGTAGGACCTATCAAAAGCACATTGCTCTTTTGCAGTTCTACATCTTCGATATCAGCTTTGGAGTCAATCCTTTTGAAATGGTTATGTACGGCAACCGAAAGAATTTTTTTACAACGTTCTTGCCCGATTATATATTGGTCGAGATGCTTGAATAAATCATGTGGCTTGAGAAGGTGCTGAAAATCTTCCCCTTTTTCCTGAGCCCACTCCTCCACCATAATTTCATTACAAAGCTCAATGCATTCTTCACAGATGTAAACGCTGGGTCCAGCAATCAGTTTTTTAACCTCTTCCTGACTTTTACCGCAAAAAGAACAACGATAATTTCCAGTGGTTTTAATTTTCTTTGCCATAAAGCTCTCTCTAAAAGGGTTAGAATGGGGTGTTCATTCTATCCAAGTCAGCTCTTTTTTTTATTCTTATCTTTTGACTTAACTTCTTCCCGATTGCTAATAACGCTATCAATTAGGCCATAAGCCTTGGCTTCTTCACCTGTCATATAGTGATCTCTCTCTGTATCCTTATTAACCTGAGAAACATTTTTTCCCGAATGTTTGGATAGTATGCCGTCGAGTATGGACCGGATTCTACTGATTTCTTTAGCTTGAATTTCGATATCGGTATGTTGCCCCTGAAATCCACCACTCGGTTGATGGATCATGATGCGTGAATGCGGTAAGGCAAATCGCTTTTTCGGTGCGCCAGCTGTCAAAAGCAGGGCTCCCATGCTTGCTGCCTGGCCAATGCAGATGGTTTGAACATCAGGTTTTATATATTGCATGGTGTCATAGATTGCCATTCCTGAACTGACCTGTCCACCCGGGCTGTTAATATAAAGATAGATGTCCTGATCAGGTTCATCTGACTCTAGAAACAACAGTTGAGCGATAATCAGGTTAGCCATATGGTCTTCAATGGCGCTTCCAATAAAAATGATTCGATCTTTAAGCAGGCGCGAATAAATGTCATAAGATCTCTCGCCTCGACTGGTTTGTTCAACTACAATAGGTACCAATTGGTTGTATGTTTCGGTCATATTTTTCTCTAAATTAAGATTTAGGCAAGGAAAAACACTTTCAGAATATGACAATGTTCTGAAAGTGTTTTTTGAATGTAACTTATTAAAAAATAGCTAGATATCTTGGCATTGGTTGAATTTTAATTATCAGTAATTAAATCTTTTCTGTCAACTATTTCTTCTTTAATTGTTACCTTTTCTAATGCAGCGTCAAGAGTTTTATCCCGTTTCATACGACTGTGGAGGCGTGCCAAAACACCATTTTTTTCCCACTCACGTTTTATTTGTTGCAGGTTGCCTCCACCAAGCAATTGAGACATGTTTTGGACTTCCTTCTCTAACTCTTCTTCGCTGACTTGAGACTTCAGATCACGAGATAACTGGTCGAGAATCAATTCTTCCTGAAGAGCTTTCATAGCTGGTTCGCGATATTGAGCTAGCAGTTCCGGGGTCACCTCGGTAGCGTGTTCGTGATCGTGGTCATGTTTTTGGCTACCTGCTTTCTCCTGTGTCTTTTTTGCTTGCTCAACCATGAACTTGACCTGCTCTTTTACCAGTCCCTCAGGAAGATCTAACTCATTCTGTTCGTTGATTTTTTCTGTCAGCTGTTTTTTTATAGCCTTTAGAGCTTCTTTTCGTTCAAACTCTCCCAGTTCGGTTCGAACTTTCTGTTTCATATCAGCCATACTCTCAAAATCCTTATCTTCTATAGCCTTGGCAAACGTATCGTCCAGAACAGGCAGTTTTTGTTCCTGAATACCTTTAAGAACAATTTGGAAATCGACATCTTTTCCCGCGACCTCCTTGTTTTGGTAATCCTCAGGAACCTTCACCCTAATATCACGGGTCTCACCAATTTCCATTCCTATCATGCCTTTGTCCAATCCTTCAATCAATTGACCTCCGCCTGCCTGAATGATCTGGTCCTTGGCTACCCCTCCTTCAAAGGGTTCGTCTCCAATCTTGCTTGTAAAATCTACTTTGAGAAGATCCTTCTCTTGCGCTGGTCGGTCGGTTACGTCAATATTTTTGGCTTTACGCTGGCGTATTGAATCGATAGTTTGGCTAATATCTTCATCCGTTATACGCGGCATTTTCATTGCCAGTTCAATGCCGGAGAAGTCCTTAAGCTCTAGTGTAGGGAGAACTTCAATAGACGCCGAAACAGAAATATCTGTACCGTCTTCGGCACTGACATCCAAAAGGTGGGGTTGACCAACCGCCCTCAGATCTTTTTCAACAATAGCATTATTGAGTTGATCGCTAATTAGGCTGCTAAGAACTTCTTTTTTAACATCCGGACCAAACTGTTTTTCAAGCATGGCAATTGGAACTTTTCCCTTGCGGAACCCTGGAACCTTTACCTCTCGCCCAAGTTTTTGGTAATACTGTTTTAGTTTGGCGTCGTATTCTTCGTGAGGGATCTCAAACTTTATTTTTTTGTTACAGGAATCAACGTCTTCTATCTCGATTTTCATATCTTTCCAAATTTTTGAAGATTGGTGCGGAGCAACTCCACAACTAACTTAAAATATCTCTATTTAGTTCGCAAAGGTTTTCTAGGCTCAATGAATCATTCGTATATGCCTATCTCTTAGGGAGTGCGGATGAGAGGACTTGAACCTCCACGCCTTGCGGCACTGGTTCCTAAAACCAGCACGTCTACCAATTCCGTCACATCCGCATATAATCAATAGTTTATATGTTTTTTACCTAAATTTTTTGGCTGATTTGTATATCATTAGCAGAAAATCCCTAGAATTAATATATCATTTAATAGATGCGGATTCCTTAAAATATCCAGATCTTTTATAAATTTTCATCCTTTTTCATATTGGAATGGAGATGCGAGATTTCTTTCTGTAGCTTTTTAAAGTCGACTTGTTCTTTAATACAATAATTTCTGAAATATGAGTACATAATAAGGACACTGTTCCACTCGTCAAAAACCTCTTCGCTATTTTTGCAACGTTGCTCAAAAGCAGAAAGGCTGTTTTCAATTTGTTCCAAGAGTTTGCAGAAGTTAATAACCTCGTTATTTTCATCAATATCTTGATCAACCGCAAAGGCGCCAAAATCTTCGTTGGCGGGTAATTCTTTTAATTCTTGATATTGGTCTTCAATTTGCTCCAAATTAATTCCTGAACTTTCGCAATAAAGACTAAGATTGCTGAAAGCGATGAACAAGCACTCATAGCCACCAATTTTTGTGGCCTCCTCATTCTCATCAGAAACTAATTGAGAAATATCTTCTTCAACAGCGTCGAGCATATCAAAAAAATAATCGAGCCGAGTTATGTTGTCAGATTCGTTTTCTTCCATTATCCNTCGAGAAACCTGAGTTTCCGTTCTTTTGGAACAAGTCGGGTTTTTGCAGGGTAATAGCCTTTTGGAACAGTCAGTCCTGGATAAACCCATACATCTTTACCAATCAGTGCACCCGGGCACACGATAGCGTTACAGCCTAGTTCAACATTATCACCCATCACCGCACCAAGTTTTTCCATTCCAGTATCTAAGGTCTCTGAATCNAGAGGAATATTTATAGGATGGATATAGCCCTTTAGTTTCTCATCAGCACTTCTAAANTGTAGGTTTGCTAATTTTGATCCGGCTCCTAGATTCACATGACTCCCTATAATACTGTCACCAATATAGTTGAAGTGCCCTGCTTCTGTATGATCCATAAGAATACTGTTTTTTAATTCTGTGGTATGGCCAATCACACAGTAATTTCCAATAAGAGCATTGCCCCGTATATAGGCTCCTTGCCGGATATCACAGTTATCACCAATCATAGCGGGNCCTTTTATGATAGCGGAAGGTTCAAGTTGCGTTCCTTTTCCAATAAAAATATTTAACTCCTTCAAATAAACTGAAGTAGATAGATTAACCCAGTCTTCAACATAAATTCCTTTGCTACTAAGCTTGCAACTGGACAANTCAAGAGAAGTTCTTACCCCTTTTAAACTANTGATGTAAGGTCCTTTTTGGGCTTTTTGAATTATCAGTTTTTCCAGCAGGGAACCCAGTACTTTTAAAGGTTCCCATACCCGCTCGCAATTGGCAAAAACATGACAATAAGGTTCGTTCAGATTTGAAAAAAATAAGTTAAAGTCTTTCACGTAGTTCCTTCGTTGAAAACTTTTTTAACGGTTTCAATTGTTAAAATGCATATTAAACCCANATCAAGTAACTATTGAATAATATACCACTTGCCTAGGGGGGTTAGCCGGTTNCCTTCCGGGCTAGATTGAATCAGGTTCTGCTTTTTCATTTCATCGATCAGTCTCGATCTATATTGGTTTTTAACTTCTAGTTTTTTATCAGTCACGGGTTGAGANACTATTTGACTGAGAACGCATAGTTCCATTTTATATAAATCGTTATCAGGGTCCTTAAGGAGAGAAAACAAAAGCTTTTGAATTTCGAGCCCTATTTTTTTCAGATTGCTAGCATCCGCTTTTCTACCTCTTAGGTTAACGCTAATTTTATTTTCAGTTCCAGAATTTCTAANAAAGATACCGACTTTTCCCTCTGCAATAGAAATATATAGCATATCAGGGTCATCAGGAAAATTTTGAGTTTTGCCGAAATAGCCACTTTGTTTTGCAGTTCGTAATAACATCTGCTTCACTTTCTTCCACACTTGAGAATCACGGTAAAACAGGTCTTGGCGAATGTAGTAAGTATAAAGAGTTGACTTGAANCCTGGAGGAAAAGGTCTTCGAATAGCTTGNATATATCTTTTTGGNTNTAAAGTTACTGCCATTTTTTCCGTTGCGGCAAAAGTATTGAGAGCACATTTTATCCCATTACCAGAATACNTCTGTATCTTATTTTTGTTGGGTANNGNCAAATAACCGGTNGTGATATTGTGCCCCGTTTCCTCACTGCCTACTGCCAGAACTTCATTTTTTGTTATGTTAGTCGATTTNGGAATTGAGGNATCAAGNTCTANNAGNGTATTTATGCTANTNACCCCATTTTTTTGTAAGGATCTAATTTNATTTTTAAGATAGGTTANTTTTTGCTTCGGAAGTTTCCCCGAGGTTAGTTTTTGTTCCAATAAAGCAAGGCGAATTTTTAGCAGAATCCACTTGTCTCCAACAGCCGTAAGGAGNGGCCTAAGCCCCAATGATTTGGCAAAAGTTGAAGCATTAAGATCACTCTCCACTGTATTGATATAGAGTGATCCAATATGTTTTTTTTGGGACACCAAATACTGTGCTTGGAGAATAGCGGCTTCGTCTCCACATAAGACCCATAGCGTGTCTTGAAATGGGTCGTATTCAAGGCGAAAAAAGCGGTCTCCATCCGCATCNAAAATGGCTGCAGCAATTCTTTTTTTCCCAGACTTCGCTAGTTTCTGATTTGCCCGACCGATTTCAAAAAGCTTGACGATTGCTTTATGGCGATGGAAACGACCAGAAGNTTTCAATATCATATCTCCAGTAATCTTTGAGCANCCTTCCAGGTCCGCAACTCCAGAATATTGATTTACCGAACCCCTTTTNTTGATTTCGTAGACTTTTCCTACTCCGGCTTCACGAAAAATTTGTNCNGCNATTCCCTCTAGTGCTCCGAAAGCGGGGTCAACGACCAGNGTGAGAGCTTTTAAAGTATTCTGAGATTCAATCCAAGAGTTTTCGGGCAACAAGGAAAAATGCTGGAATTGTTTAAGAGCTTTATTTCGACAATTAGTTTTTTTTCCTTTTAAGGGAGCTTTTTTGATAGCACCAAAACTTTGCTTGAGCAAGATTTGGNTCAAATCGGTATCATCAGCAGGTAATGGTTTCATTGCATGAAAAGGAAGGAAAAGTTTGATACCATTTTGGTCTTTAGGGTTNTGGGAAGCNGTTACCATAATACCCNCATCNGCNGNTTNNTGGAGCATAAATAATGGGACCAGAGGTGTTGGGACAACACCAAGAACTACGGCGTTGGCGCCTGCTTTAAGGACACCTCGAATCACACTTTTCGTAAACACACCGGAAGAGTCTCTTGGGTCCCAACCAATGATGATGGTTGTAGTTTTATATAGTTTTTGTTTTTTCTTGTTCAATTTTTTCACGAAACAGTAGGCATACAGTTCCATGAATTCTTCAGTAATCCAACCCTTTTCAAGAAAAGTCTGTTGTGGGGTTTGTTTTCTACATTCAGAGTCCTTTGCTAATTTAATTTCTCGACGTACTCCATCGGTACCCTGCAATCGCTTGGGTATAGGTATTTGGGTTAAAATTGTTTTTGTTTTCATACCAAATTAAAAAACCAAAAAATAAGGAAATTTTTAAATACAGGAGTTTTTAGCAGACAGATGATTCTAACATAGAGCGACTTAAAGAAAGGCACGATAGAATCTTGCACAAAATAATAGACCCCTATTAGCCTCACAACCCCTAGATTTAATAAGGTATGATTTGGTTATAGTTAGTTGGAAGGAAAGGTGAGCTTGTCTAGTTAAGAAGCAGTTAATTAAAAAAATCTATTAGTAGCTTTGGTTTGGATAGTTTTTTTAGTCGTTAAAACCAGGATTATCATCAGCCGGCTTATTCGAGAACTGCAACATACTCATTTATTAAGTCCTCGACTTTTAATATAGTTCTAACTTATCTTAGAAAGTCCAAAAGAGTTGGTTGTAAAACCTGAGCTGTTGAACCCAAAGTTGCCTGAAGAGCAAACTGTAAATTAGCTAGGTCCGCAATACTTTTTACCGCGTCTGTATCCTCAATATTCGACAACTGCTCCAAATTATTCATAACATCCTGATCATGAACAACAACTTTTGCGTCAACTCCACTTATTTTGGCCCCAATAATCGCACGATTATTATTTAGAGAAATCTCGCTAGAGTGCAGGTTTTCTAATGATGCTTGAATTGCAAAAGTATCATTATTTTTGAGTGCGTCTCTCAGTTTAAATAAAGTTGTGAATATATTCTTTCCACCTCCTAACCCTAAATTTTCTGCCGTTTCATCTGTACCAATATTTTTAACAATAGCAACGGTTGAAGAGTTGTTAGAGTTGACTAATAGAGAGTTACTTGCACTATTAATGGATGCCGTAATATTTAGAGATGAGCTGTTAATCAAATTAATGACATCTCCAATAGTCTTTGCCGAACTTAATGTAACCGTCCCTGAGGCAGTACCATTTGAAACACCAATTTGATTCAGTACCAAACCATTTCCATTCTTCAAGTCAGAAATTAAAGTTTCTGAAGTAATCCCCGGATTAAGGTTCGAACCAGATATATTTCCATCTCTTTGCCCTAAAATTCCAAGCTCTAGAGCAGTACTCCCTCCCGAAACTTCAGATACTGTCAAAGCATGGGAAATAACTGAGCTGTTATCCGTTAATTTGAGACCCGTTCCTCTTGAATTTATAGAAGCGCTAACATTGATACCTGCTGAATTTATTCTGTGACTTAAAGTATCAATTGTATCCGTCGAAGTTACTTGCACAGTCGCTTTAAGTCCAGATCTATCTGTAATAGTGATAGCTCCTGACGTGACGCCCGATCCACCATTAAGTGACGAAAGCTGTGTCGCCTTTGTTAATTTTGGGTCTAAATCATTTGCAAATGTTTCTGACCCAGCCAGGGTAAAATCTGTATTGGTACTTGTACCGACGGCGATTTCAAATCTATCAGAGTTACCAAGGTATACCGCTCCGGAAGCACTTTGGTCAAAAGGTTGAGTTCTAAACGCAGTGCCCGCAAAGACATACTGGTTTTTTACTTTTATATTTGCTGACTCAATTGTTTGGGCAATAATTTGATCAAGTTCGTTTACGGCATATCCTCTTGTTTCAGCAGTACCTAAAGCTCCCATGCTCTGTACCGCTAACTCTTTTGCTCGAACCAAGTTAATATTTACCGAATCTAAAGCAGATTCACCCGACTGAAGATAGATACGATTGTTATCTACATTTCGAACAAATTGATTAGATCTAGCAATACTTGTTCGCAACGAAAGTGCATCTCTTAAACCAGCAGGATCATCCGATGGTTTATTGATTCGCTTCCCTGACGCAATTTCCTGTTGAGTCTTAAAAAGATTTTCCGTAATTCGGAATATATTTTTTAAGGAATTGGACTGCTGTGCCTGGCTGGTAACGCGTGTAACCATCCCGGTTCTCCCTATTTTTAAATCGTTATACCCTAAACTTGATGAATCATGTTGTCCAACAGCTCATCAACCATAGCTATGAGCCGCGCAGCAGCATTATAGGCTTGCTGAAACTTTATCATGTTGATCATTTCTTCATCAATCGATACCCCAGATAAATTCTCTCGCCTTGTATCTAGTTGAAGTAATATACCTTCCTGCTGCGCAAAAGTAGCTTGGGAGGAAGCAGACTGAATTCCCACTGTGCTGATTAATGAACTATAAAACTCATCAAATGTAAACGTCCCCGAACCTGCAGAATCAAGAGTAATATTATCAAAGAGTGCTTTGGATTGTAGTCCGACTAAATTTAGTGCATTACCACCATCTGTCCTTGAGTTAAATCCCGCTGAAATTTTACTGGTATTAGATGAAACACCATTCGCAATCGATATGTTTCGTGCCGCTCCTTCTGAAACCGAGAGTTTAAACTTATCTCCAACCGTTGGAGTTCCCGAAATCGTTACGGCAAATCCGTTGGCAAGGTTAAAAGTAGAGCCTGAAGTAAAAGTGTATGTTCCAGAGCTAGCACCTCTTGTTAAATTCTGTAATGAAAATGAATCTGCTCCTGTTATAGTAACTTCGTATTTATCTACAGAAATATTTGAAGGGTCACCATTGGTTGCTGTTAAGGCGGTTGACCCGGAGTTATTAGCATTAGCATCTACGTCCGTTGCTAAAGGATTAAAAAAATTATTTCCTGTTGATCCGTCAAGTCCAAATCCCTGCTGATGAATGTTATTAAATTCCTTAACAAATCCAGCTGCCAAACGATCCAGTTTATCTAGTACCTCGACCACAACCGTGTCCCGCATTTCCAGATAACCCTTAAGTGTTCCTCCACCAATAGTCGAAGTTATATTAGTTTCATTTCCTGCCGGGTCGCGTACTAAAACATCATAAAATGATTTATTATTTCCATTAATAGTAGTGTCAACAGTAAAAGCTGTAGACCTTAGTACTAAAGGTGTTCCATCATTTCGAGTCAAGCTGATTTGTCCATCTAGTTCATCAACAAAATCCATATCAATGATTTCAGAAAGTTTTTTGACTTTCAGGTCTCGTGAATCACGATAATCATTAGCATTGAAAGTAGTTGGCTCATTTGCGTGGATGGCTTGATTTAATGCAGCAATTTCTTTAGTAAGGCTATTTATTTTTCCTAAATCCACAGCAACTGCAGCATCCAGATTTTGTTGAACCTGAAACAATGATTCACCGAGATTGTTGAAAGTAGAAACTAAATTTTGTGATTCCGCCAAAAGGGTAGAGCGCTCCGGCGGGCTTGTGGGATTAGAGGCTACATCCTGAAGTCCGGAAAAGAATTTATTTAAAGATTCATTGAGGCTTTGGCCGCTCTTTTCGCTTAGTAATATTTCAATTTGATCATACACTTGTTGTTTGACGCGGGATTTTCCAAGTCTGTCGCCTTCTCCTAAAATTTGAAGAAATAAGAATTCATCATGGGCGCGCTCAATACCTCCAACCCTTACACCTGTGCCAATTTGCCCCATTTCGGTAAATCTGGAGTCCATAGCCTCAAAGTTAATCTCTTGACGAGAATACCCTTCAGTTTGAACATTGGCAATATTATGCCCCGTAACCTCCATGGCTAACAATTGAGAACGCAGGCCTACTTGCGCAGTATTCAATATGTTAAATATATTGGACGACATTAACTCAAACCTCTTATGACAATTTAATTAAAGCTCTTGGCAAACCCTATCAAACATCCACGCTTAACATTCGACCTTCAACACGGTCCTCCATCATGCGTCCATTAGCTTGATAAGGAGAATTAGCCTTAACATCAGCAGAATGGATATATGCCAATGATTTCTTTAATGATAGTGCTGACTGATCCATCAAACCTTTGGTTACCCCGCTCCATTTGTTAATTTCTTCAATTTGGAAAAGTAACTTCTGTCGACACTTTGCAAATTTCTTTTTATAGGGATTTTCTTTTATTTGAACCAGGTTCTTTAAAGTTAAGCTCGACTGTTTTACTTTTAGTTTTTCTGCAATTTTTTTCATCAAGCATGAGCGACTATTTTCCAGCGCTTGCATTTGCATTACCTTACTTTCTTTTTTCTGAATTATATCCTGCAAGGAGTCATATGAATATTTGGATACACAAGTCCATTCCGCCTTCAATAGCTGAATAAAAGCTTCATAAAGTTCGATTTTCTGACTTAGTAAGTCTTCAAGGTTCTTATATAACCGGTTCATATCTTATTCTCCCAGTGTCATTCTAATATTTTTAGCAATCGGTCTGTTCGAAGATGGTTTCTCCTCTTCTGATACTTTATCCAACTGGCTTAAATCTTTATAAACCATTTCTCCTATACCCATACCCTTCCCTTTAGACATTAGTTTTGCCATCTCCTGATCCATCATAGATTGATACATTTTCATAGCAGAACTATCTAAAAGACCTGACTTAGGAACTCCCTTCCTCATGGATTCAAATAATTTATTCACAAATACTGATTCAAAGTCTCGAGCCACTTTCTCCATATCTTTTTCGGAACCAATCTGACCGAACTTAGATTGATTTCTCATGCGCTCTAGATTTTTCTCAGTTAGTTGACTAAATAAATTATTTTGGATTTCAGCTCTATTAATTAAATCCATATTGTCCTCGTTTTAAATCTCTTTATTAAATTTTGCAAACAACGTACCAAAACCAAATAGAACACCATATTCCAACATAAAGATCAGTAAGTTATTTAAATATATATATTTATAAGATGTGTCACCAAAAGGAAAACTAAGAAGCTTTGGTGGTTTAGAATGGGAGTAGGGAAGTTTTTTCCGTATTACCATTCTTTAAATCAGTTCCAAGCGAGCATGGAGAGCTCCGGAGGCTTTTATGGCCTGTAGGATTGAAATCAAATCCCTAGGTGTGACTCCGATAGAATTTAATCCTTTGACCACATCCCCCAAGGAAATACTTTTAGGAATTATAAGGAGATTATCTTGTCCTTCTCCCGCCGCCACTCTCGTACGAGCTAGAGTAACTGTTTCTGCGCTTTCCGGGGCTAGAGCAGGAGGCTGGGAAACTACTTCTTCCTCCTTAATTTGTACGAACAGTGCTCCATGTGCAACAGCGACAGCAGAAATTTTAACGTTCTCACCCATTACTATTGTTCCTGTTCGCTCATCTATAATAACTTTTGCTTCTGCATCCGGCGTAACATCAAGGTTTTCAATTCTTGTGACAAAACCTGACGTATTATTCGTATATAACTCAGGAACCCTTACCTGAACAGCTCCTCCATTTACAATTGAAGAAATTACGTCTTTCATGTCGTCGTTGATGGCTTGACTGATTCTACTGGCAGTGGTGAAATCCGTTTTCTTCAAGGCCAGAACAATTTCATCTTTGGCGTTAAAGTTATATTTAATTTCTTTTTCAACCTGACCTCCATTGGCAATTCTACCAACCGTTAGATGATTTTTTTGAACACCACGAGCAGCTCCCTGTACTGAAAAACCACCAATAGATAAAGGTCCTTGTGCTACTGCATAGGTACTGCCATCAGGCCCTTTTAAGGGTGTCATTAAAAGTGTCCCGCCTTGAAGGCTTTTAGCATCACCCAATGAAGATACTGTCACATCAATATTATCTCCTTGTTTAGCAAATGCAGGAAGTTCGGCTGTTACGATTACTGTTGCAACATTTTTAAACTGTAACTGACCAATTCTGTCAGGTGGAATTGTGACACCTAATTTTTTCAGCATACTTGCTATTGCCTGAATGGAGAAAAATACATTAACAGCGCTGTCACCTGTTTTTGTCAAACCAATCACCAACCCAAAACCAATCAATTGATTACTTCGAACTCCCTCTATGCTTGATAGATCCTTTATTCGAGCAGAGTGAGCCGGGCTTGCAAGAATAAATACCAGTAGAAAAACTGCCCAGATCTTTGGTCCGAAATGATGATTAAACATATTTGCCTCAGTAGATGGTTTATGCTGCTGCCGCTTTTAGTAAAAGATATGTGAGTGTACCTGTATTTGTATTGCTAGCATCTGTGACCGTAATCGTAAATGTTTGATCTCCCTGAGCAGCGGTTGGTAAAGCAGCAGGAGAAGTAATCGTAAGGTCAGTTCCTGTAGCTACTATAGTTGGAAGATCTGTATAACCTGAAACGGTATTGTTATTAGCAATAGCGCTCGTAAAACCTACTCCTGATCCATTTGCGGTCACCGTGATCACAGAAGCTCCACCTGCTGCAGCTTGTGTTACTCCAGCAACATCGAAAGTCAGAGCAAGACCTGGAACCGTTATCGTTGCTGTTGCTGTATTACCAATAGCATCAATAGCCGTTATAGTGGCAGTACCTGCTAATGCACCCGCTGTGAATACACCTGTATTAACAATAATAGTACCAACATTGAGATTATTACTTGTCCAGGAAAAAGGTGACGTACCACCAAGAGTTTGCAAAGTTAGTTCAGCACCTATAGTCACTGTTGCTACACTGGGTACAATTCTTAGAGAGGAAGTGGAGGGCCCAAATGGGTTTCCCTCTTCTAGAACCCCTTGGCAAGCCACAAAGACCCCAAAACATAACATAAGTAAAAGGATTGCTTCTTTTCCTCTTTTCTTAATTTGTTCTCTTGATTTTTTTAAGTAATTAAACATGTATTTAATTAATTATTGAAACAGCTGTTACGGCAGTTATATTATCTATAGCAGCCGTCACATAGGCTATGCCTCTAATAGTTCCGGGAGTAAGCGTAGTCGTTGCCCCACCACCCGCATTTGTAGTAAGAGATGCTGCTCCTAAAGTTCCCAGCGAGGTTGTAAGCGTAACAGTCGCATTTGGAACTGGAACTGAATCCACCGTAAAGACCGTAACACTTATAGTTGTGGATCCTCCACCGATAACAATTGTGTTGGGTTGGCTTATAATTCCTAAATTATTTCCTAAGCTACTAGGACCAGTCAAATCCTCGACTACCGCCTGGCAACCCCAAGAAATTCCGCCAAGTATTAATAACACCAACAATATTTTTTTATAGTTCATATTCTTTTTTATAAACATTTATTTAGAAAGGCCATACTTTGCTTAATATTTTAGCTAGCCAGCCTTTTCTTTGTTCATCGGCTACAACTCCTTCTCCAGTTAAACTTATCGATGCATCTGCTATTGATATTGAGGCGATTGTATTATCAAAATTTATATCTTGAGGTCTAATAACACCTCTCAAAACCATAATCTGCTCTTCATGGTTTACTGTGACCGAACGTCTACCCTCTATTTTAAAGTTTCCGCTTGGCAATATTTCTGTTATTAATGCTGAAATTGTTCCTGTTAAAGTTCCGTTTCGTGTAACACTACCTGATCCTTGGTTGGAATTATTAACCGAAGCACTCACTGTTGGATCGAGTCCGGTTCCCATTCCTAAAAAGTTTTGAACGCCTAAGTTTGAAGGTAGTCCTAAAACATTCTTTGTCTGCATATCCAGTTCCGTGCTTTTCGCAGTATCAGTTGTGGCAGATTGAGTTGAGGTTGCACTTTCGTTAATTGTCACTGTTATAATGTCGCCAACCCGCTTTGCCTTATCATCTCCAAATAAAAAATTTCTTGGCGTATCTCCCGGCCAAAGTGCTCCTTCCTTCTTTTCTATTTTATTTTCTTTTGCATACAAGTTTTTGGGGATTATGGTAGAAGTATTATCTACTGCCCTATGGGTAGTCGAACATGCTGATAAACTAATTAATAATCCAATTATCAATATTCTTAATATTATTTTATGAATACTTTGTTTGTAATATTCTTTCATTAAAAACTCACTTTCACCGTATTAGCATCTACTAGCCTTCCATATATTAATTTTTTTGACTCGATGTTTAATACCTGTACCATTGCATTCTCATATCCATCTTCCCTAAGAATTCCTGGAGTTGTTATTTTCATTCCGTTTTTTTCTGCTAGAATCATTATTTTTTCTCCCTTACTTCCTAAGGCCGGTTTTTTCATTGATCTTTGCAGTAAAGACCTTCCGTTTGGAAGATAACTCACGGCCTCATAACCCAACGCATCTTCAAGGTTTTTTATTGTATTTCCTAGAAAACGTTCTGTTTTAATAGTTTCTAAATGAATATTTTCTGTTGTAAATATTTCGCCTCTTTTTATTTGTCGAGTTGTTTTGACTATTTTCTGATAAACCATTACTCTGCTATTTATTCCTATACGTTTCTGGAAAATTCCATCTACTTGTATTTCAAGAGTAATAGGTATTCTTCCTATATTTTTTGACCCTCCACGCCCCTTATAGATCAGCAACTTTTCTCCAGAAGGGATTGTTATTTTTCCCCCTTGATAATAGATATCAATTTCTAACTGTTCTTTTTCCCATGGAAGAGTTTCTAATAAAAAATCTTTAGCGCTTTTTTTAATTTCTTCTATCGTTATAGTTTGTTTTTCCCTAGCGCTAGTAGTGTTGCTTAATGTAAGAAATATTATTAATGTAAAAATTATTATCGAATTTATATTAAATGTTATTTTTTTATTCATCATTAAACTTTACCGTTTCATGTTGTTTGCAATTCCAAGCATCTCGTCGGCTGTTTGGACGGTTTTAGAATTTACCTCATATGCTCTTTGCGCTGAAATAAGGTTTACTAATTCTTCTACTACACTAACGTTTGATAATTCTAGAAACCCTTGTTGTGTAGAACCTCTATCTTGAGTTTGTGGGTTTCCAATAACTGGAGTTCCAGAAGCATCTGTTTGTCTATACAAATTAAAACCAGCTGCTTGTAGGCCGGCTTCATTTTGAAACGTTGCTAGTTGAAGAGTACCTACAAGGGTTGGGGCTGGAGCTCCAGGCTGAGTTACAGATACACCTCCTTGTGAATCGATAGAAATATCTAGAGCATCTGTAGGGATTGTAATTGCTGGCTGTACGACCAAACCGTCTGCAGTCACAATTTGTCCAGTATTGTTTATTTTAAAAGAACCCGCTCTTGTATAAGCAATTGTTCCATCCGATTGTGCAATTTGAAAAAATCCTTTTCCTTGAATTGCTATATCAAGAGGGTTTTGTGTTTGTGTAAAATCCCCCTGAATAAATGTTTTCTGAATAGAAGCAGTTTTAACACCTAAACCCATTTGTGCACCTGTTGGTACCTGTTGACCACTTGGTGATAAAGTACCTACTAATCTTAAGTTCTGATATAAAAGATCCTGGAATTCAGCTCTACTTCTTTTAAACCCTGTAGTATTTACGTTAGCCAGGTTATTTGATATCACGCTCACATTCGTATCCTGAGCATTCATTCCCGTTGAAGCAGTATATAAAGATCGAATCATTTTCTAGATCCCTTTCTAATAAATATGACTTTTTACCTTGGTTGAATTAGCCAACTCTTCCAATACTATTTACTGCTTGATCATCCATATTATCTATTGATTGAATCATTTTTTGGTAGGTTTCAAATAACCTCAGAGTCGATATCATGTTTGTCATTTCATCAACAGCTGTAACATTTGATCCTTCTAAAAAACCTTGCCTTAATTTTGTATTATTTATTGGCAGTTCTTCTGCTTCTGTATCGCTTTGATAAAATAATCCGTCACCTATTTTTTCTAGTGTTTGTTTATTTTCAAAGTTAACTAATTTTATTTTTCCAATGTTTTGGTTTCCTAGTCCAGTTCCTGCAAAAATATTTCCATTTGCATCTATAGAAATATCTGATCCTTGAGCATTTATTACTATTGGTTCACCTTGCTCATTTAATACGGGTTGTTCATTTTGATTTACTAAACGATTTTGTGTATCTAATCTGAAATTTCCGTTTCTTGTATATCGGGTACCTTGCGTTGTTGAAACACTGAAATAACCTGGCCCATCTAGTGCCATATCCATTTCAGAGTTTGTCTGTTTAAATATTCCGGGTTTATGATCTGTATATTGATCTGTTACGGCTACATAGGACACATTCTTATTAGATTTATTAGGTGCTAATAAAGCATTTTTGCTTCCCTCCATTCCTGCGTCTGGTGGAAAAGGTGGCATTAATTCTTTAAAAGCTAAACGGTCTTTTTTATATCCAGTACTATTTACGTTGGCCAAGTTTTGAGCTATGACCTCCATTTTTTTGCCTTGCTTCAATCCGGCAGATGCCGCAATGTATATCCCTTCATGCATAATTTTTACCTTTGGATTCTTTTATATTTATTATCAGCAATTCTTGTACCAAATTTTTGTTGTTTTATTTTAGGTTCTTTTTTACTCACGATATCCCTTTGTTTATAAGGTTTTGGTTCTTTTTTATTATTCTTTTTATATTTAATTGTTTCCTTACGTCAAGAATCCTCTGGTAATTTGTTCCTTGTCACGTCAATATTTCGTAACTTTGCTTGTTTATTTTCATTTTAGAATTGTAGGTTTATGTTCGTGATATAATTAGTTTCTTTTTTTATAAATCTTTTTTGATGAGGAAGTGATGGAAATTATTTCTATCGATGAACTGCATGAAGTAGTAGAGAATATGGGTGATAATAATTTGATTCTTGATGTTCGTTCTGCAGAAGAATATTCAGCGGGACATATAAAAGGATCTCAAAATACTCCCCATGAAGAAGTTTCAGGTATTTCTTCTGATTTAAACGGTTACGATAAAGTTTACGTTCATTGTAAAATGGGTGGTCGGGCAAAAGTTGCTTCTGAGGCACTAATTAATTCCGGCTTAGATAATATTGTATGTGTGGGTAACGGTGGTATGGAACGTTGGAAGGAAATGGGATGGCCTGTTCAACAATAGTTTTTTTTTAAATTAGTAAAAAAAAACCCAGGAAGAGAAACCGAATTAACGGTTTCTCCCCTGGGTATATTTTTTGATCTAACGGATTTCTCCGCGTTAAGACTTAGTACCGCAATTCATTCCACTGCGTTACCGCCTTCTGACCATTTCTTTCTTTGTTCTGACCGTTCCATACAGCGATAGCCATCGGAGTTTTACCACCGGTGAACTGTGTATCATTAGCATCGCCACTGGTCAAAGCACGTTTGAATACAACTGACCAACGATTGTTAGACCAGTTGCCATTACCTTGTACATCCTGATGAGCCTGAGTCGTCAGGGTGCTAAACCCTTCTGCATTCAGATCTTCAACTGGAGATACACGCATTGCTGCATTGGAAAGAATATTTCCTGTAGCACGGCCTTCATTAAATACACCTTCATTTTTACCCATACCNAAGTCNGTATAAGTACCACGTTTGCTGATATCACCAGCACCGCGGTTAGCTAAAGATCCTGTTTTGGTACCACTTGTGTGGTTGGTATCCAACCCACCTAGCTTACCAGAAGGCTCATACATATAGTAACTACCGGAACCCATAGCCATGTATTTATACTGATCTTCTAGATCTTGCATGCCAGCATTGCCAGTTTGTCCAGCGCCCTCTTTATTCCAGGTCGCTTTCCATTGCCAAATATTAACACGCTCACCATCACCACCCATTGTGAAAGGAGGCTCTTCGCCAGACTGATTCACAGGGAACATGATAGCTGCTTGATCTTTGTACTGTTGTGATTGAACCATGATGTCATTACGGGTTGAATCCGTCCAGCTCAGCCGAACTGCGATTTCTTTACCGTTATTTACGGCTCTGACATTTACCCATTTGGTCGCCGGAGCGGGCCACATAGGATTTGTAATCATTTGAGGATCCATATCCACAACAGTGTGCTTGTGGAATGTAGGACCATAACGAGTCCAGAAAGGATCATCCGCATTTATCGGAATATTCCCCTGAACCTTTACAGCTGTAATGGTGGCTGCATTCGCACTTGTAAACCCAAGTACAAAAGCAAACAACATTATAAAAATAATATTCTTTTTACTCACAGGTTTCCCTCCTCGTTAACTTACCGTTTANGGGCAATTAAAGTTTACGCCCNCCTCGCCAGTTNAATNAAANGGCNNCTGATGGGGCCCNAATATGANCCCCATCAGAAATACCAATTAATTCAAGCTNCAAACAGCAGAGCGCCGTATTGCTCCTTAGATTGCACCCGGATGTTCTTCGGGTCGTACGTAGAAAGGCTCCTCAACCGTAACACGGATGATTTCTTTACCTTTCCGGTTAAACCCGATAACCGTATCGTTATACATCTCAAACTTCTTACCGTGAATGTTGGTCTCGAAAATCTTCGGACCTGGCTCACGTTTCCATTTGAATATGATACGTTGTGTCGTCCGGAACAACTGAAGCACACCCAACAGGTCTCGATCCGGTACCATGTACTGATCAATTGAATGATCAACACCAGGTCCGAACATCTGTTGAGAATACGCTCGAGGAACGTGCCGTGATGGTACATAGTACCCGTTAGGCTCCGTACCCAGCTGCGGATACAACGGTAAGGCTACTTTCCGGTCCCGAATCAGATAGTACTGTGGGTTATCCGGATCATGAGCCCATTCGCCATTGCTACCAATCTTGACAAGACCCTGTAAACGGATCTTACCAACACAGGCCGCCATACAACGCGTCTCCATTTGATCGCCTTCCGTCAGAGGATCGAGACCCTCAATACGCGGATAACATGCGATACATTTCTCAGAGATTCGTGTCGTACCACGAAACATTGGCTTTTTGTAAGGACACTGCTCTACACATTTTTTATAACCACGACAACGACTCTGATCGATCAGAACGATGCCGTCCTCTTGGCGCTTGTAGATTGCCTTTCGAGGACACGCCGCCAGACAACCCGGGTACGTGCAGTGGTTACAAATGCGTTGCAGATAGAAAAACCATATTTTATGCTCCGGCAATACTGACCGTGTGCCGTTGTCGCCACCGAATGTTCCCTCACGGGACTGGGTGAACTCACGACCATGAGCGGTATCCTCACCGAAGTTCGGAAAACGCCACTCTTCATCAGTCGGTACATAACCGATTGCTTGTTGATTCAAACCGATCTTAGCTGGCGCTTCAAAGATGGTTACACCTTCGTATACACCATGGATCGCTTTATTTGAGGTCTTACGTACATTCCATACATTCTGTCCTGGATTTGACTGCTCCAACATTTTCAGGATCTTCCAATCCCAAAACTGAGGATAGCCACCGTAAGGCTTCGTTTCTACATTGTTCCACCACATATACTCCTGACCCTTCGAGAAGGTCCAGGTAGATTTATGGGCCATCGTACAGGTCTGACAAGCAATACAACGGTTCGTGTTAAATACGAACGTGAACTGCTCCTTCGGATGCTTTTCGTCGTAGACGTATGTGGCCATCCGACCTAGCTGCCAGTTATAGACTTCAGGCATTATCGTACCTCCTTTTATTAGTTAACGTTGAAATACCATAAGGCGGCCCTCCCAAATTTGGGAGGACCACCATTGCTTAGATTTTCACACGGATATACTGACCCGCTAGATACATCTCTGCAAAACGGTCTTTCAACGGTGATTCTGGGGTATAACCAGTTCTTACTGGCTCCCAGAGTCCTTTACCATGCAAACCACCATCCTCAGCTTTAGAGAACTTAACCAGCGTTTCTTTTGGTACTGCGTTAACCGCATGGTTATCGGCCTCATAGCCGTGTTTGAATTTCATCTTAGTTTTTGCTTTATGGAACAGACTATCAGTCTGATGCATAGGCATCAACCAAGATCGCGTGATGGACTGCTGACCACCATACCGGAAGTTACTCTGGTAAGGAGTAGTCATTGACATCGCACGTCCGTCAGGCCGTTCTTCATGAGCCTTAACAGTACGCTCGGTGGCAATCCACGTTGCATGCTTCATCATGGTGGTGTGATACGGATATGCTGGGTTGTACTTAGCCCGAAGCATCAACCGCGCCACTTTATATCTAGGATCAGAAGGTTTCCAACCCATGTAAGGCCGATCCGCAGGATTAGCATCACANTAGATATAGTCACCATCGTTGATTCCAAGATCTTTACACAAGAATGGATTCATGTGTACCTGCCACTCACCAACACCAGGAGATCGTTTATCCATTCGATAAGGATCACCAAAGTTGTTGTTCCAGATCATGTTCCAGTCAGTGGTTGCCCAAGAACTATGCGCTGTATGNCGNGATTTNGGNGTNACACAATAGAANCGNTANCCNTTNTCCCACAAGAAGTTNTTAGTCGTACGNACNGCAGACCAAGGNTTCTTGATGTTNCGNACGTGACGNAGATCCGGATCTTGCTCGTCTTCCGGGATNCCGTANTCATCNGGNCGGATNTAAGGATTGGTTGATACGATTACGTTCGGCAGGTAAGGCGTTGCTTCTGGGCCTTCTCTGTGAACGATAAAGTTTTCACCATACTCAATCGCTTCTGGCTCATCATTGTAGAACTGGATGCGGCCGTTAGGCGTGTAGTAAGGTTTAGACTCCGTATACATCTCCCAGAAAGGAGATCGAGGATAGGTTCTGAATAACAACAGACAACATCCCGGCTCACCATACTTACCGTTGATGATATCATCGATGTTATAACCCATACCCGTTGTAGACGTCGTGAACAACCGGCGAATCATAGCTTTGGTTCGGTTCGGCGCTTTACCCTCATAAACCTTCATATGATCAGCAAAACGCTTGTCACCAGTCACCTCTGCGAGACGACGAGAGAACTCACGATGAATCAAGTTATCATCGATGGTATCGAAGATAGGTTTGATTCCCGTTCCGCCCCAAATCTGATGAAAAGGATTAGAACATGCAGAAGTGATTTCATAACTTTCGAACTCAGCCCAACTGTTCGGAGCAAGTACGATATCACTGTACTCACAAGAACCGGTGAACTCAATGTCCTGAGCTACGATCATGTCTACGTTGTTGTTGGTGTTGAACACTAACTCGTAGAACCACTTAGCATTATTGATAACGTTAACGTTAACAAACCATACCAGTTTCGTAGGCGTAGGCATATGCGTACGACCTGTAAATACTTTCCGGCCATAGCGCGGGGTATTTACGATCAGCGCTTTATCACGATGCGCCCAGTAACTGACTTCCTCACCCTTCAAGTAACCCTTAACATTCTTCCAATCTACATTCTTGGAAGCGTCGAGAATTGTGTTGAAAGGATCTTCCGCAACCATGGCCGCGAAGCCAGGTCCAGACCAATGCGAACCTTGGTAGTTACCAGCCTTGTAGTTACCAGCCCAAGTATGAGAGCCAGAACCCTTAGGACCGACATTACCTGTCAGCATTAGAGGAACGTAAGATGCACGGTTATGCATCGTAGCGTGGAAGTAATGGTTGATACCTTCACCATAATGGATTTCAACAGGTTTGATAGTACCAATGTCTCGCGCCAAACGGACGATTAAGTCCTTAGGAGCGTGACAAATTTGATTGGTAGTATCAACGTCATAATCCTTAAGATGAACTTTATACATCTCATATAGAGGCATTGCCGTGATGGTTTTGCCGCTTACGAGTTTAATATCAAAAACACCGTCCAATGCTGGATCGATATTTTTCTTTCTCATCTTAGCGCCGATGTCTTCGCGCGTGATAGCTACCGGCTTATCCGTATTGGTATCCCAAACGGTAAAGTCAGGCATCATGTCACGGTTAAAGTTCTTCATCCACTTTGTGGTGAAGCCGTCTTTCGGCAGTGCCTGAGCTTTATAACCTGGGATAAAATCATCAGGATGCAATCGAACTAGAGTATCCGTTCGAACCAACAGAGGCATATCTGTATAGTCCTTAACGAAGTCTACATCGACAAGTCCTTCGTCCATGATAATTTTAGCAACACCCAAAAATAGGGCGATGTCAGAAAGACCAGCACGAACTGGCACCCAGTAGTCCGCTTTAGTTGCAGGCGGGTTGTACTCAGGAGCGATCGAAACGAGTGTACCACCACGTTCCATGATCTCTGTATACCAATGCGCTTCAGGCATTTTATTCTCAATCAGGTTTTTACCCCACTGAATCGTCAT